>DATIKE010000246.1:0-4191 GCA_035477895.1 Phycisphaerae bacterium
TCAAGCTGTGTCCCGTCGTCTGGCGAATCATGACCGACCGTCGGCCTTACCTGATCCAACGACCGGCCACCAAACCCTGAGGAATCTTCACTTGTCAAAGATCTTTCAAAAACCGTCCGCTAAGGCCTTGACTGCCTATAGATGGTCTTGTCGAAGGACAAGCCCCATTGTGTTCTGACGACCGCGGACAGGCGATCCTTCGTCCGTGAATGGCCGCCTGGATGTGCCTCCCCTTTTCTTGCATTCCGCACGCCGGGATGGAGGGATATGAGTTGCCTGGTTGCTTCCCTTTCCCTGACGCCTACGCTCCTTTCATACTACATTATCGGACAACAGCAAGGGGTGTAATTCCTTAATTCGCGCCCGCCGGGCCTCGACGGATGACATTCACGACGCCTGGTCTCCAGGGGACCACTAGAATTGGTGGCTGCCGCTCCGGTCTCACCCAATTTATAGATGCTGCTCGCGGCAGCCGATTTTGCGGCGGATTTTTGTTTCGTGCCCGGGCGTCCACCCCATCCGGCTTGTGCTTGTCGGCCGGGCAGTCACCCGTGCCGTCCGGCACCATGGCCCCCATCGCGAGGCTTGGGAAAAACGGGGACACGCAATCCTGTTCGCGTTCCCGGTCCCTGCATGTTTGAAGTTGTCGGGAGACACCCCGCTTTCCCCGCCCGTCCAACTGTCCCAGGTCCATCTTGGATCCCGTTGGCTACCCGCGGGGGCTGCGGATTGCCCGGACCGGCCGCCTGCGGTAGTCTCCCCCTTCCTGATCAATGACAAACAAGGGGACACGCATGCGTATTCGGTCCACACGATGGTCGGTTCTGGGATGGATTGTTGTGACGGCGGGCCTGCTGGCCGGCTGTGCGGCCGACGCCCGGCCGAAAAAGACAGTGATCGCCGCTCCGTCGACGCGAGAGGTCATCCAACCCGGTACGGTCGGAAACAATGCCCCGGCGGACAAGCGTCGCGGCTATTTCGATTTCTGGAACGAGCAAGTCGTTCGCCAGAACGTGGCCGTCGGGACCGTCTTCATGGGTGATTCGATCACCGAGTTGTGGGAGTTGGCCGCGTACTTCGTGCCGCCGGCCGGCATCATCGTCAACCGTGGCATCAGCGGCGACACGGCGGAGGTCATGGTCCGGCGCTTTCCGGCCGACGTCATCCAGCTTCGCCCGCGCAACGTGGTCATCCTGGCCGGCACCAACGACGTCGCCCGCATGCAGGGGGCGGGGGTCCCCGACGACGAGATCGTCCGGTCCGTGACCGCTTCGCTCGGCTCGATGATGGACGCCGCCCGGGCCGCGGGCATCAACACGCTGGTCTGCTCGATCCTCCCGACCAACGGCGACAACAAGGCCCACGCCGACAAGAAGCGCGTTCTGCCCCGGATCAACGAGATCCTCATGAAACTGTGCGATGAGAAGGGTTGCGTGTACGTCGACTACTGGTCGCGCATGACCGACGCCGACGGCGACCTGCCCCGCGATTTCGCACGCGACGGCCTGCATCCGCACTATGCCGGCTACGAGGTGATGGCCGAGGTGCTGCTCAAGGCCGCCGCCGGCAACGGCCTTCGGCTGTGAGCGGGAATCGTGTCCGCTCGTTGTATCATTGAAGCAACTCGCCCCGCTTTTTCCCAGTCACTCCGATAATCCCCGCGCTTTCGGGCGTCGAGACTGTTCCGGGTTGGCATTCGCCGGCGGGCCTGAATCGGGCCCGGGGTTGCCTTGCGCCTTGACTGAAAAGGAATCGTATAGTCACTGGTGGTGGATTGTCGGATGCCCCAGGGAAAGTGGGGGGGCGTAACTCGTGGGCTGAAAGGTTCCGTTATCGGATATGAAAGCCTTGTCCCGTTGGAGAGGGCTCGAACATGATCCAAATCACCAGGCGGGCGGAGGCGATTCTCAGGTTGGCAAAGGAAATTGCCCGCGCGGACAGTCACGGTTTCGTTGGCACCGAGCACCTGCTGCTCGGCATTGTTCGGGAGGGCACCGGCCTGGGCGCCCAGATCCTGCGCGATCGCGGGGTCACCGAGCCTCTTGTGCGGGAGGAGTTGGCCAAGCTCAACCAGGATCGCCTGTCTGAAACGTGGGTGCTGGGTCGCCTGCCGGGCACGCCGAACTTCCGCGACCTGCTCAGCAAGGCGGCCGAGGCGGCTCGCGGGTCGGGCAACTGGCAGGTGTGCTCGATTCACCTGCTGATGGCTTTGCTGAACGAGAAGGACTCCACCGGCTACAAGACCCTCAAGGCCCTTGGCGTGACGCTTGAGGAGGTCCGCAAGGCCATCGTTCGCCAAGCCGGCTGCTGTCGGCAGGGCGCGACCGTCGCGCGCCGCTGACCGCCATGTCGATACGGTTCGGTCTTTAATCGGCAGGTAGAATGGCTTACCTTCTCCGTCCGGGCCGGCCCATGGTGCGCCGGGCCGTTGACGGAGGCCGACGCGTGGTTCCGGGGTTAATTGTGGCAGGGGGGTTATGCTGGCTTGTGGCCGCGCTGGCCTGGTGGCTCGGCCTGCGCCGCTGTGCCCGCCGGCTCGATATCATTCGCGAGGTGCCGACGATCGAGGCCCGCGATATCCCCGGTCTTGGCGCCGCGATGGTCGAAGTCAAAGGCGTCGTTCGCGCCACCGAACCCCTGATCTCCGACTTGGCCAGGCTGCCATGCGTGGTCTTCGTTTCGACGGTCACCGAGTACTGGACGACCACACGTATCGCACGGGACTCGAAGGGCCGCACACGCACGGTGACCGAACACCACTCCGCCACGCGCTACAGCAATGAGGCTCGGGTTATATTCACGGTCCATGATGACAGCGGGAGCGTGACGGTGAGACCTGACGGCGCGAGCTTCGATTTGCTCGACGGGTTGGAACTGGCCGGTGTGGACGAGCCGCTGCCGGAAAGCCCGGCCGGCAAGATCACGGCACAGCACTTCAATGGGCACCTCAGCTACAGCGAGCAGGTGTTTCCGCTGGAACAGCAGGCCTACGTGATCGGAGAAGTGAGCGAGAACCACGAGATCGTCGCCCCGCGGGTGGTCGATCGCCCGTTCGTCGTCAGTTATCGATCCGAGGAAAGCCTGGTGCGGCGTGCCTTGTGGGGCAAGCGCGTTTTCGCGGCTGTCTGCGCGATCCTCTTCCTCGCTGGATTCGTGTTCCTCGCAAGCGGCTTTGGCTGGATGGATTTCGATCGCTCCTCATGGAGTGATAATCGTTCCCCGGTTGATTCCTCGCGTTTCCCGCGCCCGGATGGCCGATGATTTCGTTAATCGCGGCGTGTCCGATCGCACCCCCCCCGCAGCCCGTCAAGTTCACCGTGAATCCGGCCGATGAATACCGATGGCAGGGGCAACGTCGCGAGTCGGCGGCCCCCGAGGATCGTTTCGCCGATACGAGTATGACCATGAATCATCTGAGCAAACGAGCCGATCAGGTTATCAGACTGGCCCGCGAGGCCGCCCGTCGGGACGAATGCGGCTTCGTCGGATCCGAGCATCTCCTGCTGGGGATTCTTTCGGAAGGGACGAGCCTGGCGGCCCGGCTCTTGCGGACGCAAAAGATCGACGGGAAAAATGTCCGCAAGGAACTCGACCGGCTCACCGCCGATCGGCTGACCGACACCGGCGTGGTGGGCATGCTGCCGCTGACGCCGTGTTTCGGGAACATCATGTCCCGCGCGGTGAACGAGGCCCGCGACATGGGCGACTGGAAAGTCGGCACCATTCACCTGCTGCTGGCCCTGGTGGCCGAAAAAAGCTCCACCGCCTGCAAGGCCCTCAGGACGCTTGGCGTCAGTGAGGACTCTCTGCGCCGGACACTCGAGCGCGAGATGGCTCTCGGCTGATCGCCTCGCGCGATCGACACATATTGCCCACCCCGCTGTTCAGTGAATCACCTTGATTCGAGCCGGCTTTTTCTCAAACCGGTTTCTTCCGATCGTGGCAATATCCCCGGCCTGGCCCGGAGATTGGTAAGCGTCCGGCGAAGCCCATGGGTCGGAATTGAACTGCTCGATCCGACTTCGATCATCATCGCGATCATCCTCGATGACGCTGACCGGAACGAACGACGCGGGCCTCTTCTCCCTGTCGCGCCGCTTCATCTCTCTCCGCCACCAATGAAACGACGCCGCTTGTACCCGGTGCCGATGACACCAGGCCCGAACGGTCAAGCCGCTGGACGGCTGCTCC
>DATIKE010000247.1:0-35292 GCA_035477895.1 Phycisphaerae bacterium
CCCGCAGGGACGCGATGATAATAGCCCACCGTTTCAACGGTGGGAAAAGGGAGGATTAGAGAACAGAAAAGATCCAGTCCCGTAGGGACGATTGATACCTCACGTGAAGATGGTATTCAGTAAGGTCGGTCGTCCCTACGGGACTGTGGAAAATGAATCAGGCGTACTGTTGCCCCGGCGTTGAAACGCCGGGCTATTGCCGTTCGTCCCTACGGGACTGTGGAAAGTCGTTCGTCCCTACACGACTCCGAACGCTTCCGTACAACAGGCCTCGTGCAACAGGCGCGCGATTCGCGCGTGATCGGGTTGTGGCCGAAGGCCGCTTTCGGACGAACGCGAAGGCCTGCCTGCGGCAGGCAGGGATTCTCGTTCGAGCCTGGCTTGTCGGCCTGTCTGCGTGCGGACACGCACAGGCAGGCACGCAGACAGGCGGACGCGCACAGACAGGCACGCAGACAGGCGGACACGTACAGGCAGGCAGGCGCGTCGCCCGTCTGCAAAAAGGCCCGGTAGAGCGGCCGGCCGGGGCGCCGGCCGCTACCAATTCGCCGGGAAACGAGGTATTGTCTCCTCCTTTTCCTGGTTCGCGGGTCACGTCTTGGCCGTCAACGCGCCTTCTGCCCGCCGAGGAGCATGAGCACTTCGGAGCGGGTTCGTGCGTCGGACTTGCACCGGCCGCGCATCGCGGAGGTCACCATCAGACTGCCGGGCTTCTGCACGCCGCGGCAGGTCATGCACACATGGGTGGCCTCGATAATCACCGCCGCGCCCTTGGCCTGCAGATGTTCCATGAGCAGGTCGGCGATCTGGCTGGTGAGCCGCTCCTGGACCTGCGGGCGACGGGCGAAGGTCTCGACCACCCGGGCAAGTTTTGAGATGCCGATGATCTTCCCGTCCGGCAGGTAGGCGACGTGGGCCCGGCCCATGAACGGCAGCAGGTGGTGCTCGCACATCGAGTGGAACGGGATGTCGCGGAGCACGACCAGCTCGTCGTATTTCTCGGTGAACGCCGCCCTGAGGTGTTCGCTCGGGTCCTGTTGCAGGCCGGCGAAGACCTCGGCGTACATGCGGGCGACGCGCATCGGCGTCCGGCGGAGCCCCTCGCGGTCGGGATCCTCGCCGACGGCGGCGAGGATCTCGCGGACCGCCGCCGCGATGCGGTCAAGGTCCATTCCGGAACTCTCTCGGTCGGTGTCGCTCATGATCGGGTCTCGCGGCAACGGCGGTCATTGGCCTACAGGCTGAGAGGCGGCGAAGTGTTGGACGATGCTGTCGAGGATATCGGTCTCGGCCCGGCGATCGCGATTCACGTAGACCCACTCCTCGCGGGCTCGCGGAGCATCGGCACCCATGCGTTCGATGGGTGTGTCCGAAGGTCGATCGTCCCCGCGTTCGCGGGCGAAAGCCGCCCGCTCGGCCGTGTCCAGCCGCTCGAGTCGTACCTGGCACTGCAGCATGACCGAGGAGCCGTCCTGGTTGAACCGCAGGATCGCGATCCGGCGGTGCCGGTTGGGACGACCGAGCACGTCGCGGACCCGCTCGGTCTGCGGCCGATCCGTGACCTCGGTCGGCCGGGAGACGAGCATTGTTCCGCCCGAACGGTCGGTGTCGAGGCGATAGGCCGATCGAAAGACCTGTGCCGCCACCGGCCGAATCGCGTCCAGGGTGACGTCGGGCAGTCGCCGGCTGGCGTAGTCGCCGGTGGCTCGTGCGGGACCGGCTTGCAGGGAAGACGAGCGGGTCGGGCTGCCGCAACCGCCGGCCAGAGATAGAGATAACGCCAAGCCGGCCACGATCGAGCAACGCAGAAGGTGAAACGCTTGCATGGAAGAACGCTCCGGGAGCTGGGCCGGCGCCGGGGTCGGAGTGGGATTCCCCTTGCCTGCGGCGCTCGAGGGGCATTATCCGACCGCGCGACGGCAAGTCAAGGCGAGCATGGAAGGGCAGACACCGGCCATTTTGGCGGGCCTGGAGGCCTTGAAAAGCCAGAACTTGCTTTCCGAGCCAACCGATAGATACAGGAAATCACCGCAGGCCGG
Source organism: Phycisphaerae bacterium (assembly GCA_035477895.1). GTDB lineage: Bacteria > Planctomycetota > Phycisphaerae > UBA1845 > PWPN01 > JAPKGY01. The sequence continues at coordinate 2,040 of DATIKE010000247.1, forward strand.
TGGCGGCAGGCGTTTGTCTTGAAGGGTTTCTCCGCGGGTGTTAAAATCCTCGTTGCAGGGACGCGCCACAGGGGTTCTTACCGGACGAACGGGCCTCCCCGGATGCTCAGCGAGGGCTTGCCGACCTTTCCCGGATGGCCGTGACGGTCGGCGGGGGTATTCTTTGCCCTCATGCCGACGGCCGGGAACATAACGTGCTGAAGGTTGTCGGGCGTTCATGGGACTACGCGCCCGGGTCAGCCGTGTCAGGAGTGCATCATGTTCGAAAGGTTTACCGATCGGGCGCGCAAGGTGATGGCCTTGGCCAACCAGGAGGCCCAGCGCTTCAACCACGAGTACATCGGTACCGAGCACATCCTGCTTGGGCTGGTGAAGGAGGGTTCGGGCGTCGGGGCGAATGTCCTGAAGAACCTGGACGTGGACCTGCGTAAGGTCCGGCTCGAGGTGGAGAAGCTGGTGAAGCGTGGCCCGGACATGGTCACGATGGGCAAGCTGCCGCAGACTCCGCGGGCCAAGAAGGTCATCGAGTACGCCATCGAGGAAGCCCGCAGCCTGAATCACAACTACGTCGGCACCGAACACCTGCTGCTCGGTCTGCTCCGCGAGCAGGACGGGGTTGCGGCCACGGTGCTGCTCAACCTCGGTCTGCGGCTGGAAGACGTGCGCGAGGAGGTGCTGAACCTGCTCGGTGCGGGGATCGAGGGCGAGGAAGCCCCGACGCCTGGCGCGCCGCCGGGCGAGCCCAAGAAGGGCAAAAGCAAGACTCCCGCGCTGGACTCGTTCGGGCGCGATCTGACCGAGATGGCCCGCGAGGGCAAGCTCGATCCGGTCATCGGGCGCAAGCGCGAGATCGACCGTGTGATTCAGATCCTGTGTCGGCGGCAGAAGAACAATCCGGTGCTGCTGGGCGAGGCCGGGGTGGGCAAGACGGCGATCGTCGAGGGCCTGGCCCAGAAGATCGTCACCGGCGACATCCCCGAGTTGCTGGCCGACCGGCGGATCGTGGTGCTCGATCTGGCCATGATGGTGGCCGGCACCAAGTACCGCGGGCAGTTCGAGGAACGTATCAAGGCGGTCATGAATGAGGTCCGCCGGGCCCGCACCATCATCCTGTTCATCGACGAGCTGCACACCCTGGTCGGAGCCGGCGGAGCCGAGGGGGCGATCGACGCCTCCAACGTGATGAAGCCGGCGCTGAGCCGCGGCGAGATCCAGTGCATCGGGGCGACCACGCTGGACGAGTATCGCAAGTACATCGAGAAGGACGGCGCGCTCGAGCGGCGGTTCCAGCAGATCATCGTCGAGCCGCCGAACCGCGACGAGACGATCAGGATTCTCAAGGGCCTGCGCGACCGCTACGAGGCCCATCACCGGGTGCAGATCACCGACCCGGCGATCCAGCAGGCCGTCGAGCTGTCCGACCGGTACATCACCGGGCGGGTCCAGCCGGACAAGGCGATCGACGTGATCGACGAGGCGGGGGCGGCGGTGCGGCTGAAGAGCATGACCAAGCCGCCGAACCTGGCCGAGATCGAGCGCGAGATCGAGAAGCTCATCATGGAGAAGGACGAGGCGGTCAAGAACGCCGACTACGAGCGGGCCGCCGAGCTTCGCGACAAGGCCGAGGTCACCCGGGCGAGGAAAGAGGAGATTCATCGCGAGTGGCGCGACCGGGCCAAGGAGATCGACGGCGTGGTCGACGAAGAGACCATTGCCATGGTCATCTCCGGCATGACCGGCGTGCCGCTGACCCGGATGGATAAGAACGAGGTCGAGCGGCTGCTGAAGCTCGAGGTGGAACTGCACAAGCGGGTAATCAGCCAGGACGAGGCCGTCCGGGCCGTCGCCCGGGCCGTCCGCCGGTCGCGCAGCGGCCTGAAGGACCCCAACCGTCCGATGGGCAGCTTCATCTTCATCGGGCCGTCCGGCGTCGGAAAGACCTACCTGGCCAAGTGCCTGGCGGAGTTCATGTTCGGGGATCCCGAGGCCCTGGTCATCCTGGACATGTCCGAGTACATGGAGAAGCACAACGTCAGCCGGCTGATCGGCGCCCCCCCGGGCTACGTCGGCTACGAGGAGGGTGGCCAGCTCACCGAACGCATCCGCCGCCGGTCTTACTCCGTGGTCCTGCTCGACGAGATCGAGAAGGCCCACCCGGATGTGTTCAACATGCTGCTGCAGATCATGGAGGAAGGCCGCCTGACCGACTCGTTCGGCCGGCACATCGACTTCAAGAACACCATCCTCATCATGACCAGCAACATCGGGGCCGACCGCATCACCAGCCAGGGCGAGTTCGGATTCGGGAAACGCGACGAGGAAGTGTCGTACCAGAAGATGAAGACCATGCTGCAGAGCGAGGTCGAGCGGTACTTCCGGCCGGAGTTCATCAATCGCGTGGACGAGCTGGTGGTCTTCCACAAGCTCACGCACGAGGACATGCTGCAGATCGTCGACCTGGAGATCGCGAAGGTCGCCAAGCGGATCGCGGACAAGGGGTTGAAGCTCGAGTTTGACCAGGCGGGCAAGGATTTCCTGATCGAGCACGGGACGGACGAGAAGTTCGGCGCCCGGCCGCTGCGGCGGGCGATCGAGAACAAGGTCGAGGACCCGCTGAGCGAGGCGATCCTCCGCGGCGAGTTCGAGGGCTTCAATCACATCCGCGTGACCATCAGGAAGAACGAGGAAGGCGAGGACCAACTCCACTTCGAAGGGAGCTTCGTCCCGCCGCCCTCCGACAAGGCCGAACCGGTCGGCGCCGGCAGTGCCGACGGGACCTGACACGACCAGACAGGTTCGACAGAACATCAAGCGACAAAGCCCGGGACTTCTCCGCCCCGGGCTTTTTTTTTTCGCAAGAGATGACTTCGGACCGTTCGATGCATGCACCAATCCAACGTTCCGTCCATCTTGCACTTCGACTGCATAATAGCCGAAGCCGTGAATCAGCCAGGTGCCCCTTGGCCGAGGGTCGTCGACCTGTAAGCATGCTGGGGGGTGGGAGTGGAGCAGGCCGGAGGCGATACTCCTGGTCAACCTCAGGCCGTTGATCGGTGTAGGTTTCTGTGTGGCTTTGTGCCACGATGGAGGCTCGGTTGCGCGGACCATCGTGGATATCCTGACATCTCGCATTTTCGGTAGTCGTTAAGGACGGAACTGCTCCACTGCTGAGTTCTTTATCTCCTTGCTGGATGCCGATAGCATGCTGCCCTGATTGTTGTCCCGGAGGTATCTCATGCGCGTCGGAAGAATCGGAGCGCTGATCGTCGTTGTCGGCCTGTTGGGGCTCGTCCAGACGGGGCTTGCGGGCCAGCCGCGGGTACTGATCATCGGTGATTCGATTTCCATCGGCTACACCAAGCCGCTTCAGCCGATGCTCCGCGGCGAGGCCGAGGTCGTGCACAGCCCCGGCAATGCGGCGCATACCTGGAACGGACTGGAGAAGATCGACGAGTGGATCGGCCAGGATTGCTGGGACGTCATTCACTTCAACTGGGGACTCCATGACCTCAAGTACATGAAGGACGGCAAGCCGGATCCGGCCGGCCAGCGCATCTCAACGCTCGATCAGTACAAGGCGAACCTGGAGAAACTGGTCGAGCGGCTGAAAAAGACCGGGGCCGTGCTGATCTGGGCGAGCACCACGCCGATCCCCGAGGGCGCCCAGGGCCGCAAACAAGGCGAGGAAATCGAGTTCAACGCGGCGGCCGCCGAGATCGTGGCCCGCCACCGGATCGTCGTCAACGACCTGCACGCTCGGGTGCTCCCTGAACTCGGCCGGTTCCAGCTGTCGCGTAACGTCCACTTCACTCCGGATGGCAGCGCGTTCCTGGCTTTGCAGGTGGGGCAGTGCATCCGCCAGGCTTTGCGCGAGCGGATTTCTCCCATCGACGCCGCCCGCGGGGTGATTCAGCGGGTGTTGCCGAAACACGTCGACCGGTTCGTACTGGAGGTCATCCCGCGGGACGACGGCAAGGACGTGTTCGAGATCGAAAGCCGAGACGGAAAGATCGTGTTGCGCGGCAACAACGGCGTGTCGATCTGCTCGGCCCTGGGCTGGTATCTCAAGTATCATTGTCTCTGCCACATCTCCTGGTGCGGCAGTCAGCTCAACCTGCCGGACCCGTTGCCCAGGGTCGAGCCGAAGTTCCGCCAGGTCAGCCCGCACCGTTACCGGTATTGCCTCAACTACTGCGCGTTCAGCTACACGCTGGCGTTCTGGGACTTCTCGCAATGGGAATGGCTGATCGACTGGATGGCCTTGCACGGCATCAACATGCCGCTGTCCGTGACCGGACAGGAGGCGGTGTGGCAGGCGGCGGGCAAGCGGTTCGGCTTGAGCGACGAGCAGATGCGCGAATTCCTGCCCGGCCCGGGGTATCTGCCCTTTGGCTGGATGGGCTGCCTCGACGGCTGGGGCGGGCCGCTGCCGCAAAGCTGGATCGACAGCCACGTCGAGCTGCAGAAGAAGATCCTTGCCCGCCAGCGCGAACTGGGCATGACGCCGGTTCTGCAGGGATTCACCGGCCACGTTCCGGTCGGACTGAAGGAGAAGCGCCCGCAGGCCAAGTTCCAGAAGGTCGCGGACTGGTGCGGTTTCCCAGGCACGACGTTCGTTGATCCGATGGACCCGCTGTTCATCGAGTTCGGCCGGGCGTTTGTCGAGGAGCAGACGCGGCTTTTCGGCACCGATCACCTGTACGCCTCGGACACATTCATCGAGATGTCGCCGCCGTCGAGCGAGCCGGCGTTCCTGGCCGGTATGGGCAAGGCGGTCTACGAGGCGATGCGGTCGGCCGACCCGCAGGCAATATGGGTCATGCAGGGCTGGATCTTCCACAACAATCCCAAGTTCTGGCAGCCGCCGCAGGCCAAGGCCCTGTTCGGGGCCGTGCCCGACGACCGCATGGTCCTGCTGGAGATGGGTGGAGATTATTGGAAGACAACAGAGGCATATTACGGCAAGCCGTGGGTCTGGACCCTCATCCAGGACTACGGCGACAAGGTCAGTCTGCACGGCGACCTGCGGCATATCCTTACCCGTATCGGCGAGCCCCTGGGCAGTCCCAAGGCGGGCAAGTTCAGCGGCCTGGGCGCGATCATGGAGGGCCTGGGCTACAATCCCGTCGTCTATGACCTGTTGACGGATTTGATCTGGCGAAGCGAGATGCCCCAGCTCGAACCTTGGGTCATGGACTTCGCCCGTCGCCGTTATGGCCGGCAATCCCCTTGCGCGGAGGGGGCCTGGAAGCTGCTCCTGGAGTCCGCCTACACCACCGGCGCCAGCACTAACGAGCTGCTCTGCTGCCGCCCGAGCCTGAACGCCAGGCTCAACTGGACCAATATGGAGCCGCCCTTCGATCGCCGCATTCTGGCCCGGGCGAACGAGCAACTGCTGGCCTGCGCGGACGAGCTGGGCGCGCTGGGCACCTATCAGTTCGACGTGGTCAACGTGACCCGCAACACGATGGCCGGTGCGGCCCACAAGTTCTACAATGACATCATCGCCGCCCACCAGGCCGGCGACCGCGAGAAACTCGCCGCGGCCGGCAAGGAGCTACTCGATCTGATCCGCGACCTCGACGAGCTGCTGGCAACTCGGCCCGAGTTCCTGCTCGGCCGGTGGCTGGCGGACGCCAAGCGCTGGGCGACGAACGACGAGGAGCGGAAGCTGTACGAGTGGAACGCGCGGAACCAGATCACGCTGTGGGGGCCGCGGGACAGCATCTTGCACGAATACGCACGCAAGCAGTGGTCGGGGATGTTGACCGGCTTTTATATGCCGCGCTGGGAGATGTTCCTGAACCGTCTGCGGAATGCGCTGGCCGACAAGCAGGAATTCGACGCGGACGCCTTCGAGCGCGACGTCCGGGCGTGGGAAGAAAAGTGGACCCACGGCACCGAGGAATACCCGACGGCGCCAACCGGCGATCCGGTGGCCGTCGCCCGCAAGCTGTGGTACAAGTACGGCAAGCTTGTTCTGGAGTTGAAGTGAATCCGATGTGGTGAGTCGCACAAGGAGCAGTCCATGAACGTTCGACACAACATAGTTAAATTGGCGGCCGGCCTGGTTCTGGCTGGAGCGACCCCGGCGGTCGAGGCCGAGCGCGGGCCGGTCTCCAGGGAAGAGGCCCAGGAGTGGATTCGATACACGGTTCCGCTGCCCAAGCAGATCGGCATATTCGCCCGCGTGCAATTGCCGGCCGAGGCAGTCGTGGTCCAGGCACAGGACGAGTCCGCGCCGCTGGTGGTGCAGGCGATGAAGGAGCTGCGCGAAGCGCTGGGGCAGACAGAGACGCCGACCGCTCCCGGGAAGGGCGAGTTCACCCTGACGCTCGAGCTCGGCGGCGAAGATGCCGCTGAGCTGCAAAGCCTCAAGAACTCCGACCAGGCCTATCAGATCACCACCGCGCCTCGCAGCGCGGGCCTGCGGCTGATCGCACTCGGGCCGCGCGGCTTGTATTACGCCTCCAAGACGATGCAGCAGCTCATCAAGGCCAAGGCCCGCGACGGGCAGGTCGAGATGCCGCTGATGCGGGCCACCGATTGGCCGGACATGGAAGATCGCGGCCTGTGGGGCGGCGACAGCTCCAACAACCTTCGTTGGATGTCCGACCGCAAGATGAATTACAATGAGCAGATATCACACACCGCCGTGGACAAGGACAAGCGGTGTTCGGTCAGTTATCCGCCCTACAAGCAGAGAATGATCGACGAGGGGCCGACCTACGGTATCAACCCGGTGCCGGTCATCCTGCACCTCGAACAGCTCAAAGGCATGGGGCTGTTCAACGCCTACCCCGACCTGCAGGGCAAGGACGCCACCGAGGGCGTGATCTGCCACAGCAACCCGAAGTTCATCGACGTGCTGGCTGAATGGCTCGTGCTCTGGGGCGAGAAGCCCGGCGTCAAGGAAGTCGACGTCTGGATGGCTGAGAACATGTACGGCAAGAAAAGCTGCCAGTGCGACGAGTGTAAAAAGGAGGACCGGGCGGTACTGGAAACCCGTGACATCCTCCAGGCCTGGGCCAAGGCGAAGCAGCGCTTGCCCGAATTGGGCCTGCGCATCCTGACCAGCGAGGCCAGCGAAGAGAGCAACGCGAAGATCATTCCGATGCTGCCGCGCGACGTGAAGCTTTGGTATTACCACAGCCTGTTCACCTACAACACGTCCCGCGCGCCGATGATCGGGAAGTTTCAGCCCTATCTGATTGACGCGATCAAGGATGGCCGGTGGGTCGGCATTTGCCCGAACCTCAGCGCGGCCGTCGGCCTATGGATGCCCATGACCGGCGCGGCATTCATCCACGCCCGGATGAATGAGTACGTGGACAAGGGACTTTCGGGGCTGATCGGATACGCCGTCCCCCAGATCAGCTACTGCGACCTCAACACCGAGGCCGCCGCCGAGTGGACCTGGAACGCCAAGGGCCGTTCGACGCACGAGTTCGCCGTGTCCTATGCCGTCCGCCGGGGCTACAAGGACCCCGGGAAGTTCGCCGCCTGGTCCGAGACGATGGGGCCGGTGTCCTGGGACGTGTACGGCTCGGAGTTCCCGGCGGGCGAGCGGCGGGGCCGGCCCGGCAAGATGGCCGACCTGGTCAAGGAGGGCAAGCTGCCCGAGCTGGGAGAGATGCTCTGGGACATCTACGGCATTCCGTTCGGCGACATCAAGACCGTCGAGCAGCTCAATAACGGTATCGCCCAGGCCGAAAAGGGCGTGAAGCTGGCCCGCGAAATGGATATCCCGCAGTACCTGGAGGAAAGCCTGGTCGTCCAGGGCTTCATGAACGCGATCAAGGCTCTGTACGAACTTAAACAGGTGGTCAAACCGGAAGGCGTGACGGACAAGGCTGCCGCTGGCAGATGGTTCCAGGCCTACGTCGACGCGCTGAAGCAGTCCGCGGATCACCTGCCGGCCTGGGAAAAAGCCCTGCCCGGCCAGGGGCCTCGCAGTAACCAGACCGCCGAAGCCGTCAAACTGCTCGGCGAGATGATCGGCGGGATGAAGGAGACGGCCAAGAGCCTCGGCGTCGAGGTGAAATGATTGGGTGCCCGGCCTTTCGGCGACCGCGCTGATTATGCGCACATATGGAACCATTTGAGCGTCGCAGAACGGGGATCAGTCTCGTGAGCAGGGTGTTGATCGCATTCATATTGTGTGCATGTGTCGGCTCGATCGTCTCGGCCGAGGCGCCGATGACCTTGTGGAGCCGGCAGCCGGCTCAGGAGTGGAATGAGGCCCTGCCGCTTGGCAACGGCCGATTGGGCGCGATGGTATTCGGATCCGCGCCCAAGGAACGCATACAGCTTAACGAGGAGAGCCTCTGGGCCGGGGAACCCTTCGACGTCTATCCGGACAATTTCGCGGACAATCTGAAAACGCTGCAACGGCTTGTGCTCGACAACAAGATTGTCGAGGCCGAGGCGTTCGGCATCAAGCACCTGACCGGTATGCCGACATCCTTTCGTTCCTATGAAACGCTCGGCGATCTTTTGATCGAAATGAATCATAGGCCGAGTACCGAGGACTACCGGCGGGAACTCGATCTGCGAACCGGCACGATGCGCGTACGGTACCGCGTGGGCGAAGTTCTTCTGACACGCGAAGTCCTGATCTCCGCCGTGGATGACGTGCTGGCCGTTCGGATCTCCGCTGACCGGCCGGGCTTCGTCGGGGGGCGGATCCGCCTGGCACGGGAGAAGGATGTGAAAGTCTCTGCAGCCGGTACCGACCGGCTTTGCATGGACGGCCAGATCGTCGACATTCCCGCGCCCGAAGGATACGACGACAACCCCGGCGGCTCGGGCCCCGGCGGGAAACACATGAAGTTTGCCGGCCGACTGCTCGCGCGTACCAGGGAAGGACGTGTCACAACGGATCAGGATGCGCTGGTGATCGAAGGAGCGGACGAGGTTGTGCTCCTCTTCACCGCCGCCACCGATTTCAGCCTTGATCTGATGAACTTCGATCGTTCCATCGATCCGGGCGCCGTGGCGGACGGCATCCTGGAAAAGGCGGTAAAAAAGTCATGGAGCGAGATTCTCCGCGACCATGAAAAGGAGCACAGTCTGCTCTTCGACCGTATCTCGATCGACCTGGGAAGCTCGAAGCAGGACATGTTGCCCACGGATGAGCGGCTGGCAGCCGTCAGGAATGGCGCGGATGATCCGGGCCTGATCGCACTTTTTTTTCAGTTCGGCCGCTATCTGCTGATGAGCAGTTCCCGCCAGCCCGGACGGATACCCGCCAACCTGCAGGGGATCTGGAACGGCCAGATGTGGGCGCCGTGGGAAGCGGATTTCCATCTCAACATCAACCTGCAGATGAACTATTGGCCGGCCGACGTGTGCAACCTGTCGGAGACCGTCGCTCCGCTCACGGATTGGTTTGAAAGAGTCACGCGGAAGGGAAGGATCAGCGCAAAGAAACTCTACGGGGCGGACGGCTGGGTGGCTTACACGACAGTCAATCTGTTCGGGCGAACGACGCCGGGCGGTTCCACGATCGATTCCCAGTTTCAGAACGGTGTGCTCGATCCGCTCGCGGGAGCGTGGATGGCTATGACGCTCTGGGACCATTATGAGTTCACGCGGGATGAGTCCTTTCTGCGAACCCGAGCCTGCCCGGTCCTCAAAGGCGCCTGCGAGTTTCTGCTCAGCCACCTCGTTGAGGATCGCAACGGAAACCTGATCATTGTTCCATCGACTTCTCCGGAGAATAAATACATTCATCCCGCGACCGGCAAAGCCATACGCATCACCCAGGGTTCCACATATCACATGACCATTGTCCGCGCCGTCTTTGAGGCCACCATCCGGGGTTTCAGGATTCTCGGGACGGATGACGATCTCCGCGGGAGGCTGGAACAGGCCCTGAAGCGGATTCCGCCGACCAAGGTCGGCAAAGACGGCACGATCCGGGAGTGGTTTGAGGACTTCGAGGAGAGCGAACCCGGCCACCGGCACATGTCCCACCTGTTGGGGCTTCACCCGTTCGCGATGATCACGCCGCGGACGCCCGAGCTGTTCGATGCGGCCCGCAAAACGATCGAGCGGCGTCTCATCCACGGGGGCGGTCATACCGGCTGGAGCCGGGCCTGGCTCGTCAATTTCTTTGCCCGGTTGCTGGATGGCGAAGAAGCGCACCGGCATGCCCTGGCGCTCATTCACAGAAGCGCGCATCCGAACTTCTTCGAGGACGATCCACTCTTTCAGATCGACGGCTTCTTTGGATTAACCGCGGGCATCGCCGAGATGCTCCTGCAGAGTCATGAAGGTGAGATACGCCTCCTGCCGGCACTGCCGAAAGCCTGGCCGACGGGTCACGTCCGCGGACTCAGGGCCCGGGGCGGATTCATCGTCGACATCGACTGGAAGAATGGGAAGCTGCTCGGCGGACGCATCCGGTCGCAGGCGGGTGGTCTGTGTCGGGTGATCGCCGGTGCTGCGATCGATGTAATGTCGGAGGGGCGGAAGATCAATGTCCTCACGCCGGAGACCTCATCTGTCGAGTTCATGACGAAGGTGGGAGGAATATACCAACTCGACGCGCGGCGGGAATGAAACGGTGAATGTGGCACAACAGGAGGCGCAGCTCTTATTGCGGTCCGCGGGTTTGAGGTGCGAGTCGTGTTACGCCGGCTCCGGCCAGGCTTCCTGCCCGATGAGCTGCACGAACCGGCAGGCGTAGCGGGGCATTTCGATGGTTCTACCCGCGCGGCGGTCGACGACCGTGAGGGTCTGCTCGTGGCGCCCGCCGAGCGGGATAATCAGCCGACCGCCGTCGACAAGCTGCTCCGCGAGCGCCTTGGGCACCTCCGGCGCGCCCGCGGTCACCATGATCCGGTCGAACGGCGCTTCTTCGGGCCAGCCGAGCGTCCCGTCGCCCACACGGTATGAGATATTCATGAATCCAAGCGTTTCAAGCATTTGCCGGGCCTTCGCCTGAAGCTCGGTCAGCCTTTCGATCGTGTACACATGTCCGGCCAGGCGGACCAGGATCGCGGCCTGGTAGCCCGAGCCGGTCCCGATCTCCAGCACGCGGTGGTGCGGCTGCACGTCCAGCAGGTCGGTCATCGAGGCGACCATGAACGGCTGGGAGATCGTCTGGCCGCAGTCGATCGGCAGGGCCCGGTCGCTGAACGCCTCATGCTGCCGGGCGATCGGGACGAACTTTTCGCGGGGCACCTGCTCCATGGCCTCGAGCACGTGCGGGTCGGCAATGCCGCGGGCACGGATCTGCTCGGCGACCATTCGGATGCGAGCCTGATCTGGAGATTGAACGGACATGGCAGTGCGACCAGTGGATCGTCCGGACCCGCGGGTGCTTATTTCTCCGCGTCGGCGTCCCCGGTGTTCATGCCGACCTTGCGGAGCATCATCTCGTAGAACTGCCGGGCGACGGCCTGTTCGGCCTTGATCACCTCGTCCGCGCCGAGCTGGGTCGCCCGCAGGCCGGAGGACGAGTACGACGTCCGGGCCACGATGTAGATGCCGGGTTTCATCCGCCGGGCCAAGCGCGTCGCCTCGAGCACCGCCGCATCGTCGGGCACGGTCAGGGCGAGGATGGAGGCGTCCTCGATTCCTGCCTGCCGGAGGGTCTCTTCCTCGGAAACGTTGCCCTCGATGACCCGTCGGCCGAGCTTGTGCTGGGTCTCGACGGTTTCCTTGTTCGTTTCGATGATGACATATTCGATGCCGTGTCGCTCGAAGATGTCGGCCACCCATCGGCCGGCCAGGCCGAAACCGGCGATGATCACTTTCCCGAAAGGTTTGTCGGCCGACTGAGGCTGGGGCTCGGGCAGTTGAACGGTAACAACCGTCCCGTCGGGCCAGCTCACAGGTGCCGACAGGCGGATCACGCCTTTCTCGTAGATGCCGAGGTAGGAGTCTGCCTGGGGCTGATCCGCGCCGGCCTGACCGGTCATGAGCACACCTCCTCCCAGAGGATCTGGCGGCTGTCGAATACCGGCCCGTCCGTGCAGCACAGCCGGTACCGCCATCCCTGCGGATCGACCGCGTCGCGGATCGGCACGACGCATGACTGGCAGGTGCCCATCCCGCAGGCCATCATCCGTTCCATGCACACCTGGCAGGGCAGATTATACTTCTCGCAGACGGCGGCGACAGCCCGCATCATGGGCTCCGGGCCGCAGGTGTACACCGTCGCCTGGTCGGCCTGGTCGCGGTGGCGTTGAAGGTAGCTTTCGAATGCGTCCGGGATAAGTCCTCGGGTTCCGAGTGAACCATCGTCGGTGCAGACGACGGCCGGCGTGTCGAATCGGCTGAAATCCTCGAACGCCGCCGCGGGTTCACCCGGCTCGATCGTCACCCCCGGCCGAAGCGTGAGCGGCAGCAGGTCGGCGGTCCGGGCACCGCAGAAGGCGATGCCGCGCAGGCCCGTGTCGCGGACCGCCTCGGCCAGCCAGAGAATGGGGGGAAGCCCCACACCCCCGCCCACGAGGTATGCGATCGGCCTGCCGGAGTCGATCGTAAAAGGCTTTCCCTGCGGTCCGAGCACATTGACCGTGTCACCGGGTTGCAGGTGCGACAGCCAGCGCGTTCCCGGCCCGATGACCCGATGGATGATGTCGATCTCCGCGCGGCCGCCGTTGCGCCTCAACCCGCCGAGGCTGAAGGGCCGGCGGATGAACGCCCCGCCGAGCCAATGGATGTCCTCGGGGTCGCGGCAGAGGATATGCAGGAACTGCCCGGGCCGAGCGAGCGGGAAGTCATCCACCTCGATCGTGAGGCGGAAATGCTCGCGGCAGATCGGCGCGTTGCTGATGACACGGGCCAGGTAAATCCCTTTGGCCGACGTGTTGGGACCGGCTTCCAGCCGGTCAATTTCATAGTTCAAATTCTCTGGCGATCCCGACGGGTGCATGGTTCGCATTGTAACCGTGCGAAGCCCCGTTTGCCCATTTCACGACCCCCCCGATAGCGGGGCGGCCGGCTGGGTGTTGAAGTCGCATACTTGCTCCATCAGTCGGCAGAAGGTGGCGAGAAGACAATCCCTGCGTATCCGACGGAATCGGTCATCGGCCCGAGTCGTTCGTGGAGCACTTCCGCGCTGGTGGTGTGGCAGCAGAGCCGGGCCTTGGTGGCACTGCACTGCCGGGCGGCGGCCAGCGCGGCCGCCACCGCGCCGCCCCCGCAGGCGTTGTGGTTCCGATTGGCCTCGTGCACAACTTCCTCGGCCGCCAACTTAAGGCACAGATCGATCATCCGTCGGTCGTTGACCTCTCTCGCCCAGGTCAGGCCGTCTTTTCCGGCTCCTTTCGGAGTAAAAGAATAACGCGGGCCGTAGTGCGTCAGGTCGGTCGAACCGAGAAAGACCGCTCTGCGTCCCATAGCCTGAGCCTGCTCGGCCACGGCCAGCCCGACCTCGGCGGCCTGCTCGACTGGCGGAACGAGAATCGGCAACAGCCGGGCAGAGCCGCACACGGCCTGGATGAACGGCACCTGGACTTCGATCGAATGCTCGGGGATGTGGCTCCGCGGGTCGTCGATCAGCAAGTCGGATGCATTCAGGACCACTCGGGCCAGTTCCTCGTCGATCGCGATCTCGCCCAGGGGTGTCACCCACGAACCGGCCGGATCCACCGACGCCTGCGAACCGCGCACCCGGTGGATCGCCCCGAAGACCACGAACGTCTCGATCGCCGGGTCTTGCCCGACCGTGCGGATCACGTCGGCGGCCACGGCCCCGCTGCACATCCAGCCGGCGTGGGGGACGATCCCGGCGATGGGAGGAGGGCCCTCTTGAAGTTCGCCCGTTGTGGCAGCAGAAAGGTATTGCGAGACCTCGGCCCGGCATTGGCGCGGCGAGGCGGGATAAAACTGGCCGGCGATGGCGGGTGATCGCTGCGGCATGGCGGGCGCCTCCTCGGCGATCGGCCTGCGGTGTTCCCAGAGCGGCGGTCATGCCCAGTCAGACGCCACTCCATTATCGACTCGGCCTGCGAAGGATCAAGCCCCAGTGGATCGCCGCGATTGCCCTTGCGGGGAAAAGCATTTTTGAGTCTACTAGCCCTCCTGCACCAGGGCCGGCAGCCGTCCGCGGCCGCCAAAGCCGAGAAACTTCTTGGAGATGCTCAGCATGAATCGTCCGATCGCCTTGCGCTGGTTCTCAGTCTGGACGGCCGTCCTGTCGTCGGCCGGTATTGTTCTGGCGGCCGATGGGCCGGTGCGGCTGGTGCCGGCACCGCAGCAGGTGAAGTGGGCGGAGGAACCTCCGGTCAAGCTCCTGCCCGATCAGGTTGACATCGTGATTGGGGTCCGGGCGACGGAGTCGGAGCGTTACGCCGCCGAGACGCTCCAGGCTGCGGTTGCCAAGCGGTTCGGGTTGCGCTGGAACGTGGTGGCGGAGTTCAAGGATCGGCCAAGACGTGCCGTCGAGCTGCTGCTGGGCCAGCGGAACACACATGACAAGCTCAACGACCTCTGTTCCAGGATGAACATTGATCTCAGCGAGAAGTCGCCGGGCTTCGACGGCTACGTGATCGAGTTCGTTAAGATGGACGGGCAGGATCTGGTCGTGGTCGGCGGGAGCAACGCCCGGGGCGTCATTTACGGGCAGGACACGCTGTTCCAGATGATCGCCGGTTCGGGCGGAGAGACGGTCCTGTGCCGGGCGTCGATCCGCGACTGGCCGTCCATCCCGTGGCGTGGCCGGCCGCAAACGACGATGGCCAATTATTTCCGCCCCGGGGAACTCGACTGCTACGCCTCCTCGCGGATCAACTTCATCGACTTGCGCGAGGGGACCTACGCCATCGAGCCCGGCGAGAAGCTGGACTCGGAGATGGTCCGGCGGACCGTGGCCGAGGCCCGCAAGCGCGGCTTTGTCGTGTTCGCGATCGTCAACTGCGGCGTCAAGCGCGACCGGTACGACAAGGTGATGGACACGTTCAGGGAGTCAATCGCCCTCGGGGCCGACGGGCTCTGGGTTTCGTTCGACGACAAGGGCCCCGGCGAAGACCCGGTCAAGCTGGTCACCGACGTGCTTGCTCTGGGTCGCGAGCACGGTATCAGCGGCGCCCGGATCGCGGTTACGCCTCCAAAAGGTTCCTATCAGACTGTGGCCGACGATTCGAACGGCGATTTCAACCGCAAGATCATGAAGATCCCGGGCATGGAGGAGGCCCTGTGGTTCTGGACGCCGACGCCGACGATGGAGCGGCTGGAGGAGGGCCGCTCCATCGGCCTGAAGACCGGCGTGAGCTGGTGGCACAACTGGCCGCGACCCGATCCCGGCTTCACGCACACCCGCACGGGCGGTTCGATCATGGCGGCGGGCCGCCGGCCGTATTCGGAAATCATGGCCGTCCGCGAGGGGTGGAATCGGCCGACGTACGACGTGTTGGCCGATGCCGGACGATGCACCGAGGCAGTGATGCCGTGGGGGGGCAACACCTGGGGGGTACACTATCTGATTCCGGCGTTCGGCTGGTGGGCATGGAACCCGACCGGCCACGTTTGGAACGATGTTCGTGCCCGGATATACAGTACGGTCGTCGGACCGGACCAGGTTGAGGCCGCTATGGCGTTCGATGATACGCTCATCGAGGTCAAGAAGCTGTTCCGTTTCGCGATCGAGGGCGGCCGATGGCTGCCGCTTTTTCCGGGCCGGCTCCAGAGGCTTGAAGATCGCGAGAAAGCACTCGGGCTGCTCGCGAAAATGGAACAGTTGCGCCATGCGGTCGGCGCCAAGGCGCCCGAGCAGACGATGCTACCCGCGGATCTGCTGAAGAGTGTTTATCTGGACGCGATGGCCAACGAGCTGACGACCGGGCAGGCCGCCGCCGCCGCGCCCTATCCCGATTACTGGTATCCCGAGCATCAGCGCAAGATCCTCGGTGCGATCCACGCCGGCCGACTCGATGAGGCCGACAAACTGGCCGACTCGGTGCGCGATCGACTGCTGAAGGACCTGGATCAGATCCGCTCCTCGCTGGGGCATCTGACGATCACCGGCAAGTACGTGGAGTACTGGACGCAGTGGGCGAAGATGACTGCGGCCGACTGGCAGAAGCTGGTGGCTGAGCGCAAGGCGATGGTGAAGCCGCACCTGGACCAGTTCGGCTACTACGTGTACATCACCGAGAAGATGCTGACCGGGCTTTCTCATGTGCCGCTGCGCTGGGGCAGCGGCGGCGCTCGCCAGCAGAGCGTCGTGCGGGCCACCGTCCTGCCCAAGGAGCAGGAGTTGTACTACGGCAAGTGGCAGGGCGGCATTCATCATCGCAAGGCCGGCGACGTCGCCTGCTTCTGGATGGCTCGCGACGGGGCCGGCACGCTCGGTGAATACAGCGAGCTGCCGGTCGAGGTCCCGATCTCCGGGCGGCGCGACGCGCTGCATCTGTTGTTCCATGTGAGCAACTGGAACCGCGAGAGCCTCGGCCTGGAGACGGTGCTCAACCGCTGGGGCGGCCATCGCGTGATCCGCCTGCTGCGGGATGACACCGTGCTCTGGGAGGCGGACATCGGCGTGCACCGGACCGACGGTGAATGGTTCCTGGTCAAGCTGCCGACGCTGCCTGAGGATCTGTCGACGTTGAAGCTTCGGCTGCGGGTCGAGGACGTTCGCGATTTCGCGCTCGATTGCACGGTTTTCGTCGGGCCGATCCGGCTTGTTGAAATGACGCAGTGATGATGACGCTGATTCTGGGAGTGGATCAAACGGGGGATGGTTTGATGAGATCGATTCTGTCCGTGCCAATCGTTGGATCGCTGCTGTTGGCCGCCTGCGGGTGGGCCGCCGCCGCGGATTCACAGAAGCTGCTGGTACCCGCGCCGCGCAAGGTACAGTGGTCGAGCGAAGAGCCGCTGAGCCTGGCCGGCAAGTCCGTGGCCATCGTCGTCGGTGCCAAGGCGACCGATCCGGAGAAATATGCCGCCCGGCGCCTGGCCGAGCAGGTCGAGAAGCGGTTCGGTCTCAAGTGGCAGATCGTTTCCGAGGATAGTTGGCCGGGCGATGCAAATGTTGCGATCCTTCTCGGCCAGCGATCGACGCACCGTCGGCTGGACAAGCTGTGCAGAGAGAGCAACATCGACTTGAGCGAGGATTCGCCGGGCTTCGACGGTTATGTGATCGAGATGTTCAAGGACGACGGCCGCGACGTCGTTATGGTCGGTGGATGCAACCCGCGCGGGGTGATTTACGGGCAGGATACCCTTTTCCAGTTGATCGGGGGGTCGAAGGACCGGCTCGCGCTCGCGCGGGCGTCGATCTTCGATCGGCCGACCATCCCCTGGCGCGGCCGGCCTCAGACCCAGGTCGCCCACTACCTGCGCCCCGGCGAGCTGGATCTGCTGGTCGCCAGCCGGGTTAATTTCATTGACCTCCGCAACGGCACCTACGCTTATGAGGGCGGCGACGAGCTTGAAAAAGAACTCATCACGGAGGTCATCAGGGAAGCCCATCGTCGCGGGATGATCGTTTATGGCACGGTGAACACCGGCATTCCCAGGGACAGGCAGGACGCGGTCATGGGGACGTTCCGGGAGATGATCGCGCTTGGGGTCGACGGCCTGTGGATCTCGTTCGACGATAAGGGGCCGGGCGAGGATCCGACCGGGATGACCGCCAGGGTTCTGGAGCTCGGCCGGCAGCACAACATGACCGGCTCGCTGATCGCCATCACCCCGCCCAAGGGGGCGTACCAGGAAGTGCTTCACAAGTTCAACCGCGACGTGATGGCCGTGGCCGGCATGGAAAAGGCCCTGTGGTTCTGGACCGCACTGCCGAACCAGCAGAACGCCGCGGATGCCGCATCGATCGGCATGCGATGCCGGCCTTCGTGGTGGCACAACTGGCCGCGAATCGAGATCGCCCCCCTTCATCATCCGGTGCCCGCGATGGTTAAGGGATGGCACGGCCCGGATGATGAAATACTGGCCACGCTTGCGAACACCTGCGAGGCGGTAATGCCGTGGGGCGGGAACCAGTTGCCGCAGTGGTACGTCGCCCCGATCAGCGGCTGGTGGGGCTGGAACCCGGCCGGCCACCGGTTCTCCGACGTGCGGAGTCGGATCTACGGCACGGTTTTCGGCCCGGGCCTGGTCGAGAAGATGCACGCTTTCGAGGATGCGCTGACTCAATTACAGGCACTGCTGCGGCACCCGTTCAGCAGGTCGAGCAAGTGGCAGCCGGCCTGCCCGCCGCGGCTTCGCAGGATCGAGGAGCGACCGGCCGCGGCCAAGCTGGTCGCCCGGCTCGAAACCATACTGACCGAGATCGATAAAACCGCGCCGCAACAAACGCTGCTCGACGGCCGGCAGCTTGAAGAGCAGTATCTCCAGCCCATTCGCGACGAGCTGGACAGCAACAAGGCCTCCATCGAGCTTTCATTCCCCGAGTACTGGTGGCCCGACCATCAGCGCAAGGTGTTGACGGCCATCCATGACCGTCAGTTGTCCGAGGCCGACAAACTTATCGCCTCAGTGCACGATCGGCTGACCAAAGAAGCGGCCGAGGTCGGCGGGCGACTGCCGGGTTTCAAGAGTATTCAAGAATACGTCGATTTCTGGACCGGCCGGGCGAAACTGAATGTCGAGGGATGGCGGAAGCTGCTGGCCGACCGCCGCAAGGAACTCGATGCCCGTCTGGAGGATTACGCCTACTGCTGCGCAAAGGTCAAGGAGATGACCGACGGGCTTTCCCGGCCGCCGCTGGACTGGGGCACGGGGCGCTGGGAGCGGACGCATCGCGTTCGGGCAACTGCTCTGCCCACGGAGCGCGAGCAGTTCGGCGGCAATTGGCTGGGCGGGGTCTACGAGGTCAACGGTCAGCGGGTGGCGGCGTTCGCGGCCAGCCGCCGGGAACCCTGCAGCGAAGGCGAGTTCTGTGAATTGTCCGGGCGGTTGCAGGTCACCCCCTGTCGGCGCGATCGCCTCGCGCTGATGATTCACCTGGCCAACGTCAACAAGCAGGCCATCGGCGGGCACCACGTCGATTATCGCTGGAGCGATCACCGGTTCGTCCAGGTGATTCTCGACGGCAAGGTGGTCTGGGAGGCCGACGTCGGGCCGGATCGGACCAACGGCGAGTGGTTCGTGGTCAAGATCCCGCCGGTCCCCGAGGATCTCCAGTGGCTGACGGTGACGCTGCGGGTCGAGGACCGCCTCTGGACGATGAACAATTATTCGCTCGTGCTGGTCGGCCCGATCCGGCTGGTCGAATTGGCTGAACCCTGACGGAGAACATCAAGATGACCGCATCCGGCCCGAAAGACGGATATCCTGTAACCCCCGGGCCCGACGAGAAGGGCAGCCAGCGGCTGAGCCTCGAACGGCTGCACCGATGGGAGAGCCTCGGCTACGGCATGTTCATCCATTTCGGGATGAGCACCTACGTCGACGTGAGCAGGCAGGTCAACTTCAAGCCCAGCGGCAACGATCCGGCGACGTGTTATGCGCCGGATAAGCTGGACGTCGACCAGTGGGTGTGCGTCGCCCGGGATGCCGGCATGAAGTACGCCGTGTTGACCGCCAAGCACATCTCGGGATTCTGCCTCTGGCCGAGCAGGCACACCGATTACACGGTGGCCAACAGCGGCAACACGACCGATGTGGTGGCCGCCTTCGTCGAGTCCTGCCGAAAACGCGGCGTGTTGCCCGGCCTGTACTACAGCTCGTACGACAATCATCACCGCTGGGGCAGCCGCACCCGAAGCGACTTCCCGAGCCGGGAAGCTTACATGGAGCTTTTCCACAAGCGTCCGCGCTTCGGCGGCATCAACAGCGGCCGGGACGACGACGACGGTCGGATGCCCTACGCGACCGCGCACTTCCAGACTTTTCAGACCGCTCAGGTCACGGAACTGCTCGCGGAGTACGGCCCGCTCGTGGAGTTGTGGGGCGACCATCCCGAGGTGCTCGGGCGCGGCTACCGCACGTACTTCTACGAGACCATGGCCCGAATCGAGCCGGACATGGTCATCCTGATGAACAACGGCCTGCCGGACAGCGAGTGCTACGACATCGAGTACGCCTGGCCGGCCGACCTGATGGCCATCGAGCGCGGCCAGCCTCCGGCAGGCGGATACCGGAAGTGGCGCCACATCGAGGGCAGGACGTATTACATCCCCGGCGAGGTGTGCGATTCGATCGCGCCGGTCAAGCTGGACTGGTTCTGGCTCGAGGGCGATCGGCCGCGGCCGTTCCGGGAGCTGCTCGGGCAGTTCCGGGCGTGCAAGGAGGGCGGGGCGAATTACCTGCTCAACGTGCCGCCGGACAAGCATGGCCGGATTTCCGAGGTGTTCATCCAGACGCTCGCAGAACTCCGCAAGGAGATGGGTGTCTGACGGATAGTCCGTGGCGGCGTTCGGGTCGCCCGATCGGAGGGTGCCGATGTTCGGCTTCGAGCTCATCGACGTGATCGCCATCGCGGCCTACCTCGTCGGCATCACGTTGCTCGGCATCCGCATGGGCAAGACGGTCCATGATTCGCAGGATTTCTTCGTCGGGGGGCGGCGGTTCGGCAAGCTCCTGGCGATCTTCAGCGTCTTCGGCACCGGGACGCACTCCGACCAGGCGGTCAGCGTCGTGTCCAAGACCTACTCGTCCGGCATGTCCGGCATCTGGTATCAGTGGCTCTACCTTTTCGTGACTCCGTTCAACTGGTGGATCGCCCCGATCCTGCGTCGTTCGCGTGCGATCACCACCGCCGACTACTTCGAGGCTCGCTATGACCGCGGCGTCGCGACGCTTTACGTGGCCATAGGGATGCTGAACATGATGGTGACGATCGGCCTGATGCTGAAAGGCGCCGGCCGGGTGATCGAGGCCGCCGCCGGCGGGCAGGTCAGTGAGGGCTATGCCATCGCCGCGATGACCATCATGTTCGTCATCTACAACGTCGTGGGCGGGCTGGCCGCCGCCATCGTCACCGACTTCTTCCAGGGCCTGCTCACCATCTTTTTTTCGTTCATTCTACTGCCCTTCGCGCTGATCAAGCTCGGTGGCTTTGTGGGCCTTCATGACGGCGTCGCCCGGGCGGTCGAGATCGCCCAGCAGAACTCCACCGGCGGATATGTGCCCGGCGTTGAGGAGATGTGGAGCCTGGTCGCCCCGGGCGAGATCGGCTGGTTTTACCTGATCGTCATCGTGATCAACGGTTTGCTCGGCCTGGTCGTCCAGCCCCATGCAATGCCCATCTCCGGCGCGGTCAAGTCCGAAAAGGAGGCCCAGATCGGCAGCGTGTACGGCTCGCTGATGAAACGCGTCTGCACCGTCGCCTGGACAATGCTCGGCATGTGCGCCGTCGCCCTGTATCCCGGCCTGACCGACCATGGTGATATCGATCAGATGTTCGGGAAACTGGCCCACGATCTGCTGCCGCAGGCGATGCCCGGCCTGATGGGCATATTCATCGCCTCACTGCTTGCTTCGATCATGGCCGCCTGTGGCGCGTTTATGCTGACCTGCTCGGCCCTGTTCACGCACAACATCTACCGGCCGTTCATCGCCCCGCGGGCATCACAGGGGCACTACGTTGGCGTGGGCCGCATAGCCGCTTTTCTCACCGTCGCCTGCGGCGTGATCTACGCTTTCATGCTGGAAAGCGTCATCAAGGGCGTGGAGCAGTTCTGGATCGTGTCGGCCATGATGGCCATCCCCTTCTGGATCGGCCTTTTCTGGCGCCGGGCGACCGCGGCGGCCGCCTGGGCGTCCACGCTGGTGGCCTGTGCGATCTGGTATGTCACCGAGCAGGAATGGTTCATTTTCTGGGCCAAGAACCACGCCGCGTGGATACTTTTCGGCGACAAGATCTATCTGCCCACGCAGATGACGATTTACCTAGTTGTTGGCTTCACGGTAATGGTCGTGGTCAGCCTGTTGACCAAGCGGCAGGATCCGCGGAAGCTGGACCTGTTCTACGACACACTGCGGACGCCGATCCAGCCGGGCGAACGGGTGCTGGAATCGCTGCGCCTGCCGCCGGGCGTCGAGCCGGCGCCGCAGCGCAAGCTGATCGACCATCCCGATCTCGAGATCCAGATCCCCACGCGCCGGGGCATCAACGGTTTCCTGCTGGCATGGCTCCTGGTGGTGGCCCTGATTGCCGGCGTGATGCTCCTGGTCCGCATCGGGGCGTGAGGATAACCACGGAGTCCACTGGACGTCCTGGACGAGATCGCGGGAATCGGGAGCCATGAGGAAGTCAGCCGGCATGTCGTCTCCATTCCCCTGAGGGGAGCAAGTTGCCACGTCCTCGATCCGGACGCCCCGATCGCCGCGAAGCGGGCTTGGGGCCGGCCGCGAGACCTCCGGGCAGCCCGTGAACTGGAGGTCATCCGCGAGCGAATCCGCGGACAACAGTGAAGCCCCCCAAGGCCCTTGCGGGCCCCATGAACAGTGGTGAATCGGCCCCGGATGGGGTATGATTTCCCCTTTGCCGGCCGGGTGCGCCGGCCTCAACGCAGGGAATCCCCATGAGCGATCAGCCCGACTCAAACACAAATACCCCGGAACCGGTCCCGACTCCGACGGCCACCTCGGTGACCGATCTGCCGATCGTCGAGGAGCTTCAAGGCTCGTACCTGACGTACGCGATGAGCGTCATCATCTCGCGGGCCCTGCCGGACGCCCGCGACGGCCTGAAACCGTCGCAGCGCCGCATCCTGGTGGCGATGAACGACCTGAACCTCGGGCCTCGGTCCCAGGCCCGCAAGTGCGCCAAGATCGCCGGCGACACCTCGGGCAACTACCACCCCCACGGCGAGCAGGTCATATACCCGACCCTGGTCCGCCTGGCCCAGGACTGGAACCTGCGGTACATGCTGATCGACGGGCAGGGCAACTTCGGCTCGATGGACGGAGACCCGCCGGCGGCCATGCGGTACACCGAGGCCCGCATGACCTCGACGGCCGTCGAGATGCTCAGCGACCTGCGACTCGAAACCGTCGACTTCGAGCCTAACTACGACGGCACGCGCGAGGAACCGGTCGTTCTGCCCGGCAAGTTCCCTAACCTGCTGGTCAACGGATCGACCGGCATCGCGGTGGGCATGGCGACCAATATGCCCCCGCACAACCTCGGCGAGATGGTCGACGCCATCGTCAAGGTCATCGACGACCCGAAGATCACCATCGACGAACTGATGGAAGTCCTGCCCGGCCCGGACTTCCCGACAGGCGGGATCATCTGCGGAACGGACGGCATCCGCGATGCCTATCACACCGGGCGGGGAACAGTTGTCCTTCGCGGGCGGGCCCACATCGAGGAACACGGCAAGAAGATCCTCGTCGTCATCGACGAGGTGCCGTACCAGGTGTTGCGATCCACGATCAAGGACAAGGTAGTGGCGTGCATCAAGTCCGGCGATCTTTCGGACGTGGCCGACGTTCGCGACGAATCCGACCGCAAGCACGCCACGCGGGTCGTGATCGAGCTGAAGCGGGACGCCAACGCCGAGGTCGTGCTCAACCAGCTCTACCAGTACACGCCGCTGCAAAGCAACTTCACGATCATCAACATCGCGATCCTCGGACGCCAGCCGCGGACGTTGAACCTGCGCCAGCTCATTGATATCTACATCGACCACCGCAAGGAGGTGATCCGGAGACGGACCGCCCACCTGCTGCGCAAGGCCCGCCAGCGGGCCCACGTCGTCGAGGGCCTGATCCTGGCCGTCGGCGACATCGACGGGATCATCGAGTTGATCAAGACCTCGCCCGACCCGCCGACCGCCCGCGATCGACTCATGGCCCGCGGGCTCCGCCTGAACGAGCAACAGGCGTTCGTGAAAAGAATCCCCGAGAAGTTCGCCCGCAAGGCGATCGCCGAGGACCAGAAGCTCACCGCCACGCAGGCCAACGCCATTCTGGCCATGCAGCTCCAGCGGCTGACCGGCCTGGAGATCGACAAACTCGTCGAGGAATACGGCAAGCTGACCGAGGAGATCGAAGGGTACGAGGCCATCCTCCGCGACGAAAGCCTCGTGCTGGACATCATCCGCGAGGACCTCTACGAGCTGAAGGAAAAATACGGCGACAAACGCCGCTCGGAGATCGGCCCGTCGGTCCGGCAGTTCCAGATCGAGGAGCTGATCCCCGACGAGCAGATGATCGTCACCATCACCCGCGACGGCTACATCAAGCGGGTCGATGTGGACGCCTACCGCAAGCAGGGCCGCGGCGGAAAGGGCGTCAAGGGAAGCGACACCAAGGAAGGAGACCTGCTCGAGCACCTGTTCACGGCCGGCACCCACGACCACCTGCTCGTGTTCACCAACCGCGGGCGCGTCTACGTGCTCAAGGTCTACGACATCCCGCAACTGCAGCGCACCAGCCGCGGGCGATCGATAGCCAACCTGCTCAACATGCAGCCCAACGAGGTGCACAAGGCCATCGTGCCGGTCAAGGAGTTCGAGGAGCGTTTTCTCTTCTTCGCCACCGCCCGCGCCGTGGTCAAGAAGACCGCGCTCAGCGCGTTCCGAAACATCCGCTCCAACGGCATCATCGCGATGGGCCTGGACCCGGACGACGAATTGATCGGCGTGGGGGTGACCACCGGCGGCGACGAGATCGTGCTCGGCTCGCGCAACGGCATGGCCTGCCGTTTCAACGAAACCGGCGTCCGCGCGATGGGCCGGTCCGCACGGGGGGTCAGGGGAATGTCGCTTCGAGGCGACGATCGCGTGGTCGATATGGTGGTCACCAACGAAGAGGCCTCGCTGCTGACCGTCTGCCAGAACGGGTACGGCAAGCGCACCCAGGTGAGTGAGTACCGCAAGACCCGCCGCGGCGGCAAGGGCGTCATCAACATCAAGGCCACGGAGCGCAATGGGCAGGTCGTCGCCCTCAAGAGCGTCACCGACACCGACGAGATGATGATCATCTCCGCCCAGGGCATCGTCATCCGGACCGGGCTGTCGGAGTTGCGCGAGATCGGCCGGGCCACCCAGGGCGTCCGGCTGATCCGTCTCAACGAGGGCGACCAGGTCGTGGCCGTGGCCGCCTTCGTTCGCGAGGACGACGAGGAACCGCAGCCCGACGAGACTCAGCCCGCCGAGACATCCGC
The DNA here is from genome assembly GCA_035477895.1 of Phycisphaerae bacterium. GTDB lineage: Bacteria > Planctomycetota > Phycisphaerae > UBA1845 > PWPN01 > JAPKGY01. The sequence continues at coordinate 27,073 of DATIKE010000247.1, forward strand.
CGCCACCGATGACGCGCCCCATGGGGCGGACACCCCACCTGCGTCCGACTCCGTCGCGACCGACGATGACGAGGCGCCAGATCCGGAAAACGGCCAGGACCAACCTGAAGGAAACCCCGATTCCGAGGCCGGTTGAGGCGATTCTCCTGTTCGCGGCTCAACTTAACCGGTCTGCCTTCAGCCGGCCCACTTGTTCGGCACCCCATCGGCAGGAAACCGGGCGACTGCGCCCGCTTCGCCTTGAGTGAACCCCTCCGGTTGGCCGAAGGTTATTACCAGACCTTCATTGCGGCTCGATGCCGGCCATGCCGCCGGGTTCCCTGGATTGGGCGACCGTATACTCGGCCGGGGGTATAATGAGACAGGCGACCACGGGTTAAGAGCCTATCTCGGTAGGCCGGTGTGATTTCAGGGTTTCGGGATGCTCTGCTGATGATAGGAGAGAACAATATGCGTCGCGGGACGGGAATGATAACACTCGTGATGGCGCTTGCGGCGGTTCTGGCTTTGCCGTCAGCCGGTTTTGGGCAAACCCCCACCACCCCGCCTGATGGCGAACTTCGAACGCCGCGCAGCAACGTCAAAAGCGGCTCGCTGAGCACCAATCGGCCGGGCACCTGGACCTCGCAGGCCAAGGCCACGCACATCGAGCGCCAGCAGAAGGCCCTGCACGACTTCGGCGGAGCCGAGTACGAGGGCCCCGAACAGTATCCCCCCAGCCGGCGCGAGGTCTTCATGACCACTTTCTTCGAGAGCATGTTCCAGATCCTGAAGAGCCTCGTCGATCAGCTCTCCCTGGCCCTGCAACTTGCCCAAACAGCGCAGCCGGCCCCCTGACCGGAGCCGGCCGCATTCCGTCGTAGCCCTTTCCCTTCCTGATGGCTTGTTACCAACGTCGTCTGCGAAGCCCCAGCCCGCCCAGGATGAGCAGACCGAGCGTACACGGCTCGGGAATGACCAGGGCGATCTTGTTCTCATTCAGGTAGTTGTAGTCGATGTAGTATCCCGCCGGCAGGTCGACCACCTTGGCAAACTGGCGGCCCGTCAGCGAACTGTAGTCGGCGAAAACATAAGCCTTCTCTTGCGGAATCCCAAACACATCGAAATCGACCGTGGCCTTGGTGATGTCCAGATTGTCGCTGACGCTCAGCAGGTCCGCGCCCCCGGCCCCGATGCCGCCCAGGTCCACAACTTCCACCTTGAGCGTGCCGCCCAGCCCCACCGCGCCATTCACGGTCAGGGCTCCGATCGAGATTCCAGGGGCGAGTATCCCCCCGCCCTGAACGTTGATGTTCGCCCCGATGGTTCCGGTGCCGCCCAGCGTGGCATTGCTGGCAACGGTGTAGCCCCCGCCGTTGGCGTGCGTCCCGTTGACCAGCAGCATGCCGGCGGTGACCCAGGTATCGCCGGTGTATGAGTTGCTTCCGGAAAGCGCGAGCGTCCCGGCGCCGGTCTTGCGAAGCGAGCCGCCGGCGCCGGAGATTGACCCGGCGTAGTTGCCGCTGCCGACCGTAAGCTGAGCGCTGCCCAGGGCCACGCCCCCGCCCAAGCCGCCGCCGCCGGAGAGCGACCCGATGGTCTGGTTGAAGCCGTTCAGACTCAGCGACGTCCCGGCGGCGTTGGCAAGGGTCACGGCCGTGGTGCTCGGCAAAACGCCGGCGGCGCCCATGCTCAGCATGCCCGTGCTGATGGCAGTCGCGCCCTGGTAGCTGTTGGCCGCGCTCAAAACCACCCTCCCCGGGCCCGCCTTGGTGATTCCTCCAACTCCGGAGATTGTGTTGGTGAAAGACACTGCGTTGCCGTCGGTGTTGGCTGAGGTCAACGTCGCGTTCAGGTCGAGGGTGATCGTCCCGGAAAAAATGGAGTTGCCACTGGTCTGGTTGCCGCCGATGGTGGCATTGACGTTACGGCCGGTGTAGCTGCGGACCCGCAGGTTCTTCGGGACGGTCACATTGGCCGCGTCGGTCAGGAGTCGCGCGTTGCCGCCATCGGTGACATACTGATCGCCGCCGATGTTGACCGTGGCCGTACTGGTGCCCAGCGCGCTGCTGTTCCTCACCAGCAGTGTGCCCTGGCGCAGGTAGAACGGCCCGCTGACGCTGCTGGCCACGTCGAGCCGCACGGCCCCTGTGTCGCTGCTTGTCGGATTGACTGAGCTGATCGTCGGCCCGTAGGAGCCGATGAACCCGCCATAAGCGATCACCAGCGTGCTCCCGCTGCCCGTGTGGATAATCTGCGAGTCGCCGAGGAACTCGATGCCCGGGTAGATGATGTTCAGGCCGGCCCCGCCGGTCGCGTAACTGTTGATCGCGTTGTAGCCGTAGTTGGTGATCGAGTTGAACCGCAACGGGTCGGGGTCCACGTACACCGTCCAGCCGGTGTAATTGAACGTGAGCTGGCCCAGCCCGTTGGTCATCGAAGCATTCTGAATCGGCATGCCCATTCCGGCGGGGCTGTTGAAGATCGCCTGCTCGTCGGGATCGTCCGGAAACCGACCGCCCGGACCCGACCAGTTGGCAGTACTCGACCAGTTGCCGTTGTCGCCGGTCCTGCTCCAGATGAAGTCGTCGCCCTGTACCGGCCCGGCGAGGAACGCCACAAGCCACATCGTCGCCGCCACCAGGACCACTGACCTGCCTGTGCCTGTCCGCACGCAGACAGGCGAACCCATTCTCAGAAGTCTTGCCGCGGAGAACACTGTGACCTCCCTTCCCCTGTCGCCGGAGATCGTGGCCCCGATTGCTTCGCGTCGAGCACATTGGATGCGCCCGGCGATCGCCGCATATCACCGACAGACTAGATCTACAAGCATGACTTCCCATCCCCCTGCCGAGAAATGGATACGACCTGCTTCCACTCCACTACGTAACCGCAGAGATCCCGGAGATGATGCGCCGGCTGCGCGATCGGGACCGCCACGCACCCGTAATTTAACTCCTCGCCGTCCGGCAGTCAATATACCACGTCCCGTTCCGTCCCGTTTTTGGCACGTTTTTGTCCCGGACGGCAGATTACCTTGAAAACTCAGCGGGCCATGCGTAAACCGGGACACGGGGCCAACCATGTGCCCTGCAGCGGATCTCCTGGAGCACTCCATAAACGCCGCAACAGGCTTGGGCAACCGGACTTCGGGCAAACCAGGCAGGACGAGGCCGTTCCTCAGCCGTGAGGGCAGCCTCATGGTGTCTCAGGTGCACCCCCCTGCCTGTGCGTGTCCGCACGCAGACAGGCGGGTTTTCGGCCATGGTCGGCGGTGATGACCGAGTGAATACCGCCGCGGACGGTCCAGGTCGTCCGGACCTGGAGCCACCGGGGCTCCAGGCCGCGGACCAGGTCGTCGAGGATCAAGTTGGTGACATCCTCGTAGAAGATGCCGCGGTCGCGATAGCTCTGCAGATAGCGCTTGAGCGACTTAAGTTCGACGCAACGGTCGCCGGCCACGTAGCGGATCAAGATCGTCCCGAAATCCGGCTGGCCGGTCTTGGGGCAGAGGCTGGTGAACTCGTGCACGTGGTGCTCGATGAGGTAGTCGCGTTTCGGATGAGGATTGGCAAAAGTCTCCAACAGGCCGGCGCTCATGATTCGTCGCCCTCGTAGATGCATCCGTTGTCCTCGGACTCCAGCACGACAACCTTGCACAACCCCGGCACTTCCAACCGAAGCCGCTGCCAGATCCACCGGGCCAACACCTCGCTGGTCGGATTGGCCAGCCCCTCGATGTCGTTGAGGCAGGAATGGTTGAGCCGGCTGTGCAGCGACTCGAAGGCTTTCTTCAAATCCGCGAAATCCATCACCCACCCAAGATGCGGATCGAGCGGCCCGCGAACGTGCACTGCCACACGATACGAGTGCCCGTGCAGTCGTGCGCACTTGTGATCGGCCGGCACGTTGGGCAACCGGTGCGCCGCTTCGAACGAAAACCGCTTGAATAGCTCCAAGACCCGCTCCTTCTTCATGGAATCCCCAGATACTTGTGCGTCTGCAGGCTGAGCCGCCATCGCGGATGCTCCAGGCAGTATCTTACCGCCAACTGCGTATTGTGCTCGCGGTTCGGCCCATCCATCGGCTGAAGGCACCAGTACCGGAACGCCAGTTGCTCATACCGCTCAGGCTCCGCCCCGGCCTGCGGGAAAACCAGTTTCAGCTCGTCGCCCGCCCGGACCACCAGCTCGACCCCCGCCTTGGGGCTCACACAAATCCAGTCCACGCCCCGCGGCACGGGCCGGGTGCCGTTGGTCTCGACCGCCAGTTCAAAACCGCGTCCGTGCAACGCCTCAATCAGCGCCTCGTCCAGTTGCAGCAACGGCTCGCCTCCGGTGCAAACCGCGAAACGCCCGGAAACCGCATCCGCCAGAGTCGGCCAGCGCGACGCGACAGCCTCCGCCAACTCCTCCGCCGTCTCGAACCGTCCCCCGCCCTCACCGTCGGTGCCGACGAAATCCGTATCGCAGAATCGGCACACCGCCGCCGACCGATCCTCCTCAAAGCCGGTCCAGAGATTGCATCCGGCCAACCGGCAGAAGACCGCCGGGCGCCCGGTGTTCACGCCCTCGCCCTGCAGCGAATAAAAAATCTCCTTGACCGCGTAACTCATGACTTCGACTCGTCGGAGCGGCGATAAAAAATCGGATCGACCGCGCCTGTCTGGCGAAACCCCTCGATCCGCAGAAGGCACGCGTCGCATCGTCCGCAGGCCTCGCCTGCCTCTGTCGGATCATAGCAGGTCGTGGTCAGCCCGTAGTCGACGCCGAGATCGAGACCCGTACGAATGATGTCCGCCTTGGTGAGACGAATGAGTGGCGCATGAATGGTCAGCCGACGCCCCTGCTCGGTGCCGGCCCGGGTCGCCAGGCGGGCCATCCGCTCGAACGCCTCGATATACTCCGGCCGGCAATCAGGATACCCGCTGTAGTCGATCGCGTTGACCCCGATGAAGATGTCATCCGCGCCGAGTACTTCCGCCCACGCCATCGCGTATGCTAAAAAGATCGTGTTCCGCGCGGGAACGTACGTCACCGGAATATCCCGCCCGATCTCGCTCGCCGTTCTGCCGCGGGGAACGGGGATATCCGTCGTCAAAGCCGATCCGCCGATCGCACGCAGGTCGATGTCGATGACCCGGTGCTCGACGACCCCCGCCCGCTCTGCCACCCGCCGGGCCCCCTCAACCTCGATCGCATGCCGCTGCCCGTACCGGAAGGTCAGAGCATACGGCTCGAATCCCTCGCTCCCGGCGATAGCCAGAACGGTGGCCGAATCCATGCCGCCGCTGAGCAGCACGACCGCTTTGCGCTGCATCTTCATACGGCATACCGTAAAGGCGCGATGGTCACGATTCAAACCCCTGCGAAGACTGCCACCGGCGCGATAAAGCCGGTGCGGCGAGATCGGGATTCATCGAAATCTCGACACAGCGGCCAGGGGATTCTTGTCCGGCCTTTCGGGCGGGACCATAATGAGCATGGGATCGGACGGTTCCCGATAGAGTGGGGTTGGTTTTGCGACACAAGACACGGGGCATCCTGCGCACCACGGTCAGGTGGGCATGGCGAAGCATCCTGTGCGGACTGCTTGCGTCGGGCGCGGGTTGCGTGCCTGCTCCTCCCCTGCCTGGCGGTAACGACCCTCCCGTATCACCCCCGGCCGACCAGCCGGACATCCCGGGTCCCGGCACAAGTTCCATCGCGGGCCGACTAATGGTGCAGACGGATGAGGCCGGCCAGGTGGCCACGATCACGGAATCGAGCGCGGCGAAGACTTCAGCCGACCTGCTGCGAGTGGCCACCGGAACGGCCGAAGGCCCTCCGTTGGCAGATGGCGCAACCAGCACCGACGTGCCGGGTGAACTGCTGGTGACGTTTGACGAGACGGTTTCACCGAAGCAGCGGGAGGCGATCCTGGCCGCGGGCGGCATGCAACTTGTCGAGTGTTCGCCGTCGGGTGTGTGCCGGGCGGTGCCGGCGGACGTGGACGCGGCTTCAGACAAAAACGGGCGGCAACGCCGAACTGCCGCCCTGGCGGCGGATACACACCTTCGAGGCCTGCCGGTGGTGCGATGCGTCGAGCCGAACCCGCGACGTTTCGTCGCCCGGACACCCAACGACGCTTTTTTTGCCTCCCAGTGGCACTATAACGGGATTCACCTGCCCGAGGCGTGGGACATGACCACCGGCAGCGATGACGTGATCGTGGCGGTGATCGATACCGGCATCCTGTCGGGCCACCCGGACCTGCAAGGGCGGATCGTGGCCGGCTACGATTTCATTTCCGATCCGGCCAGCGCCCGGGACGGCGATGGGCGCGACCCGGACCCGGAAGATGAAGGCGACCTGCTGGGTGGCCCCGGGCAAAGCTCGTTCCATGGGACCCACGTGGTCGGGACCGTCGGGGCATCGACCAACAATGACGTCGGCGTGGCCGGCGGCACTTGGCAAACGCGGATCATGCCGTTGCGGGCGCTGGGCGTGGACGGCGGGACGGCATTCGACGTGGCCGAGGCGATCCGGTACGCCGCGGGTCTGTCGAACATCACAGGCACGGTGCCGGCCAAACGAGCGAACATCATCAACCTCAGCTTGGTCGGAGCGCCGGGCGAGCTTCCGGCAAGCGTGGAGCTGGACGCGCTGGCCGAGGCGTCGGCCGCGGGTGTGCTGATCGTCGCGGCGGCGGGCAACTCAGGCTCGTCACTGCCGGCCTACCCGGCGGCGGCGCCGGAGGTGATCAGCGTGTCGGCCGTCGATATCCAGCTCGATATGGCCCACTACTCCAACTTCGGCCCGACGATCGACATGGCCGGGCCGGGTGGGTTCCTCGGCGCCGACCTGAACGGTGACCGTTTCGCCGATGGCGTGCTCAGCACCGGGGCCAGCGATCTCGGGGGAACGATCGACTACCAGTACGTTTTCTCGGCGGGCACGAGCATGGCTGCCCCGCATGTGGCCGCCGTGGCGGCGCTGGTTCTGGCGGCCAATCCGGATCTGTCGGCCGGCGAAGTGCGCGACATCCTGGAAAGCACGGCTCGCGACCTGGGTTCGACGGGCAAGGACAACCAGTTCGGCTTCGGGTTGGTGGACGCGGCGGCGGCGGTCCGCGAGGCGTATCGCCGGGCCGGCGTGAATCCGCCGGCCACCGGCGCGCTGACGGCCAGCACCGGCACGGTCAATCTCGGCATGGATCGCAGCGGCTTTCGGTTTCAGGTGACGGACACCAGCGGAAACGCGCTGGAGATCACCTCGGTGATGATACAAACACTCATCGGGTCGGGCTGGCTGCGGGCCGAGGCCGAGGCTGTCCCGGCCGGCTCGTCGACCGGCCAGGTGACGATCGGCGTGGATCGCACGGGCCTGGCTGATGGGGAGTATCGCGGAACGGTCACGGTCGAGGCCGTCGGGCTCGATGCGGCCGAGGTCACGGTCGTGATGGCGGTCGGGGCGGCGAGCGCCGGGCGCGATACCATCTACGTGCTGGCAGTCGACTCGGACACGCAGGGCACCATCGGCGAGGAGACCACCACCAGCGCGGCCGAATACCGCTACCTGATCGATCGCCTGCCGGCGGGCTCCTATGTCCTCTACGCCGGCACGGACCGCGACAACAACGGGTACATCTGCGAGGAGGGCGACCTGTGCGGGGCATTGCCCTCCCGGCTCGAGCCGCAGGTCTTCAGCATCAAGGAAGGCGAGCAGTTCACCAACGCCGATTTCGCCGTCGCCCGCCTGGTCCTGCGGCAGATGGTCGCAAGCCGGGAGCCTGCCTTCCGACCGCGGCGTCCGGCCACCCGGTAATACCGATATTGTCTGGAACTCCGGCTGGGATGTGCTCCGAAGATACCCCCCCCCTTGCTAAGGGGGGAAGGCGAGGATGGCCTACTTGGATTCGAGAAAGACCTTGACCAGGCGGACGGCGCCGGTGATCAGCAGGCTGAGAATGAGCAGCAGCGACAGGACGGCCACGGAGTAGGTGATCAGCGTCCAGGTGGTATTGAGCGTGTCGGCCGAGGGCGGGCTGACCCGACTGATGAGATAGGCCAGGATGCCGGCGACCAGGATCGCGCCGAGCGCGCCGCGGATGTTGCCGGTCAACGGGGCCATCCGCACGGTCAGACAGATCGAGAGATACAGGAAGAGCAGCGTGTGCCAGTCTCTCCAATCACTGGTTTTGACCACCAAGGTAAGCTTTTCAGCCAGGTTCAGCGCGTGGCGGAGCGTCTCGAAGAACAGC
>DATIKE010000248.1:0-14212 GCA_035477895.1 Phycisphaerae bacterium
GTCCGGCCGGGCGTGATCCAGACGGACATGACCGCGGCCGTCAAGAAGAAATACGAACCGCTGATCAAGGACGGGCTTTATCCGATTCGCCGCTGGGGCCAGGCCGAGGACGTGGGCAAGGCCGTCGCCGCGATCGCCCGCGGCTCCCTGCCCTTCTCGACCGGCGAGGTCATCAACGTCGACGGCGGGTTCCACCTGCGAACCCTTTGATCGACCCCAAGCGCCGGCGCTGGGCCGAATGTGATGGCCCCAGGCGGCGCGGGGGCAGGCGGATAGGCGACCGACACGGTGCGCGTGATGACTACAAATCGAGTCCACCAATGGCCACCTTAAACATCAAACCGGCCGATCGGTGCAAGTGGGATCTCGTCTCGCTCGGCGAAGTCATGCTTCGACTCGACCCCGGTGACGGGCGGGTTCGCACGACGCGCGAGTTCAAAGTATGGGAAGGCGGCGGTGAGTACAACGCCGCGCGCGGGCTGCGCCGCTGCTTCGGAATGCGGACCGCGCTGGTCAGTGCGTTCGCCGACAACGACATCGGCCGACTGATCGAGGACCTCATCCTCCAGGGCGGCGTCGACATGACCCATGTGAAGTGGCTGAAGTTCGACGGCATCGGCCGAAAAGTCCGAAACGGGCTCAATTTCACCGAGCGCGGCTTCGGTCTGCGCGGGGCCAGGGGCTGTTCGGACCGCGGCCACACCGCCGCCTCGCAGCTCAAGGCCGGCGACATCGACTGGAACAGGATCTTCCGAGACGAGGGCGCCCGCTGGTTCCATTGCGGCGGCATCTTCGCCGCCCTGTCCGAGACGACCGCCGAGGTGGCCCAAGAGGCGATGACCGCCGCGAAGCAGGCCGGCACAATCGTTTCGTACGACCTCAACTACCGCCCTTCCCTCTGGCAGGACATCGGCGGCCAGGCCAAGGCCCGGCAGGTGAACCAGGAATTGGCTCGGTACGTCGATGTGATGATCGGCAACGAGGAGGACTTCAGTGCCGCCCTGGGCTTCGAGGTTGAGGGCGTCGATGCCAGCCTCTCCAAGCTCGATCCTGCCGGATTCAAGACCATGATCGCCCAGGTCGCCGCGAAGCACACCAACTTCAAGGCCGTCGCCACCACGTTGCGGGCAGTCAAGAGCGCGACAATCAACGACTGGGGCGCCGTGTTGTACTGCGACGGTCACTTTCATGAAGCCATTCAACGGACCAATCTGGAAATCTACGACCGCGTCGGAGGCGGCGACAGCTTCGCCTCGGGGCTCATCTACGGCTTTCTGACCGGCAGGACGCCGCAGGAATGCGTCGACTACGGCGCCGCCCACGGCGCCCTGGCCATGACCACCCCCGGTGACACGTCAATGGCCACCAGGGCCGAGGTCGAGAACCTCATGAAAGGCGGCAGCGCCCGCGTGGCACGGTGAAAGTACCAGCATTGGGTGGTACAGGGCTGCCGCGCCTGAACGCGAACCACCGGCAATTCTCCACTTCCTCCTCATCTTGGCTCGCACAGACCTCGCCCCTATAATCCCGCCTCGTTCACGGCAAGGCGTTGAATAGAGGAGAGAACATCGTGACCGGACGAGCAAAGATCACCGTCATCGGAGCCGGCAACGTCGGCGCGACTTGTGCCCACTGGGCGGCCGCCAAGGAGCTCGGCGACATCGTCCTGCTTGACATCGTCGAAGGCTTGCCGCAGGGCAAGGCCCTGGATCTGCTCGAATCGGCGCCGATCGAACGATTCGACTGCCGGTTGACAGGAACGAATCGCTACGAGGACACGGCCGACAGCGACGTGATCATCATCACCTCGGGCCTGGCCCGCAAGCCGGGCATGAGCCGCGACGACCTGCTGGCCAGGAACGTCGAGATCGTCAATGCTGTCACCCGGCAGGCCGCCCGCTTCAGCCCGAACGCCGTGCTCATCGTGGTCAGCAACCCGCTCGACGCGATGGTTTACACGGCATGGAAAGCATCCGGCTTCCCCACTCACCGCGTGGTCGGGCAGGCCGGAATCCTCGACACCGCCCGCTACCGCGCGTTCATCGCGATGGAACTCAATTGCTCCATCGAGGACATCACCGCCCTGCTGCTGGGCGGACACGGCGATGACATGGTCCCGCTGCCGAGCTACACCTCGGTGGCCGGCATCCCCGTAACACATTTGATTCCGAAGGATCGGCTGGACGCGATCGTGGATCGGACCCGCAAGGGCGGCGGCGAGATCGTCGCCCTGCTCAAGACCGGAAGTGCCTACTACGCCCCGGCGGCCGCGTCCGTTCAGATGGCCGAAGCCATCATCAAGGACAAAAAACGCATCCTGCCCTGTGCCGCCTACTGCGACAAGGAATACTCCATCGGCGGGTACTTCGTCGGCGTGCCCTGCATCCTCGGCCGCAACGGCGTCGAGAAGGTCCTCGAGGTACCACTGTCGCCCGACGAGATGGCCGCCTTCCGGACGAGCATCGATCACGTGAAGGAACTCGTCGCCCAGGCCCAGAAAATACTGGGTAAGGAACCTGACCCGCGCTGACCCTGGGGCAGGTGCTCACCATGAGTATGTCCCGCGTTAGCATTGTGCTCGTCCGCCCGCAAATCGCGGGCAACATCGGCGCCGTCGCCCGGCTGGCCGAGAACTTCGCCGCCGGTGACCTCTACATCGTGTCGCCGGAGACCGACCCGCTCTCTCAGGAGGCTCTCCAGCGCAGCACACACGGCGAGCACCGCCTGCGGGCCGCCCGCGTGGTTCCAACACTGGCCGACGCCCTCCAGGGCGTTGCTTATGCCATCGGCACCAGTTGCCGGGCCGGGCCGGTCCACCAGGAAAAAGACCTCCTGCCTCGCGATCTCGGCCCCCTGCTCGTCGAGAACACCGCCCGCGGCGACGTCGCTCTGCTGTTCGGCAGCGAGGATTGCGGCCTGTCGCGCGAAGAACTGTTGTCCTGCGACGCCCTGCTGCAGATCCCGGCGTCACCCGGATATCCGACACTGAACATCTCACATGCCGTCGCGATCTGCCTTTATGAGGCTTTCCTGGCTCTGAAAGACTTCGATCAGACGTCCGCCAACGTCCGCCGCCAGGACGAGCCGGCAGACCTGGCCATCATGAGCCGGCTCATCGACAAGCTGACCGGCGCCCTGGGCACCATCGGCTACCTGCACTCGGACAAGCCCGACCACCTCATGTTCCCGATCCGCGCGATTCTCTCACGGGCCCGTCTGAGCCGCACCGAGGCCCGGATTCTCATGGGCCTCGCTCAGCAGATCGAGGACTTCGCCCGCACCGGCAAGCCGCATCGTTGATCGAATCGTGTTCGAATCGCATGTTGTCTTTTTGGCTTTTTATCGCTTTGACGTTTTCTTCAATGGACGCGCTCGCCCGGGACTGGTAACCTTGTGTAAAATCGCCGCCGCTTGCGGCTTCGCAGGAGTACCCATGTATCCGGATCTGTGCAAACTCCCATTTGTGAACATCACCGTCCCGAGCTTCGGGGCGGTCGTCATGCTCGGCTTTCTGCTGGCCACCTTCTGGGCCGGCCGCCGCTGCTCCAAGGTCAAGCTCGACCCCGACATGGCCCTGAACCTCGGCTTCATCATCCTGATCTTCGGCACGGTCAGCGCCCGGGCCTTCTATGTGATCCACTATTGGGAATCCGAGTTCGCCCACCAGCCTTCGCAGATCCTCAACATCCGGGCGGGCGGCATGGAGGTCTACGGCGGGCTCATCGGCGGTTTTCTTGCCAGTGCGGCCTACATCAAGCTCAAGCGACAATCCCTGCGCCTGCTGGCCGACATTGTCGCCCCTTCGCTCCTGTTGGCCATGGGGATGGGACGCATCGGCTGCTTCCTTTTCGGCTGCTGCTGGGGCGTGCCGAGCTCTGAGAATCTGCCTTGGGCGGTCCGATTTCCCTTTTCGAGCCCGGCATACCAGCAGCAATGGGAGGAGCGACTCATCACCGCTCCTGCTGAACTCATCCTCGTCACTCCGGATGGCCTGAGCGGTCCGATGCCCCGTCAGCTCCTCGCTATATCCGAGAAGCAGCTTAACGACAGGCTTGCGCAGTTCCGCGAACAGCTCGAAAAGACCCGCGCCGGAGGCGATGCCGACAAGATCGCCAAGGCCGAGAAGAAGCTCCGCCGAGTCGATGAGACAATTCAACCGTTGATGGACCACCTGGCCGGCTTCGATACGTCGTTCGAGGCTCTGCGCGTCGAGGCCGACCAGCCGGCCCGCCGAACCCTTCCCGTTCACCCGGCCCAGCTTTACTCTGCCGTCGGTCCCATCGTGCTGGCGTTCCTCACCAGCGCCTTTTTCTACCGCCGCGCACGCCACGGAACGGTCATACTCCTGGGCATGTCCCTGTATGCCCTCGAACGATTCATCGAGGAAACCGTCCGCCTCGATAACCCGCAGGACACCCTCGGCCTCACCGTGTCCCAGGCGATCAGCCTCGGTGTCCTCGTCCTGGCCGGCATCAGCTACCTTATTCTGCGCCGACTTCCCCTGCGTTCGCCGTTCGCCCGCTCAACACTGCCGGCCCCCAAGTAACCCATCAAACGCCCGGTCTCCCATCCAGTCCGCAACAGGTGCCGAAACACTCCATGAGCAACAATGCCCAGACACCTCCCTGTCGATGGCGATATATACCCAAAACCGAGCATAAAAACCCGATTCGGAAGGGCCACAACTATTCATAAGACATATCTGCATAATGCCTTACATGCATCTGGCCATTCTTCCCAATTTTGGCACACCGGATGATAACTCATCATTGGACGAGTGAAATGAATCGTTCCGAGGCCGGACTTGCAGGGGCCATCTGAGGTTCAGCGCGGGGACTGTCCGGCGACCCGAATGAACCTTCGCTGGCACGGATGGGCCCGCGAGGCTATCAAGCCTCCGCGGGTCCGGCCGGCGGTCTCCAAACCAACCCCACCGCAGCCGACGCCCCTCCCGGCTGCGTCCTCGGCGGATCGCAGCCATCGAGGAGCCGGCTGAGTTCGCGATGGCCCGACCCACGCGGACAGGACCTCCCACCTGCGACTCACAGCCAAGGCCGCAGAATCCCCAATGGCCACCGCCGCTGTCGCGCGGTACAGTCCGCTTGACGGCCGGCGGCTCGCTTTTTACTGTTCTTGCCTTTCTTGCTTGCAGAGGACTCTTGCCGTGCAGGAAGCGATCAACAAAGCATCGGTGCTCATCGAGGCGATGCCCTACATCCAGGGCTATCGCGACAAAATCGTCGTGGTCAAGCTCGGCGGCTCTGTGATGGATGACCTGGCCGCCGAGCGCGATCTGCTTCGAGACGTGGTACTCATGCACAGCGTCGGCATGCAGGTCATCATCGTTCACGGCGGCGGAAAGGAGATCAGCAAGGCGATGGACGAGGCGGGCCTCGAGCCGGTCTTCGTTCAGGGCCTGCGCTACTCCGACGACCGCACGCTGGCGATCGCGGAGAACGTGCTGTGCTCGCGAATCAACGCCCGGCTGGTCAGCACCCTCATCGAAACGGGCGCGGATGCCATCGGTCTGCACAGCCTGACGACCTGCGTGCTGTTTGCCCATCGCAAGTACCTGGCCGGCGAGAACAATCGTCGGATCGACATCGGCTACGTCGGCGATATCGAATACGTGAATGCCAAGGTGCTCCGGCTGCTCTGCCAGTCGGGAACAATCCCGGTGATCGCGCCGATCGTGCGGGACCCCAGCGGCGGCAAGCTGAACGTCAACGCCGACACCGCCGCCGGCCACGTTGCCGCCACCGTCCAGGCCGAGAAACTGGTCATGGTTTCCGATACCCACGGCATCCGTCGCGACCCCAGGGATCCGGGCACCATGTGCCCCTCTCTTGATCGTGCCCAGATCGGGGAATTCGTAAAGGCCGGCATCATTGACAAAGGCATGCTCCCGAAGGTCGAGGCCTGTCTGCGGGCCTTGGATGCGGGCACGAAGAAAGCCCACATCATCGACGGCCGGATCCCCCACTCGCTGTTGTTGGAGATCTTCACCGACAAAGGCATCGGCACGCAGATCCAGCAGTGAACGCGGCTGATTCGCGCGACGCACCGGCAAACTCCCGAGCCGGGTTTGACGCCCCCCGGGCGGAGTGATATACGAAAACCTGCGTGGGCGACGTCGGCCCCCCGGATGTTCGGCCTGCCTGCCGCCGCCATCACGTCAACACACAGGTGAAAAGGAGAGGCCCGTGAGCCAGCCGATACGCATCATGCCTTGCCTGGACATGCAGAATGGTCGCGTGGTCAAGGGGGTGCACTTCGTGGACATCAGGGACGCGGGCGACCCGGTCGAGTGCGCGCTGGCCTACTGCAAGGCCGGGGCGGACGAACTGGCCATGCTGGATATCACCGCCACGGTCGAGGGCCGGCGCACCATGATCGACGTCGTCAAGCGGGTCTCCGAGGCGGCCACAGTCCCGTTCACCGTCGGCGGAGGCATCGGCGATGTGGCGACGGCGGCCGCCGTGTTGCAGGCCGGGGCTGACAAAATCTCCACCAGCAGTGCCGCCTTCCGAAAGCCGGACCTCATCCCGCAGCTCATCAAGGAGTTCGGGCCGGACAAGGTCACCGTGGCCGTCGACGTGGATCGGAACGCCGGGTTGCCTTCAGGCTACGAAGTCTACATCGACGGCGGACGGACCGCCACCGGCACTGACGCAGTCGAGTGGGCCAGGAAGATCGACGGGGATGGCGTCCAGGTGATCCTGCCGACCAGCAAGGCCGGCGACGGCGCGAAGACCGGTTACGATCTCCCTGTCATCCGGGCCATGAAACAGGCGGTAGCAGCCGAGATCGTCGCGTCGGGCGGGGCCGGAAAACTGGAGCACTTTCACGAAGCGGTCCAGGCCGGCGCCACGATTCTGCTGGCCGCATCGGTATTCCACTACCATATAATCGACATAAGGCAGTTGAAGGCTTACCTCCGCGATCTCGGCCTGAACGTGATGCTCTAGGGGGATTAAAAGGGATGAGTCCGATTATGAGTTCGTCCTCTCTGTGCGCCTCGGCGGACTCGGCGGTTCATTAATTCCTTGCCGCGGAGGTCGCTGAGGGCGCGAAGGTCGTGGGGGAGTCCGAAAAGGTGGCGGAAATCTTTTTAGACTTTCAGCCGGGGTCTGAACGTCAGAATACAGGAGTAGCCATGCAAAACCGTACAAGCAGCATCGGACGCCGAACGTTTCTGGCCGGTGCGGGGGCGGCGGCTTTCACCATCGTCAAGCCGTCGCTGGTCCGCGGCACCGAGGCCAACTCGACCCTCTCGCTGGGCATGATCGGCTGCGGCGGGCGGGGTGACTGGATCGCCAAGCTCTTCAACAAGCACGGCAAATACCGCTTCGTTGCCTGCGCCGACTACTTCCAGGAGAGGGTCGATGCGTTTGGCGAGGCGTTTGGTGTGGATGCCTCCAGGCGATACACGACGTTGTCCGGCTACAAAAAGCTGCTCGACGAAAAACTCGATGCCGTGGTCATCCAGACCCCGCCATACGCCCACCCCGAACAGAGCGCTGCCGCCGTGGACGCGGGCAAACACGTCTTCGTCGCCAAGCCGATTGCCGTCGACGTACCAGGGTGCCTCAGCATCGAGGAGTCCGGCAGGAAGGCAACCGCAAGGAAACTGGTCTTCCTGATCGACTTTCAGACCCGGGCCCACCCGCTTTACCGCGAGGCTCTCCGCCGCGTCCACGCCGGCGAGATCGGCCGGCTGATGACCGGCGACGCCCACTACCCCACCCGCGGAATCTTCGTCAAACCCTTCGCCAACCCCGAGGAACGGCTTCGTTACTGGTACGCCCACACCGATCTGGCAGGCAACTTCATCGTCGAGCAGTCCATCCACGCGCTGGACGTCGCGACCTGGGTGGCCAACGCCGCCCCGATCAGGGCCTACGGCACCGGAGGCAAAAAAGTCCGCAAGGTCGGCGACATCTGGGACCACTTCAACCTGATCTATCACTTCCCGGACGACTTCGTGCTCTCCTTCTACTGCGTACAGGCGGCCCCCGGCGCGCCCGACGAGATCTTCTGCCGCGTCTACGGCTCGGAAGGAACGATCGAGACGGATTATTACGGCCACGTCTGGATCCACGGCAACAAGCCCTACGAAGGCGGCACGTTCAACGATATGTACGAGGCCGGCGCGGTCATCAACATCAAGGAGTTCCATGAGGCGGTCACCGGCGGCAAACACGACAATCCGACCGTCGTGCCGTCCGTCCGCAGCAACCTGACCGCGATCCTCGGCCGCACCGCCGGCTACAGGCACGGCATGGTCACCTGGGACGAGCTGATAAAGGCCAACGAGCGAATCGAGCCGGATCTCAAGGGGCTCAAGGCATAAGCGCTTGCTTCAATGGCGGTTCTCGGCCGTGTCTCGTACAGGGTCCGTGACAGTTCAGGCGGCTGGGTCTGTGCGGGTGATCAGAACCCGAAGCGCCGGCGACGGGCCAAGCCGCTCGAATTGCGGTTGCCCGAGCAGAAAAAATGATTGCGGGAGTGGGCTAGAGGGTGGTATGAGGTATGATGATAACCGGCCTGGGCGGAGGATAGGGCAACGGTGGGAACCGACTCGAGCGCCCACCCGAAAAGGCGGAAATTTCCAGATACGACGCCCTTGACGACCCGTCAGAAGATAGGTATGGTGTCCCCAGATTTCAGATTTCGCCGGAACGTTTCTATCCTGTGTTCACGACCGGGTGTGTAGTCCCGGCTCATTTGAAGGCCCTTTTTCTGCGAGGTATATGATGAACAAGCTGATCACCTTGGCATTCGTGACCTTGGCGGTTGTGTCCTTAGGCGCCAACTGCCTCTGCCCCTGTCTGCAGCCCGCTCCCCCCGCTGATAACGGCGGCGACCAGAACGGCGGCGGCGACCAGAACGGCACGACCTTGACCATCGTCAAGACGAACATCGCCCTGCATCCCGACGCCAAACTCAGGTGCGGCAATGACCTGATCGCCTTCGGTACCGGGGTGCTCACCGGCGTTTCCTACGTCGTCCCGTCCACAGCTCCGACGGCCGGCACGCCGGTCCCCGATGGCGCGACATACAGCAGCAAGGGCTTCGCCGTCGGCGGAAAGAACATCTTCCTCGCCCACACCAATTCCGGACCGACCATGTTCCAGGTCAGCGTCTTCAACACCCAGACCGAGACCACCCATACATTCTCGAACACCGATATCCGCCTCAGGAGTATTCCGACCGGCCAGAGTGACGCCGGTCACATCCAGGCTGACAACAACTATTGCGCCGTCATCTGCGATGCAAATGAGGTCCTGGACGGCAAAGTCGTCAAGGTGATCTTCACCGCCGGTGGCGCGACTCCGGGAGTTATTTCCTTCGCCCAGAACCCCGGAAGCACAGTGCGGCAGGTCGCGGTGAACGCAGCCCTGGGCAAGGTGATCGCCGCGACAGACGATTCGTTCTTCATCTACACGATCTCCTCCGCGGCGGATGCACCGGTCGAGATCCCGGTGACCAACGGCATCGCCAGCGTGCAGATGGCCACCCACGGCAACTACGTCATCGCGCACGACGACCGGAGTTACCCGCAGGCGATCCTCGTCGACCTCGTCAACAACACCGTCATTCCAATGGCCAACGCCGAGGCGACAAAGATCCCGGCCATCGGCGGCACCTCGTTCCTGTTCTTCTCCGACGCGACGTCCGTCGATCAGTACGGCGGGGATTCTCGAGTCGCGGTGGGCACCGTGCCTGGCCCGGGCTTCGAGAAGACGGGGCTCAATAGCTTCATCGACGGCTCGACGGGAAACAACGGTCTGGTGGGCTTTGCCGGGCAAGCCGCCATCGTACCCAACGGCAGCTACGTCTTCTTGAGCAGCCCGTATCTCCAGTACAACACCGCCGGCACGGTATTCACCGTTCCGCCCGACCCGGACGCCACGGATCCGTGGGCCTGCCCGGCCACGGACGTGGCAGCCAGCAACACCACGGTCGGTTTCAAGACCGCGGCGACCAAAACCGCCACCAAGGACAAGCTCGGCTACATCATTCTTCCGTAAGGCCGCGCGACGAGTCGCCACAGATTGACTGCAACACCAGGAGGCGGGAGCCATCTGCTCCCGCCTCCTGTTTTACCGGTACGCATAAGACCGCGTTACCCACTTGGCATGGACCGCTCGTCCTTACGCGACAACCGAGCCATTCCTTCGGCTTGACTGAACATGGGCCCCGCATTCGGGGCACATTCCGCTCATGTTCCCCGTCAAGTTGTAGCCGCATTTGCGTCCACCGGAGACTCCCCTATCATGGCACCTATGCCCGAAGAGTCGCGGGCTTTCCGGGGACTGAGCTTGTCGAAGTCCGCCCGCGCGATCGGTCGAATTCCGGTCGTATTCTGTGTCTCTGGAACATCACTCATGAATGCCCCCGACATCAAGCCGCGACTGGAGCTTGCCCTCGACGCCGCCCGCCGGGCAGGCCGGCTGACCCTCAAACACTTCAACCGTCCCGGCCTCGACATCGAACAGAAACGCGACGGCACACCCGTGACCGTGGCCGACCGCCAGGCGGAGGAATTCCTCCGGAAGATGATCGTCGAGGCCTTCCCGGATGACGCCATTCTCGGCGAGGAGATGCCCGATCGCCCGGGTTCGTCCGGTTTTCGCTGGATCATCGACCCGATCGACGGCACGAAGTCGTTCATTCACGGTGTGCCGCTCTTCGGCACGCTGGTCGGCGTCGAGTTCGACAAGCAGTCGGTGATCGGCGTGATCGTCCTGCCGGCCCTCGATGAGTACGTCTACGCCGCAGTTGGCCAGGGGGCCTGGCACCAGCGGGGTTGGTCCGAACCGCGACGGGCGAAAGTGTCCGAGGTGGACCGGCTGAAAGACGCGACCTTCTGCACAACGAGTGTGTCTGAGTTTGTCATCAGAGGTCGGGATACGGTCTACGATGAGTTGCGCGAACGGTGCCGGCTGGCCCGCGGATGGGGTGACTGTTACGGCTACGTGCTGGTCGCGACCGGCCGGGCGGAGATCATGATCGAGCCGCAGCTCAGCCTGTGGGACATGGCCGCTCTGCCCCCGATCCTGGCCGAAGCCGGCGGCTACTTCGGAGACTGGAAGGGCACACCCACGATCTACGCCGGAGATTCGCTGGCGACTAACGCCCATCTTCGCGAACAGGTACTGGCCATCACCCGGGGAAAGTAGCCAGCGAATGAGAACCGCCGGATTCACCCCAGGTGACGGTGGGTGTGAGTATGCGGTGTGCCTGTTTTCATTCCCCCACCCGCTGTGCCGATATCCGGGTGAGCGGGGCCACGTCGGGCAGGGCAAACCGCTTGGGTGTCGCGTTCTGTCCGGTGGCGTCTCCGGTCGGACCATGCGGGCCGAGGGCGGCGCGGGGCCAATTATTTGGGTTCTTCAGCAGAATCTGTGGGTGAACTGGGGCTCTGCCCCAGACCCCGGGATTTGTGAGGCATGGACTCCGGTATCCGAAGTGCTGCAAGGACAAGCGGTTGCGTGGCCGCCCGTCGTCTCTGGGGCTAGGCCCGGATGGTTGGCGACCCTTCGGGAAAGTGGACTCCAAAACGGCGGGAGGGGCGGAAAGCGTCTATGAGTCCCTGGATACGGTCGTTTCTGAGCCTCGGCGGGCCAAAACAACCCACAGATTCTGCTGAGGAGGCATTATTTGAACGCCCCCTCGGTGAATGTGAATCCGACCGGCGCGCAGCACAGACCGATGCGCTCCACGTCATCCAGGGTCACACCTTCAGGCAACTCGACGGTCATGGTTTCGTTCGTATAGCCGCCCTTCCGGCGAATGTCCGGTGAAAGAATCGTCCCGTGAGTGCAATCCTCGTTCCCCTTCATTCCCACGATCCGCGCGTCCAGGGCAATCCCGTCGTAGTAGAAGTTCTCAATTACGATGGTGCAGTTATCCATGATTGTGAGCGTCCCCCGGATGCCGTGGAGGTCGGCATACCAGGTGGTGGTCTGTCCTATCCGCGGGTCGTCACTGCCGCACTCCGTCTGCGGCGGCGCAGGCTCGGCGTACTCGTTGCAGATCGCCGCGCTGCATGCAGCCAGCATGGCGGCCAGCAGAATCAATCTGTATCCCAGTGCCATAATCGAAATCCTCACTCAATGGGCATGAAGTTAACCGGTGACTCGATCTCTCGAAACTCGGGCGGTGCAGGCCGCGGGGGAAGCAGCCGTCCGAGTGAACCGATGGCACAATAGCGGAGCCTGCGATGGTTGTCCATGCGGCGGACGTGAGTCGCCCTCAGAGCCGGGCTTGCCCGCGCTCTCGGGGCCGCCCCACCCCGGCCGAACTCACCATGCTCATACTGACAGTGCGGGCGCCGTGCGTTACGGCGCCCGACTTGTTGCCGGTTTCGCTGACGCCGCCGGACAGGACTGACGGCGGAACTCTTCTTCCAGCCGGTTCCACAGCGAAGACATTTCCTTTACCTTGCCCGGCAACTGCCCGGCGAGATCCCGCGATTCGCCGCGGTCGCTCTTCAAATCATATAGCTCCCAGGCTCCGCCCGTCTCGGATTCGGAGACCAGCTTCCAATCACCGACCCGCAACGCGGAGTTGCCTTCATGTTTCCACCAGAGGTATTCGCGCGGAATACCAGCGTCATTTCTCATGAGGGGCACAAGGCTCTTGCCCGGCAGCGGGGGACGCGACAAGCCGTCCCACCGCTCCGGGTTGGTGACACCGGCCAGCTCCAAAACTGTGGGCACAAAATCGATCGCATGGGCAGGCGCATGACGCAAAGCGCCACCCGAGCGGATCACTGCCGGCCAATGAATGATGCACGGCGTGGCAATACCGCCTTCATGCACCCATATCTTGTGCCGCCGGAACGGTGCATTCGAGGCACCGGCCCAGCCGGGGCCAAGACAGAGGAAGGATGCCGCCGAGCCGGGCGCCGCCGAACGATCGTGCCCGTCGCCCCGAACCATCAGCGTGGCATCCGCGCCGTTGTCGGACAGGAAAACAATGAGCGTGTTCTCCCACGCGCCCATCCTGCGGACCTGCTCCAGGACCCGACCGATCTCCTGGTCCATACGGTCAACCATCGCCGCGTGAATCGCCATCTTGGTAGCCTGGAATCGCTTCTGCTCCGGCGTCAGGCCGTCCCACGCGACGGCATGCGTGACCTCGCCTGGCCCGACCATGTCCACGAGGTCGGGTTTGAGATATCGCGGCGTCAGCTTCGGGTCGGGCGATGACAAATCGCAGTCCACGATCCCCATCTCCTTCAACCGCTGCCAACGCTTCCGGCGGACAGCGTCCCAGCCTTCCAGGTATCGATCGCGGTAGCGAGCGATGTCCTCGGCCGGCGCGTGCAGCGGAAAATGCGGGGCGATAAACGCCAGGTACAGAAAGAAAGGTCGCTCGGCGTGTTTCTCGGCATGCTCAGTCAGGAAGTCCACCGCGTGCTCGGCGATCGCCGTCGTGGCGTAGAAACCGTCGCCGGGCCTGACGGGCGGGAGCTTGCGGTCGTCGAGGAAATGCACTGAGGGCGTGAAATAGCGGTTGTCGTCCTCGAACCAGTACGAACGATCGAACCCGCCTTCGAGCACTTTGCCGTCGACGTGCCATTTGCCCGAATGGTAGCTTCGATATCCGGCCGGCCTGAGCAGGTCCGGCAACAGCGCCGCCCAGGGCGGCCTTTGCCCCGCAGGGTCACGGTTGACCTGCTGAGCGTAGTAGCCGGTCATCAGGCACGCCCGCGTGGGCCAGCACCGGGCGGTGTTGTACATGTCGGTCATCCGCAGACCGCCCGTGGCCAATCGATCCAGGTTCGGCGTGGCGATCTCCCCGCCGTAACAGCCGATATCGGAGAAACCGAGATCATCCGCCAATATGAGCACGATGTTGGGCCGTTCCGGCGGTCGTCCTGTTGATGTGGCCCCCGTGTCGGCGGCATACACAACCATTACAGTCGGATACAGCCACCAGACGGCGGCGACCAGCATGAACTTTCCCGAAGACCGTGTGATTCTCATGATCCGGCCGCTTAAGGGGACATCACTGATTTCCTTTTCGTTTCGCCGGTCGGCCTGGGTTTCTCATCGTAAACTCCAAGCCCAGCCGTCGAGCGGTCTGCCGGACCCACGCCTGCTCGCCCCACGGTCGGCCGCGATTCACGCTGGTCCGCAGGCCGTCCAGCGTCTCCTTGCCCATCGCCTCGTTCACCAACATCGTCCACGACCGCGGG
>DATIKE010000249.1:0-4444 GCA_035477895.1 Phycisphaerae bacterium
AACCTGGACATTCTGCGCCGGTACATTGCCGACGAGTCAGTTGGCTTGGTGTATCTGGACCCGCCGTTCAACTCCAACGCTACGTACAACATCCTCTTCGCCGAACAGAACGGTTCGCGCGCAGCAGCGCAGATCAAAGCAGACGCGATGACGACGAGAACGAACACGAACGAGCTGATCCTGCCGGTGGTTCACATGAACGGGACCAGCAAGAAGGAACTGCTGGAACAGCGCGAGGCGGTGTACCGGGCGTTGCGGAACGTGGAGAAGGCCCTGTGCCAGATGGCTCCGAACGGCCGGGACTACTACGTGGTTCCGGGGAGCATTCTGCAAGCCCAAGCCCAGCACGAACGGCGACTGGCCGCGATCGCGGGCCTGATGGACGAAATGACCAAGGAAGCCGATGGGATCTACAAGCAGGGGCGGTGACGCCCCAGAATGGAAAGGGGAAAGACGATGGCGGATTATGTCGCAAGCGCACGCAGCAACTATTTCCGAGTGAAGGACGTGGACGCATTCCAGAAGTGGTTGGAGGAAAACCACCTCGGGCACTACGAGTCGCAGGACGAGCCCGGACGGTTCATGATCTTCCCCGACGACGGCGGGCATGGGGATTGGCCTACGATCCTTCGCGAGGACCCGGATACGGGTGAAGAGTATGAAGCCGATCTGTTCGACGAGTTGGCCAAGCACCTGCACGACGAAGATGTGGCCGTCTTGATGGAAGCCGGGGCCGAGAAGCTCCGGTACGTGTCCGGCTGGGCGGTCGCGGTCAACAGCAAGGGCGACCGCGTCGAGATCGGTTTGTCGGACATTTATGAGAAAGCCAAGCACCTGGGCAAGAACATCACCGAGGCGACCTACTGATTCGAAAGGGAAAGACGATGACGACAGACGAAGTGGTGGCGAAGATCGCGGCGGAAGAGGCGCAGTTCCAGGCCCGGATGGACGAGCAGGTGGTCGACGGGTTTAAAGTCGGCGACATGCGGAAGGTGTTCGAGCGGCTGGTGGACCCGAAGGACTGGCGGGGGCCGATCGCGGCATTGATCGCGCCGGGCCTGTTCCCGATCGCCAAGGCGGCGGTGGAGTTCTACACGGCGACGGAGTTGAAGGTAGTCGGCGGCCCCGAGCAGTTGACGGGCCGGGTCGCCGTTCACAGCGTCGGCTACCGGATGGGCCCGGCGGGGGACCACTGAGGCTCGGATTATTTGCGACAGGATAGATACAAAATTCCTATTTTTTGTTTTGTGGGGTCGCGAACGCTGTGCGAGTGTGTGAGCGTGGTCATACAACTGAACTTCCAAACGAAAGGATCAAGCGATGGAGAAGATGACACGCAGCCAGATCAAAGCCCAGATGCTGAGCATTGCCGATCTGTTGGCGAACCTGCGGGCGATGGAAAAGACCATGACGGACGAGGCGTTCCAGGCGGCCTGGACGGTGTCGAAAGATCAGGCGCACGCCAATGTGGTGACGCTGCTCCGCGATCTGACGACCGCCCTGTAAACCTCCGAACTTCCAAACGAAAGGGAAAGACGATGACGCAAGTGCAATCGAAAGAGCAGGCCGACGCGATGGCCAAGGCCCTGGAAACCTGCGTGAACGCAGTCCTGCTGGCGAAGGTCTACGCCCAGGTCCAGCGGGAGAAGATGGACGGCCTGGACCGGCGGCTGCTGGCGGAAATCGAGGTCATCGACCAGTGGACCGGTAAGCGGATCACGGACCCGAAGTTCGCTTGGTGCATGACGGAAGAGCAGACCCGGCCGTACTACGACCGCCGCAACCAGGAGCTGCGGGCCATGGGCTACGACCTGCCGGCGGACTACTGCCCGGCCCTGCTGGCGGAAGAGGTGGTCCGTGTCGCCGAGCGGAATCTGGTTGTCGCGGCCGAGCAGTTCTTCCCGGACCTGACCGTCGACGCTCTGTTGAGTCTCGGTCTGGATGCGTACCACCGATACATCGATCTGCTGATGGGGCTGGTTGTCAGCGGCCCGGACTACCGCAAGCCCGCGATCCCCGGCGATCCTGCTGGGGGGGGCATCTTCCCCCTGCCAGTCAGGGATGTGAGCTCATAAAGGCAACCAAGCAGTCCAGGAGAACAACCATGTACGTAGTAACACGACAACAGCAATGGGCCACCGGGGACAGCGTGGTCGAGATCAGTGTGGGCGGGCTGGATTACACGAACCCGGACGCCCTGTGCGGGAAGTACCCGGGGGAGTTCCGGGAGTTCGTGTCGCCGGTCGAGGCGGTCGAAGCGGCTATCGGGATCGCCCGGGCGTGGCGGAAGGACGCCCCGGCCCTGGACATCCAGATCGCCGCCGGCTGCACGATGGGAATGACGATGCCGTTTGCGGGCGAGCCGCTGACCGATGAGACGTTCGACGGGCTCCGCCAGTGGGCGCGGAAGATCGAGGATTCGCTGCCGCATTGCGACGAGTGCGGGGAGCCGATCCGAACGCAGGAGCATTGGACCCTGTCGGACTATTCCGATCTGGAGTTCTGCCGGGAGTACTGCGCCGATCAGTATTCCTGGCGGGAACGGGAAGAGCTGGAGGCGGAACTGGCCGCCGAGCAGGAGGACGAATGATGTTCGCGACGAGAGGCGAAGGCATGACGATCACGATGTCTGACGACATCGCCCGGGCCCTGGCGGGCTTCGATGGCGGGTACACGGTCCGGCTCCACGGACTGCCCGGCTTCGTGTTCGAGGTCGACGCCGAGACGGCCGACAAGGCGCACGCGGCGGCCCTGGCGGCGGCCAGGAAGGAGGGTTACTGTCTCCGGAACGCCGGGGCGGACGTGCAGGGCCGGGACAGCAAAAAATTATGATGCCCAGCGTCCATAATTTCCATTTTCTGCTTTGTCCCCTGCGGGGGCATAGGGTCGAGTGTGCGTGTAGTCAACATCAACCCTCTTTACTAAAGGGAAAGACGATGGGAGTATGGAATCACAAGGCGGTCACCTTTCCGAGGCGCCCGGATGTCCCGCCGGCGTGCCGGCGCATCTACCACGTCGAATGGGACACGCGGCCGGACAAATGGTACTGGACCCACGTCTCGTTCGTGGAGAACGGGGCCCGGCACACCTGCACCATGAAGGGGAATCTCGACCACGACAAGGCGGTCGAGATCGCCGTGGCGTACTGGCGGCGGGAGAAGGGGTTCCTGTTTCTGGCGGTTTGAGCGGTTCTGTTGGCTCTGGGCTGTCCAGGGGCCACTGAGTATATCCACACGAGCAATACGAAAGGGAAAGAGTATGGAGAACGCGACGCAAACCAAAGTAGCCCGGCAGGTACTGGAGATCGAGCGGTCCTGCAAGCACAGCATCCGGTACGTCCCGCGGCCGAACACGGCTGCGGAGGTGGTCCTGGCGGATGGCAGCGGCAAGGCGGTCGACGAGATCGCCAGTGTGGTCTACGTGAGCAAGGAGGTCTTGGCCCTGCTTGGCAATCCTAAGCATGTCGTGCTTTCGGTCGAGGCTATCGAGTAAGACGGCGTATCGCGGGGGCCGGCCGCCCGGCCCCTGTTCTAGCGAAAGGGGAAAGACGATGATCATCTGCACGACATATCGAAGGGCGAGGATGCTCGCCGAGGCTTTCGTCCTGACGGAGCACAAGGACTGCGCGGTCCTGGACCTCGGTCGCCGCAAGTACGGGGTTGCCGCGAAAGAGATCCTGACTCTGGAGCAGTTGGCGACCGCCGCCGTGATCGTCACGGTGGAGTCGCTCCGCAAGTATATCGGGGGTGGGCGATGACTCGCAATGAGCTGGCTGATAAGTACGGGATTACTGTGGAGCGGGTTCGGGAAGAATCGCTTGCGTTCCTCCAATCAGAAGGGTACCTTGGCGACGGCCATGAATGTCAGACGTTCTGCGAGTGGCTTGACTGTCGCATGAAAGGCAAACACGAGGACCGGCCGTCCTGGGAGCCATGGCAGAAAGGTGATGAGTATCCCGAATGAAGCTCCACGACTACACGTACCAGACTGGATATTGCTTGATCCATGACACGGATTCGGCTATCCTGGGCCCGGATATCTACGAGGCGATCCTCGGGCTGATCCGGTCCGGGGCCGGGCCGCTGGCCGGCGTCCCAGGCGTGTCCTACCGGTTCACGGATGTCGTGGATCTGGCGTGCCTGTCGGTGGAAACGCAGGCTGGGCCGCTGTGGCTGGCCCAGATCGTGCCGTACCGGCGCGACGTAGCGGCGGCCGTGTCCAGTCTGGACGGGATCGCCGAAAGCCTCCGGCTGGCAGGAATGCCGGTCGAAAGCAAGCTGCCGGACGCCCTGGCGACTCCGTGCGTCGTGACGCTCCTGCTGCCGGCCCTGGTGACGGCGGGGCGGGATCTGGTGGAGCTGTTGGGCGGGGTTCCGAGGGACTTCGCCTGTGTGTGGCTGGCGGACAAGTTCGGTATGTAGACCGTAGGAAACACGACTCATAA
>DATIKE010000250.1:0-9568 GCA_035477895.1 Phycisphaerae bacterium
CCTTGTCGCGGCAGACCGGATCCAGCAGGTGAATGTGCAGGCCGACGGTGCCAGCCGGGTGCGGACCTTCGAATACCTCATCGCGAATCTTGCCGTTGGCCCTGAATGAAAAAATCGACTGCGGCGCCCGGCAAACGAAGATCGGTCCGTCCGTGAGCCTGGCGATCAACTCCAGCCCGAGCTGGAAATCCACCTCGCGGCCCTTGCAAGCCACGTCGACATCGGCAGACAGCGGGTTGGTGTCCATGGCCGTGACAAAGATCGAACGCGGCGTCACCTGGGGATCGGCGACACGACCGAAAGGCCGGCCGCGCAGCGAAGTCCACAGCCCGGACTCGATCAGCAGCGCCTTGACCTGCTCGCGAGCCAGCGAGGAGACCGGTTGCCCGCTAAAAGCTCCGAACTTCTCGAACTCGGCATCGCCGGGCCTGCCCGCCCGTTCACCCTCGCTCAGCTCGATGACAATGGACTGAAACGCCCGCCGCTCGCCCCGGTGAATGGCCGCCACCCTCCCCGCGCCGGGTGAGGTATAGAGCACACCGGGCATCTTCTTGTCTTCAAATAGAGTCTGGCCACGTCGGACAATGTCGCCGACCTGCACGCGGAACACCGGCTTCATACCGACGTAGTCGTCGGCCAACAGCGCCACGCGGGTCACCGGACGACCCGGCTCGATAACCTGTTGCGGCCGACCGTTGATCGGCAGATTCAGACCGGGCCTGATACGGTGATGCCCCATGAAAAATCGACTCCACCACCAAGGCCGCCTGCCGGCCTACACATCCCGCTCACGTTCGGATGGCGCCCCGAACACCGCACAGGTGACGCGAATCCCGGCGCGGATTAGTTACGGATTTCACAAAGGTGTACAATGATAGGAAGTCACTGCCGTGGCGACAAGATCATCCCAATGGAGGTTTACAGGAATCACCCCGGATTCCGGTCTGCGGTGATTTTCAGTGTTTCGGATGCGAGACAGCCTCTCCACTGTGAACTCTTTGGCCCGCCGAGGCACTGGTTACACCCCTATCCTCGGCCTGCCCTGCCAACACCCCAATGCCATGCGAATCGGAATTCCAGATACCTCTCAAGGTATCCACCCACCTACATCAAACCCCCATCAGGTGCTCGATGACCAGACGTTCCAGGCCCTCGTAGTCGCGGTTCTTGATGAGCTGGGCCTCGGCCTTGCGGTCGAAGGTGCGGACCTTGTGCAGCAACAGTTCAAAGAACCGCTTGCTGTTGGCCAGGTGGGCGGTTTCGTCCCCCTGTTTGGTTGTTCGGAAGGTCTTGACGTCCAGGCCGACGTACTCCCCGCTTCGGCCATAACCGGCCTCATCCAGCACGCGGACCTGGTTGAACGCCCGGCGCAGGTCGACCGCGCCGAAGTTCTTGTCCTCGTCGAACTTGAGGCCGTTCTGGTCGTTGAGATGCACGCTCCAGAGCTTCTTGTGCAACAGGGCGAAGGCCATCTCGTCCGAGGGGTCCAGACCGGCCAGGATCACATGGGCGGTCTCGATCAACCCGCCCACCCGGTCCGGGTCATCGGACAGGTAGGCCAGGGAAAGGGCGTGCCCGATGGTCGGAACGTAGGCCTGATCCATGGGTTCGTTTGGCTTGGGCTCGATCATGATGCGAATCGTCGGATGGTGGCCCAGGGCCTTGTTGATGGCAGCCAGGATCTGCTCGTAAGCGACCCGGGCGTTCTTGGCCTCGCGGATGTAGGTTCCCTCGCGGGCCAGCCAGAGCACGATATTCCGGGCTTCAAGAGCGTCCGCGATATCCACCGTCAGGAGGAGCCGGTCGAGCGCGTACCGCCGGCAGCCGGGGTCGTTCGAGGTGAACCCGCCGTCGATGGTCCTGGGGCTCTCCCAGAGGCGCGGGGCGACGAACTCGGCATCGAGGCCTTGGTCAGCCAGAAGGCGTCCGAGGTTCTTGGCCCGGCGAACAACTTGAGCATGAGAGAGTTTGTCCAGTCCAGGCACTGCATCGTCGTCGTGGAACTGCACGCCGGTGAAACCGAGCTTGCGGTACATCTTCAGCTTCTTGGCAAAGGCGACCGGCTTTCGCACCGACGGGCCGAAAGGGTCGGCTCCCTCGCTGATATTCCATGGCCCAAAGGAGAACCTGTATTTACCGCCCGAAGCCCGCTTTGCGATCTTGGCCACAGTGACTCCCTTTCCTGCTCGAAAACAATTCCCTCTTTCCATCGCCGGGAGACCAGATCGTCTCCCGCCCGGAGGCGGCGGGCGAGACGCGGCCCACCGCCCGGCCGATGTTCGCCTGCCATCAGGATGACCCGGCGGCTCGCGGCCTCGCTCCAGGGGTATTCCTATTTAACAAATCGGGCGGTCCCCTACAAGCCCGGCCACCGGCCGGCCGACGGCTACCCCCAGAGGACCCGGGACCGTACAATGAACGGGATCGGGGGCACCCCGGACCTCCCGGGCGGGGCCCCGTGAAAGGAACCGAGCCGACAATGACAAGCCCGTTCTGCACCATCCCCGAGGCAATGGCCGAACTCCAGGCCGGCCGCTTCGTCGTTCTGATCGACGACGAATACCGTGAAAACGAAGGCGACCTGGTGTGTGCGGCCGAGCACATTACGCCTGAGATGGTCAATTTCATGCTGATCCACGCCCGGGGCGTGCTGTGCGT
The DNA here is from genome assembly GCA_035477895.1 of Phycisphaerae bacterium. GTDB lineage: Bacteria > Planctomycetota > Phycisphaerae > UBA1845 > PWPN01 > JAPKGY01. Next base: position 2,659 of record DATIKE010000250.1, read on the forward strand.
GGCCCTGCCGAAACGCCGGTGCCACGAACTGGACCTCCAGCCCCAGACGCCGGAGAACACCGCCAGCCTGCAGACGGCGTTTACCGTGACCATCGACGCCCACCCGCGGTTCGGGGTGGGGACCGGGGTATCGGCGAAGGACCGGGCGACCACGATCCGCCGGCTGGCCGAACCCCAGGCCGTCGCCGACGACTTCTGCCGCCCGGGGCACATCAACCCGCTGATGGCCCAGCAAGGCGGCGCTCTCGTCCGGGCGGGCCAGACCGAGGGGACCGTCGACCTGCTTCGGCTGGCGGGCATGCAGCCGGTGGGTGCCCTGATCGAGATCATGAACGAGGACGGGACGATGGCCCGGGTGCCGGACCTGACCCGGTTCTGCCAGCAACACGGGATCAGGATGTGCACGGTCGCCGACCTGATCGAGTATCGCATACAGCGGGAGCCGATAGTCGAGCGGGTCGAAACCGTGCGGATGCCGACGAAATACGGGCATTTCACACTGCACGCCTACAAGTCGCTGGTCGACCCCGACCTGCACTTGGCCCTTTGCTGCGGCGGCGTGGGCGATCTGGACGAGAACGGCCAGGCCATCCAGCACGAGGATCCGGTGCTCGTCCGCGTTCACTCGGAATGCCTGACCGGGGACATTCTCGGCTCGCTGCGGTGCGACTGCGGCGATCAGCTCCACGACGCGATGCGGGTGATCCAGGAACACGGCAAAGGCGCGATTATCTACCTCCGGCAGGAGGGGCGGGGCATCGGCCTGCACAACAAACTGAAGGCCTACTCGCTGCAGGAACGCGGGCTGGACACGATCGAGGCAAACGTGGAGCTGGGCCTGCCGCCCGACAAACGCGACTACGGCATTGGTGCCCAGATCATCCGCGACCTGGGCATGCGGCAGATCCGGGTGTTGACCAACAATCCCAAGAAGGTGAGCCGTCTGGAAGTCTACGGCCTAAAGGTCGTGGAGCAGGTCGCGATCTTCGTTCCGCCGACCGATGCCAACCTGGCCTACCTGAAGACCAAGCGGGAGAAGATGGGACACACCCTCAAGGACCTGTGATCTCTCGCATGGACAGGCGACGGCGCGGCTGGTAATCGCGAGTGGCGGTGTTTCGGTTTTCCGCTTCACGTTTTGACTTGTCGACTTTTCGCCATGTTGTCTTCGGTTGCCCGCATCATCGACGCGAACTTCAACCGGGCCCGCGAGGCGGTGCGGGTCATGGAGGATTACGCGCGGTTCATCCAGAACGACCCCGCCGGCTGCGAGGCGGCCAAGCGACTTCGCCACGATCTGGCGGCCGCTTACCACCAGATGCCGGTCGACGAATTGCTGTGCGCCCGCGACACGCCGAACGACGTCGGCACAACAATCTCAACGCCGACCGAACGGACCCGCCAAAACGCCTGTGACGTCCTTACGGCCGCAGCCAAGCGGTTGCCCGAGGCCCTGCGCACCATCGAGGAGTACACCAAGACATTCGACGCGTCGCTGGCCGCAATAGTCGAGGCGATCCGCTACCGGGCATACGACCTCGAACAGCGGCTGATGCTGCGCTCCAGCCGCTCATCCCGGTTCGCCGCGGTCCGTTTGTATGTGTTGGTCACCGCGAGCCTGTGCCGAAAGGATTGGAGACAGACCGCGGCCGACGCCATTGCCGCGGGGGCGGGGTGCCTTCAGTTTCGCGAGAAGAAACTCGACGACGACGAACTGTTGAAGCAGGCCCGAGAAATGAGCGCGATCTGTCGCGAGCGCGGCGCCCTGTTCATCGTGAACGATCGGCCGGACATCGCGGCACTGGCCGACGCCGATGGTGTGCACCTCGGGCAGACGGACATGGGCGTGCGGGAGGCCCGGCGGATCGTCGGCCCCGGGCGATTGATCGGCCTCAGCACACACACGCCCGAGCAGTTCAGGGCGGCGGTGCGGATTCAGCCGGATTACATCGCCGTCGGCCCGATGTTCCAGTCCCCCACCAAACCACAGGATCACGTGCCCGGTCCGGCCCTGCTGGCCCTGGCCGCCGGCGAAACAGGGATTCCCGTCGTGGCCATCGGCGGCATTACGCCGGAAAACCTCCCTCGCCTTGCCGCCGTCGGCCTGAGTTGCGCTGCGGCCTGCTCGGCGGTCATTGCCGCGGCGGACGTTCAAGCCACTTGTCGGCGTTTTCTGGACACGATCCCCCAATCTCGGCGATAATGGATGAAGGGTGAGGTCCGGACGGACTCGGCGGAAATCACAAAGGCAGGCCCATGCAGACAGGAGCAGGAATCATGCAGAGAGTACCGCGTCGCACGTTTCTGAAATCCTCGATGGCTTCGCTGGGGGCGGCCGCGGTCGCCGGACGAGTGTCGGCCTCGCTCGCGGCTGATACCCCGCGTCGCGGGCCGAACGACACGATCCGCGTCGCCGTGGTCGGCGTGAACGGCCAGGGACGAGGCCACATCGGCGGCTTATCGGCCCTGAAGGGCGTCGAAGTGGCCGCCTTGTGCGACGTGGATGATCGCGTCCTCAACCGGCGCGCCGACGAACTCGACGCGAACACCGGCCGCAAGGTGGCACGGATTCGCGACATTCGCAAACTGCTCGAGGACAAGTCGATCGACGCCGTCAGCATCGCCACGCCCAACCACTGGCACACGCTGGCCGGGATCTGGGCGATGCAGGCGGGCAAGGACGCCTACGTGGAGAAGCCTTGTTCGCACACCGTCTGGGAAGGCCGGCAGCTCGTCAAGGCGGCCCGCAAGTACAACCGCCTCTGCCAGCACGGCATGCAGGGCCGCTGCAGCCCGGCCGTCCAGGAGGCGATCAAGAAGCTGCGAGAGGGAGTGATCGGCGAGGTCTATATGGCCCGCGGGCTGTGTTACAAGTGGCGGCCCTCGATCGGCAAGGTCGACGGCCCGCAGCCGGTGCCCGCGGAAATCGATTACGACCTGTGGCTCGGCCCGGCACCGCACAAGCCCCCCATGCGCAAGAAGTTTCACTATGACTGGCACTGGTTCTGGGACTACGGCGACGGCGATATCGGCAACCAGGGCGTACACGAGATGGACATGGCCCGATGGGGGCTGGGCGTCGGCCTGCCCTCCAGAACACAGTCCATGGGCGGGCGTTTCATCTTCGACGACGGAAAGGAAACCTTCAACACCCAGACCGCCAGCTTCTTCTATCCCGAGCAGAACAAGATGCTTCAGTTCGAGGTCCGACCTTGGATCACGAACCGAGAGGGCTTCGAAGGCCCCAACGCCCCGGGCTGTGTGGTGCTATTCTACGGCTCCGAAGGCTACATGGTCCTGCGCTATTTCTCCTACAAGACGTATCTGGGTGAGAAGTACGAGCCCGGCCCCGTGGGCGAGAGCGGCGAGAACCGCTGGGAGACGTTCATCCGGGCCGTGCGGAGCCGCCGGGTAGAGGATCTCGGCGTGGATATCGAGGAGGGCCACCTCACGTCGGCACTGTGCCACTTGGCGAACATCTCGGCCCGTCTGGGTCGAACGATCAACTTCGACCCGGCGACCGAGCGGTGCCCCGGCGACACCGAAGCCGATGCGATGCTGAAGCGTACCTGTCGAGCACCGTTCGTCGTGCCCGAAGATCTATGATTGGGTTACCAACTCCTGTGTGACGCCGCATCCCGCCTTCGTCGTTCAGGCCGCGGCGGGTCCGCGGGCGCCAAGCAGCATCAGAGTCCGCGCAGTATGTGCCGGATCGTGGATGGACACCATGCCCACACCGGCCGCGGTCAGGGAATCGTCAGTTGCTTCGGCGGGTTGCCGGACAGGACCACCCTGACCGGGCCGCTCAGCCCCCCGGTGATCTGCGGCAGCTTGCGAACGAAAGGCAGTTTGACATCGGCGATCTGAATTACGACCTGGCCGGTCTTCAGTCCGGCGCGGTCGGCCGGGCCGCCGGCCTTGACGTCGGTCACCACCAGCCCTTTGACGTCCGGCGGCAATTTGAAAGTCCAGCATCTCTCCCAATCGGCATGTGCAAGGGTCATGCCGCGCCATGAAAAACTGTTCGGCGGAGGGATCTCACGCCTGGCAGGCACGACCGGCAACGTCAGCCGGTTACCCGCGCGCCAGACGGTGAGGTCGATCGGCCGGCCGACGCCGGACGAGCCGATTTCCTGGATCAGCTCCTCGGAATCGGTGATCGGCCGGCCGCCGACGGCGGTGATCAGATCGCCGACCTGCAACCGGGCGATGTCAGCCGGGCTGCCGGTCTCGATCTCCTCGATGATCGCCCCGCCCTTGACCTCGCCCGCGCCCGTCCTCGGGCACTCGTCCTCGGTGGCCGAGCGCGACCGAACCCCCAGGAAGCCGTAGTCGACCTCCTCGCCGCGAACCAGCTGGGCAATGATCTCCTTCGTTCGTACACAGATCGGAATGGCGTAACCCACGCCCTGGCTTCCTCCGGAGCGCGTGGAGATGGCGGTGGTGATACCGATGACCTCACCCTGGATACTGAGCAGCGGCCCGCCGCTGTTGCCCGGGTTGACCTTGGCGTCGGTCTGGATGAGGTTGCCGTAGTACTTGCGGGCCAGCGGGTCGAGCTGCTGGGTGATCTGCCGCCCGAGTGCACTGATGATTCCGAACGACATGGCCGGCTTGCCGTTGTTGCCGTCGGAGGCCGACCCGAACGGGTTGCCCATGACGATCGCGAAATGCCCCTGCCGCACCGACGCGAGATCCCCAAGCCGGGCGGGCTTGAGATCCCGGGCGTCGATCCGCAAGACCGCCAGGTCCCGCCTCGGGTCGCTCATCACCTCCTGCACGCGATAGGTCTCGCCGCTGGAAAGCGTCACGGTAATGTCCGCCGGCTCGGCATTCAGCACGACATGCTCGTTGGTCAGAATGACGCCGTCCTCGGCGATCACGATGCCGCTGCCGACCGCCGGGTACTTGATCGGCTCGGCTCGCGACGGGCGCGTGCCGTGAGGCGCCGTGGTGTCGTCATCGGGGAACGGCTCGCCGTGATGATCCTCGGCCAGCGCGGGACGGCTGGCCCGGATGGCCACGACCGACGGGTTGACCCGCTCGGCGATGGTCGCCAGCGTGTTCTGCAGCATCTCGACCTGGGCCAGGCTTCCCGGCGGCGGTTCTGCTCCGGCGAGGGAATTACCCGCGATAAAAGCGACCGCCGCCGCCATGGACAGATGAAGCGTTCGCGGCGCTCTGTGAGAACGGCATAACTCGCGCATCATAAGGTCCCTGGAATCACACTCACGTTGTGGAAGGCCGGAATCCGACACTCCTGCCCGGCTGCATCCACACCGGCCCGGCCGCCGGCGCATGCACCTTCATGTGGTTGACCGCATCCTCGAGGTCATCCGTCAGGAAGAACCGCCGCAGATCCTCCTCGCCGATCATGCCGTGCCCCTTCAGCAGCGTCTCGCGGAACCAGTCAACCAGCGGCTGCCAGAACTTCACGCCGATCAACACGACAGGGGAGGGCCTTGCCTTCTGCGTCTGGATGAGCGTCAGAACCTCGGACAGCTCATCCAGCGTTCCAAAACCGCCGGGGAAGCAGATCAGCCCGAGCGCATACTTCACAAACATCATCTTGCGGACAAAGAAGTAGTCGAACTCCAGGTTGCAGGTGGTATAGGGATTGGCCGTCTGCTCGTGCGGGATATGGATGTTGAGCCCGACGCTGATGCCGCCGGCCTCGATCGCCCCTTTGTTGGCCGCCGCCATGATCCCTGGCCCGCCGCCGGTGATGACCGCGAAGCCCGCCCGGACCAGCGATCGGCCGACTTCCTCCGCCCGCTTGTAGTCCGGATCGTCCGGCGGCGTCCGGGCCGACCCGAACACCGTCACCGCCGGCCCCACCTGACTCATCAACTCGAAGCCCTCGACGAACTCCGCCATGATCCGGAAGATCCGCCAGGTCTCCTCGGACACGGACTTATCCTTGTCAAGAAAACTGGACATCACCGTCTCCTGCGCTGTCAAGCCGCACGGACAAAGCTCCCAACTCACGGGGCGATCAGTGTAGTCAATCGGTGTCGGGGTTGAAAGCACGGCGAGCGCTGCTCCCCCTCGGGCAGTTCCCCGGCCGGTCCCGACAGCAGGCGCAGGCCATTTTGTGAGGCATGGGCTCCGGCGTCCGAAGGGTGGAATGAAAAGGGTGTAACTCGCCACCTCGTCCATGTAGGGCGGGTGGCCCAGCCATCCGGAAAAAGCCGGATGGCTGGGGTCACGATGATCGTGAGGTAACCGCGAGATCGATTCGCTACACGATCATCGCGGCCCCACCCGGCCTATTGCTGCCGCAGGGACGCCCCCAGCGCAGGAAAACGGCCCGGTAACCGTTCACGGGCCGGCGGGCAGGAGTGACGGGGTGGGTTGATTGTGGAAGTATGCGGTGATGGTTTGGCGAAGGAAATCGAACACCGAGCGCCCTTGCTGGGCACAGGTGGCGATGGCGGTCCGGATCCGCTCGCACCATCGCCGGCCGCGTTCGCTCCGCGTGCCCTGGGTGATGAGCCGATCGATGACCACGAACCGCATGGCCTGCTCGGCCAGATTGTTGGTGGGCTCGATGCCCGGCGTGGTGATGAACCGGAAGTACGCTTCCCCATGAAGTCGAAACCGGTCCGCCATGTTCTGGGCTTCGGAGCGTTGGGTGGCACGCTTGCCCACTTTGACCAACCGGCGACGGGCGCGTTCCAACGCGCGCTGGAACTGCTCGGGCGTCATGCGCTCCCGGCGGTGAATGACCCGAAACAGCTTTCGCAGCTTCGCCGGCAACCGTTCCCCGTACGCTCGGGTGACACGGTCCGGCAAGGCGGCCAGGAACTTCACGTCCCGGATCAGATGGGCCAATGATCCAGTCGGTACTGGCGAGTGTCGTCGAGTTCCTCGGGATCAAATGGCTCGCGGTCGTGCTTGGGATGCCCCG
>DATIKE010000251.1:0-4710 GCA_035477895.1 Phycisphaerae bacterium
GGGCGTTTTTCCTCGTCAGCTTCATACGTCCGCCATTCGTCCTCGTCGATGGCTTCGGCGGGGCGCTCGATCAGATCGCGGATGCGGATGACCTGCTCGAGGATCTGTCCGGTGGTGAGGTTTCGTTGCAGGCCGGCCAGGCCCGATGCGCAGAACACGCAGCCGACCGGGCAGCCCACCTGGCTGGAGATGCAGGCTGTTCGCCGCTGATCGTCGGGAATGAGCACGCATTCGCTGGTCGCCTGGTCAGGCCAGGCCAGCAGCAGTTTGATCGTGCCGTCGGATGCCTTTTTCCTGCGGCGTTCCGCGGCGGTGTCGATCGCCCAGTCGCGGGCCAGCGCCTCGCGCAGCGGCTTGGACAGGTTGGTCATCTCCGCAAACTGGCGGACATTCCTGGCGTAGACCCACTCGAACACCTGTTTCGCGCGGAAGGCGGGGAGTTCTCTTGCAGCGCACCAGGCGGCGAACTCGTCGAAGGTGACGTCGAGCAGGTGGTTCGGCTGTGTGGTGTTTTCACTCATGGGCGGGCCATTGTAGGGGCTCGGCGCGGCAATCGCGAGCGGGCCCGGGTTTCTCAACCTCAGGTTCGAAGGTTATACTGCCTTGGCAATTCGTTCGGGAACAGTGATGAACAGGTGAGGGCCTGGGCATGGGACTTCTGTGTGGAATTGATATCGGGACGTCGGCGACGAAGGTGCTGTTGTGCACGCCGGAGGGGAAGGTTCTTTCGACCGCGAGCGTCGAGTACCCGGTGTACGCGCCGAAGCCGGGGTGGTCGGAGCAGGAGCCGGACGACTGGTGGAAGGCGACGGTGGCGGGCATCGCGGCGGCCTGCGGGAAGGCCAAAAGGAAGCCGGCCGAGATCACCGGTATCGGCCTGTCGGGGCAGATGCACGGCAGCGTGTTCGTGGACCAGTCCGGCAAGTCGCTTCGCCGGGCGCTGTTGTGGAACGATCAGCGGACGGCCCGGGAGTGCGAACAGATCGAGCAACTGGCCGGCGGGCGCAAGAAGCTGATCGGCATGGTCTCCAACGTGGCGCTCACGGGTTTTACCGCGCCGAAGATCCTGTGGGTCCGCAAGCATGACCCGAGAGTCTACGCCCGGACGTACAAGGTGCTGCTGCCCAAGGATTACGTCCGGCTGAAGCTGACCGGCGAGTATGCCGGCGAGGTCAGCGACGCGGCGGGCACACTGCTGCTGGATATCAGGAAGCGGGCGTGGCATCGCGGCCTGCTGAGCCGGCTGAGCATCGACGCCGACCTTCTGCCGCCGGTGTACGAGTCGACGGTGGTCAGTGGAACGGTGTCGGCCGCGGCGGCCAGGGCGACGGGCCTGAAGGCGGGGACGCCGGTGGTCGGCGGTGCGGGCGATCAGCCGGCCGGCGCGGTCGGCAACGGAATCGTTCGTGCGGGCATCGTGTCGGCCACGATGGGCACCAGTGGTGTCGTCTTCGCCCACAGCGATCAACCCGTGCCCAACGATGCGGGCAACCTGCAATCTTTCTGTCATGCCGTGCCGGGCAAATGGTGTGTCTTCGGGTGCATGTTGTCAGCGGGCGGCAGCCTGCAGTGGCTTCGCAACACGCTCTGGGCTGACGAAGTGGCCGCGGCTTATAAACGCAAGGGGGACCCAGGCGAGTTCTACCCGAAGATGATCGCCGAAGCGGCAGGTGTGCCGCCAGGCGCCGAAGGGCTGGTGTTTCTGCCGTACCTGACTGGTGAGCGCTGTCCGTATCCGGACCCGCAGGCCCGCGGCGCCTGGGTCGGGCTGACGGTGCGGCACAGGCGAGCGCACATGGTCCGGGCAGTCGTGGAAGGGATCACCTTCGGCATGCGCGACCAGGTGGAGCTGATGCGCAAGGCGGGCGTGAAAATCGCCGAGGTGCGGGCCAGCGGCGGCGGGGCGGCCAGCGACGTCTGGCGCCAGATGCAGGCGGACATGTACCACGCCAACGTGGTGACGATCAACACCCGCGAGGGCGGAGCATTGGGCGTGGCCTTGCTGGCGGCTGTCGGAACCGGCGAATATGCCAGTGTGCCCGAGGCGTGTTCGGCCGTCATCAAGATCAGCACCCGGCTCAAGCCCGACAGGAAGGCCGTGGCCACCTACGACAAATTGTATCCGATCTTCCGCTCGTTGTATGCGGATATTCGGCTGGATTGTCATGCACTTGGCGCGTTGGCGGAGGCGTGATGGACCGGGAGTACGATCAGATTCGGCGCGACGCCTTGCCGTGGGTCCGGCGCGCGGGCCTGATCGCCCGCCGAATGTTCGGGTCGGCCGTCGCCTCGCGCAAGGAGGACCGCTCGCCGGTCACCGAAGCCGATCTCTCCGTTCAGGAAGCCCTGCTGGCGGAGATCGCCAGACGTTATCCGGCCGATGCGGTGGTCACCGAGGAAACCCAGCGCGATCCGCGGCGCCATGCGGCTCTGGCGTCGGCGAAACGCTGCTGGGTGATCGATCCGATCGACGGCACGCGGAATTACGCCCGGTCCGTGCCGATCTACAGCGTGTCGGTGGCGGTGATGGAGGCCGGCCGGCCGGTCGTCGGGATCGTGTTCGATCCGACGACGGGGGACCTGTTTTCGGCCGGCCGGGGCGGCGGGCTGTGGCTGGGCGATCAGCGGGTGCCCGCGCGGACGGGCGAGAGTGCCTACGGAATGCTCATCGGCTCGCCGGCCGGCCAGCAGCACTGCCTGCCGGGGGCGGCCCATCACTGGCTCGACAAGTACCATTTGTGCAACCTCGGCTCGACGACGCTGCACGTGGCCTATGTGGCCGCCGGCGGTTTCGATGCCGCGATGGTGACTGAGTGCCACCTCTGGGATATCGCGGCCGCCTGCCTGATGACCGACGAGGCCGGCGTGATCACTAAGCGGCTGGACGGTTCGCCGGTGTTTCCGATCCATATGCCCGATCAGGCGTACGACGAGGTTTCGTTCTTCGCGGCCTGGCCGGCCGTCTGGGACAAACTGTGGTCCGACTTGCAGACTATTCCGCGACCGCAATGAAGCGGCTGATCGCTATGATTTCGTGTTGTACGGCGGTTGGCTGCGCGACCTCGCCGGCCAACGAGATGCGGTTCAGCGTCGCGGGCCGGCCTATGGAACGTTGGCCCATCTCCGCGTTCACCCGCGGCGCGTGCGTCGATCGGGGCGGCGAGGCGGTCGTGCTGTTGACTTTGCCGAGGGCTACACTGTTGTTCGATACGGCCGGCACCCGGAACCGCTTTCAGCTCATGCTGCAGGATGGGCCGCAATACACGGTTTACGACCGCGTGGGCACACTGGATGCTCCGGTTGCGGCCCTGGAGGGATATAAGCCGGAAGGTCTCGGCCTGCGGCGCGTGAAGGGTTGCCTTCACGGACGGGTCGATGTATTCGTGGAGCGCGGCGATAGCGATCCGTACGATCCGCGGTTCGAGCGATTGCCGCGGGCGTTTCGCGTGTCGGGAACCGTCGACGTGCCGATTGTATCGGACGACACCCTCGAAGGGGGTGCCCTGACGGAGCTGCTGTTGGCGCACAAGCCGACGGCGGGACTGTATCCCCTTCGGCCGGGTTCGGCGCTGGAACATGCGGCTCAACTGCTGCCGCGGCTGGAGGCCCCAAGACGGTGAACCTGGCGCGCTCAGGCCGATGAACTCGAGAAACGCGGACCAGGCAGTTCGTTTTATGATCGAAGGAGAACAGCGATGGCCGGCACAATGGAGAATCTCAAAGAGGCGTTCGCGGGCGAATGCCAGGCGTTCCGCAAGTACTTGATGTTCGCGGCCGCGGCGGAGAAAGAAGGGCTGCCGAACATCGCGAAACTGTTCCGCACGACCGCCGAGGCCGAGCGACTCCATGCCGAGGGGCATTTCAGATCCCTGGACGGAGTCGGCAGGACGGTGGACAACCTCAAGGCGGCCATCGGCGGCGAGACGCACGAGTACACTCGGATGTACCCGCCCATGTTGAAGCAGGCCGAGGCCGACAACCACAAGGCCAAACGGATGTTCGAGTTCGCGGTCAAGGCCGAGGAGGTCCACGCGAAGCTGTACACGCAGGCCCTTGAGGCGGCGGTGAAAGGCCGGGACCTTCAGGCCGAGTTCTATCTCTGCCCGTTCTGCGGATACATCGAGATGGGAAAACCCGCGGCCGACTGCCCGATCTGCGGGGCCAAACCGGAGAAGTTCATCACGGTGTGAGGGCAATTGAGTATGGAGAGCGGAGAATCGAGAAAGGGTTTCGAGGGTCGATGGTTTATTAGAGGAGGGGCGACCGTTCCTAATACTTCGCTCTCAACTATCAAGCCCTTCTTGGAGTGCATCCTGAAATCCTGGAATCACGCAGGCGAGACGTTTGTGCCACACGGGTTATAGGATGCACACTTACTGCGTCCTCCGTGTCTCCATGCCTGTGGTTCATCTCCATCTTTTCAGACAGTCGTCGGGCCGGTCGCCGGATGGAATCCGGCGGTTGCCCGACCGTCGGCTCGGGGCCGGGGTGACAGCAAACGGGCGATTCTGTCGACAAGATGGCTGGAAGATTACTTAAACTGACCGGCTTGGGCGCCCGTCTCGGCTTAACCGACGTTTCCACAAAGACTTACAGTTCACCGGGAACCGGAGTTCTTCCATGAAAGGACTCACGGCGATGCCGGTGCGGGCCCGGCGACCGATCGGTCGGTTTGAGAAGTCTAATAGTGGTTATGGGGGGGGGGGGGGG
>DATIKE010000252.1:0-9755 GCA_035477895.1 Phycisphaerae bacterium
AATATGTGCATGCCGATCACGACCGACAGCACGATTCAGCCTGTGCGGTGGATGGAAGTGCCGGACCTGGCCGCCCTTGCTCAAAAACCCGTGCGGCTCCGATTCCACCTCACCAACGCCAAGCTTTATTCCTTCTGGGCCAGCCATGAGGAATCCGGAGCAAGCGACGGTTACGTGGCGGCCGGAGGGCCGGGATTCACCGAACCTCGCGACACCGCCGGGCGCGCAGCGTACCAGGCGGCGGCGAAGCTCGCCGATATCGACCCGTCCGCTTCGTCCGCGGACTGGGTGTGTGTGACGCCGCACGCGCCGTTCAGTCCTCGGGACACGGCTGAGGACTTCGTGTTCGCCGGCAGAATGTGGATCAGCAATGGGTGGCGGCCATGCCGCGGAACCCGTGACAGCATCCTCAGTCGCGATCTCTGGAACTCGATCGACGGGAAAAAATGGGACCCGATCAGTGAGAACACGCCGTACGATTCCTACAGCGAGATGGTCGTCTTCAAGGACAAAGCCTGGGCGATCAAGGGCAGCGTGTGGAACTCGTCGGATGGCGTGAACTGGACGCAAGTGCTTGACAAGACGCCCTTTGGCGGCCGCGGCTACGGCGAGGCGGTCGTGTTCAAGGATCGGATCTGGCAGCTCGGCAGCGGCGCGGACGTCTGGTCGACTCCGGACGGGGTCAACTGGACCTGTGTGACGCAAGAAGCCCCGTATGGCAATCGCGCCGCGACGGCCGTGGCGGCCTTTGATGGAAAGCTCTGGCTGATGGCCGGGCGAACCGACGGCGCCAACACCCCGCCGGAAAAGGGGTATAAACAGTACACCACATACAACGATGTCTGGGGCTCGGAAGACGGAGCCACCTGGGCGCGGGTTGTCGAGGAGGCGCCGTGGGTCCCGCGCATGTGGTCGGTCGCGACGGCGTATGCCGGCAGGCTCTGGCTCATCGGCGGATATGAAAACCGCAACCATCGCAACCTCGGCGACGTCTGGAGCACAACCGACGGAAAAAACTGGCAACGATTCGAGTCTCCGACCTCCTTTGCCCCACGGCACGAAGTGACGCCGTATGTCTTTGACGGCAGCCTGTGGGTCGTGACCGGCAACACCTGGCCGGTGATGAACGACGTCTGGCGACTCACGCTGCCGACGGCGGACAAGCCCTGACGTTGCGGAGCAGACACCCTGACAAGCGGGGCCGCGCGACCTGCGCCCACGGATCGTTCGGCCCACCGGCACCGCCTGTGACCAAGCAGCCGGAGGCCCACTGTGCCGTGAAAATGCAGGGGTTGTGTCTTTTCCTGCGCGGCCGCTAACATTCGGTGGAATAACCGGTTATGAAAAACAGGGCAATTTCGCCCCCCATTTCGCCATAACCCCTTTTCTTACAATGTCTTATGACAATAGGGCTTGGGAGTGTCCTCCGAAATCCTGCCGCAAAAGTCTAAAGTTACAGGGGGCTTGATTGCCGAAACTCATTGCAGTACGATGAGTTGCGTGCGTTGCCGGTCGCCTCGGGGTATCGAAGCCCACGGCGGTCGGCCAGCGGGCTCCTGGAACCATGTCCGCCCGCATCGCCGAAAGGTGGAATCTAGCACGAATCGCCAAGTTCAGAGGGACAGGTAACGTTGGACTGCAGGGCGTGCCTTGTTGGCTGCCCTAACTCGTTGAGTCGAGGCGCGGTATGCAGACCATCACGAAGAAAGAACTCATCGACCGGATCGCCGAACAATCCAGCCACAAGCGCGTCGTGGTCAAACGGATCATCCAGAGTTTTCTGGATGAGATCATCGATGAGCTTGGCAGAGGTAACCGGCTTGAGTTTCGCGACTTCGGCGTTTTCGAGAGCAAACAACGGGCAGCCCGCACCGCACAGAATCCCAAGACGCTGGAGCGTGTCTCGGTCCCGCCCAAACGGACCGTGAAGTTCAAGGTCGGCCGTCTGATGAAAATACGCCTGCTCCCTGCGTCGGCACGCCGTGGCGCCGCCAGCGACGCCGCCACACCGAAGTCCTGAGTGCGGCAACCCTCCGCAGCCGGGTTCAGTTCCCAACAGCGCACGAGTTGTGAGATGTGGTTCTTGCACGGCACCCGCCTTGCCGGGACATGGCCTGGCGGCAGCACGGTGTCCGATGCTGCCTGCCGGAGAACTCCCTTGCCCGGCCTGCCCTCCCCCCTGATACGCTGCTGCACGGCCGTAATCTGGCGGGGTATTTTAACTTCCTTGACAGGCAGGCCGATGAAACAGTAGAATCAAGATTGAGACTGAGTCTCAGTCCGCAACCCCTGCCGCCAGGCATTGGTGATTGCCTACGGAGGGCCGAGGACTTCCGGGAGTAAGGCTCATGATGCTGCCTCAGACCTTGGCGACTGCGCCGAGCGGCCAGGAGCTTCGAATAGAGGCGATCTGCACGAAAGACGGCTGCCATCGTCGGAGACTGCGCGAACTGGGGCTGCTCGAAGGCCGCGTGGTCCGCATCCTGGCGAACCGCGATCCGATGATCTGCCAGGTCGGGCAGTGCCGACTCGGGCTGTGCCGGCGTCTGGCCAGTGGCGTCCTGGTCTCGCCGGTTACTCCGCTTTCAACCTGCAAGCAGGCCGGCTAATACAGAGGGTTTAAGGGGTTTAATGCAAACCCTGGGCCATCAGTGTTTGACCACCGACCGCATCGCTTCCACCCGTCGAGCGAATACGCCCTTGACCGTGGCCGTCGCGGGCAACCCGAACTGCGGCAAGACCACCCTGTTCAACGCCCTGACCGGCCTGCGGCACAAGGTCGGGAACTACCCCGGCGTCACCGTCGAACGGAGGGAGGCCCGGCTCGCGGGCGATCCGTCGATCAAACTGGTCGATCTGCCGGGACTCTACAGTCTCTCGACGAGCAGCCCGGACGAGGGTGTCGCCCGCGATGCCCTGCTGGGACGAATACCCGGCGGACCCACCCCGGATGCCGTGCTTATTGTCGTCGATGTGAGCAACCTCGAGCGCAACCTTTATCTGGCCAGCCAGATCCTCGAACTCGGCCTGCCGGCTGTGATCGCGTGCAACAAGGCGGATCTCCTGGCCCGCCAGTCGACGACCCTCGACACCCATCAACTGTCGGCGGAGCTCGGGGTCCCGGCGGTGCGTACGGTGGCCGCTCGCGGTGAAGGCACTGGCGACCTGCTGCGTGCCTTGCAGGCCCTGAAGCCCGCAGCAGTCACGGCCGAGTTGCCGGGGGCCGCCCACGACCTCGCCCATGCGAGCCAGCCGCCCCCACCCGTCCGCTGGAGCATGCCCGAGCCCGTGCGTCTTGTACTGCCCGCGATCGCCTCGGCCGTCCGAGCCAGCCACTATGCCGACAGCCGCTCCCCCGAAGGCGTCGCACTTCTTCTGCTGGAGCAGGAGGAGGCGACCGGGGACGCCAAGCTTTCACCCGTGATCCGTCAGACGTTGCTTGCCGCGCTTTCGCGGCTGAACGAAGGGAGCGAGCATGACTGGGCTGGGGAACTCACCCACTGCCGCTACGAATGGTTGCGGCAGGTCACAGCCCGTTGTCTGATTCGCACCGGTGATCCGTCTCCCTCGGGCACCGATCGAGCGGACCGTGTTCTCACGCACCCTGTCTGGGGAAACCTGTGTTTCGCGGCCATCATGGGAGTCATGTTCTACAGCGTGTTTGTCTTGGCGGCGCCGGTGATGGACGGCATCCAGGCAGTGGTGAGCGACCTCCAGGACTGGATTGTCGTGGCGATGCCGCCGGGCGTCCTGCGCGACCTGCTGCGGAATGGCATCATCGCCGGCGTGGGCGCGGTTCTGTCGTTCTTTCCGCAGATCGCGTTGTTGTTCATATTCATCGGCCTGCTGGAGGACAGCGGGTACATGGCCCGGGCGGCGTTGCTGATGAATCGACTGATGAGCCGTATGGGGCTGCATGGCAAGAGCTTCATCCCCCTGTTGTCGTCATTCGCCTGCGCGGTTCCCGGCGTGCTGGCGGCAAGGACGATCGAGAACCGCCGGGACCGCCTGGCAACGATCCTGATCGCCCCGTTCATGAGCTGCAGCGCCCGCCTGCCGATCTATACTTTGCTGATCGCGGCGTGCCTGCCGATCAGCAGCATCGGGAAGGCGGCCATGATGTTCGGGTTGTACGCGCTCGGCATCCTCGCGGCCGTCGTCGTTGTGTTGATACTCAAGCGGACGCTGCTGCGTGGGGAATCGCCTGGATTCATCATCGAGCTGCCGCCCTATCATCTGCCGCGATTCAAGCCGCTGGCGATGTCCATCTGGGACCGTTGCTGGCAATTTCTCAGCAAAGCCGGCACCGTGATCCTGGCGGTGACGGTGCTGCTGTGGGCGCTCAGCAGTTTTCCACGCGACGCAACGGTGATTGCCAGGTACGACGCGATGCGAGAGCAGGTCAACAGTCAAAACGTCAAGACGTCAATAAGAGTGCATCCTAAAACCCTACAATCCGACCGGCTGGAAGCCGGTCCCACACGGGTTTCAGGACGCACTCTAAATCAGAATGGGGAGGCCGTCACCCGAGATGCGGCCAAGATCAAGGACGACCAGGAGGCCGGCAACGCGGAGTTGGATCGGCTGAATCGCGAAAAGCGAACGGAGATCCTGCGACACAGCATCGCCGGCCGGATCGGGAGGTTCATCGAGCCGGCGATTCGACCGCTGGGCTTCAACTGGGAGATCGGCGTGGGGATCGTGGCCAGCTTCGCGGCCCGCGAGGTGTTCGTGGGGACCATGGGGATCATCTACAGCGTGGGCGACGCGGACGAGACATCGGCCACCTTGCGCGAACAGATGCAGGCGGCCACCTGGCCTGACGGCCGGAAAGTGTTCACACCGCTGGTGGCGGTCTCCCTGATGGTCTTCTACGTTCTTTCCTGCCAGTGCGTCGGCACGATCGCCGTGGTCAAGCAGGAAACGCGGAGCTGGCTTTGGCCGGTCCTGCAACTCGCGTACATGACCGCGATGGCCTACGCGGCTTCCCTGCTCATCTACCAGGTCGGCCAGGCAATGGGGTTCTAACGCAAGCCGGGCTCGCATGGTCCCTTTCCGACCCGCCGATGGCCACAAAACCACGGGGCGATTGCGGGCCGACGGAAACTCCCCTACCATAGACGGCGTCCCTCGCGGGGGAGGATCGCACCGAGGGTCGCTCTGAACCGTGCAACGGCAGATGCGTCCCGAGGGCCCTGTGGCCAATACGCCGACCCACAGGTAGTTTGCATGACCTCTTGGTAAACGCAAAGGAGAATCCAGATGCGCCAGGCTTTGTCCATGATCGTCACGGCGAATGTTTTCGTCGGTCTTGCCGGATGTGCTCAACCGGAACGGCGGCTGCCGGTCAGTGAATACGTCGACAAGATGAAGGCCGGGTGGGTCGGCCAGTGCGTCGGCGTCGGCTGGGCCGGACCCACGGAATTCAAGGCGACAGGCGTTATGCTGCCGGCCGACCAGATACCCCAGTGGAAACCGGAACTGGTCAACCAATGGGGGCAGGACGACTTGTACGTCGAGATGACCTTCCTGCGAACGCTTGAAGAGCACGGCCTCGGTGTCTCCCAAAGGCAGGCGGGCATCGACTGGGCCAACAGCGGGTACACGCTGTGGCACGCCAACCGGGCCGGGCGCCGGAACCTCCGCAACGGCATCGCCCCGCCGGACTCCGGGCACCCGAAATTCAACTCCCATGCCGACGACATCGACTACCAGATCGAGGCGGACTTCTCCGGGCTGGTGGCGCCGGGTATGCCGAACGTCGCGATCGAGCTGGGCGAGAAGTTCGGCCGCATGATGAATTACGGCGACGGGCTCTATGGCGGGCAGTTCGTCGGCGGGATGTACGCGGAGGCGTTCTTCGAGAAGGATCCCGGCCGCATCGTCGAAGCCGGCCTCAAATGCATTCCGGCCCAGAGTCAGTACGCCGAGTGCATCCGCGACGTCATCAAGTGGCATCGTCAGAACCCGGGTGACTGGACGAAAACCTGGGGTCTGATCAACGAGAAGTATCACAAGAACAAGGCCTATCGCAGGGGTTCCTGTGCGACGGAGGAAAACCCCGAGTTCAACATCGATGCCAAGCTCAACGGCGCGTACATCGTGATGGGCCTGCTGTACGGCAAGGGGGACATCGAGCAGACGATCGTGATTTCCGCCCGCTGCGGCCAGGACTCGGACTGCAACCCGTCCAACGCCGCCGGCGTGCTGTTCACGACCATCGGGTTCTCCAGGCTGCCGGAACAGTACACCAAGGGCATCGACCCCAAAGGGGTGTTCAGCCACACGGCCTACTGCTTCCCCAAGCTGTTCGCCGCGACCGAGAAGGTGGCCCGCGAAGCCGTGGTCAAGGCCGGCGGTCGCATCGAGATGAACGCTGGTGGCCAGGAAGTCCTCGTCCTGCCGGCCCAGACGCCCAAACCCAGCCGCTTCGAGCAGGTCTGGGAGCCCGGCCCGGTCGCGAACTCCAAGTTCACGCCGGAGGAGATGGCCAAGATCACCAAGCAGGGCCCGGAATGACCTCGCCGTTCGCTCTCGGTGACTCGATGGTATAATCACGTGGGGCGCAGAGTCGAGGATATACGACCATGACATATCGTGGGCATGTGGAAAAAGGAAGGGTCGTTGTGGAAGACGATGTCGACCTGCCTGATGGGACGCCAGTGGAGGTCAAGCCGATCCGAGACAAGGCACCCAGGGGAGCCCGTACGTCGGTGAAAGGCAAGCTAACCGTGAGTCGGCGCTTGCTGAAGTACGCCGGAAAGGCCAGGGGCCTGCCCCGCGACGCGGCCCGGAACCTGGACCATTATCTCTATGGGCATCCGAAGCTATGAGGCCGCTGTTCGCGGACACATCGCTCTTTGTCTCCTACGTCAACCCGGACGAAGACTGCCATGCCTCCGCGGTCGAATACCTGACCCGCCGACCTGAGCCGATTGTTACTACGACCTGGGTCCTGGCCGAGCTGGGAAACTTCCTGGCCCGATCCAGACACCGAAGTTGGTATGTCTCGTTCGTACGTGACCTGCGAACTGAACCACGTTTGACAGTCGTCGGCGCTGACGAGGCGTCATTCGATCGAGGCCTGAGGCTCTATGCTCAGACGCCCGACAAGACATGGTCGGCCATCGACTGTATCTCGTTCGCGGTGATGCGAGAACGGCGCATCCGCCAAGCCCTGACCTCCGACCATCACTTTGAGCAAGCGGGATTCACTTTGAGCAAGCGGGATTCGAGATCCTTTTGACATGACCGAAAGCGGGCGCGTGAATGACGCATCCCCCGGACCTTGTCAGTCGGGACAAGACGGGGGTCCCTTGAATACCAGCCCCGTCCCCTTGTGCGACGAGGACAAGACCCCGGATCGCAATCTGTGAGCGTTGGTACAGCCGAAGCAACCTGACGCGATGGGCGTCCGACGAGATATCCTGCTCGTCGGGTCGTGGCTCTCGCGGCTCTTGACCCACCTGTCGTCAGTAGCTATCGTGTCGGCTCGTTGCCTGGGGGCCTTCGGTGTGCGTGTCGGACCGGCCCCGAGGGGCAGGACAAAACAGAGAATGCGAGGGGACCGGTGAGCCGGGGCTCCTCGGGACAGTGGAAGCCTTTTTCAGCAGGAGAGACGCAATGCCGGTGCGTGTTGGAATCAACGGTTTCGGTCGGATCGGGCGGCTTGTGCTGCGGGCGGCGATCGGCAACAAGGACCTCGAATTCGTGGGCATCAACGATTTGGTGCCACCGGAGAACCTGGCTTATCTGCTGAAGTACGACTCGACGCACGGCCGGTGCAAGTCCGAGGTCAAACACGATGACAACAACATCTACGTCGACGGCAAGGCGATCAGGTGCGTCTCCATCAAGGAGCCCGAGAATCTGCCGTGGAAGGATCTGAAGGTCGATTACGTGGTCGAATCGACCGGCCTGTTCACCACCCGCGAGGCCGCTGGCAAGCACCTGGCCGCCGGCGCCAAGCGGGTGATCATCTCGGCCCCGGCCAAGGACAAGGACATCCCGACGCTGGTGCTGGGCGTCAACCACGAGAAGTACAACCCGGCCGCCGACACGATCGTCTCGAACGCATCGTGCACGACGAACTGTTTGGCTCCGATCGTCAAGGTCGTGCTCGACAACTTCGGCATCGCCGAAGGCCTGATGACCACGATCCACGCCATGACCGCCACCCAGCCGACGGTCGACGGCCCGAGCAAGAAGGACCTCCGCGGCGGCCGCGGCGCGGCCCAGAACGCGATTCCGGCTTCGACCGGCGCGGCCAAGGCGGTCGCCCTGTGCCTGCCCGAGGTCAAGGGCAAGTTGACCGGCATGGCCTTCCGCATCCCGACGGCCAACGTGTCCGCGGTGGACCTGACCGTGCGAACAGAGAAGGCCACGTCGTTGAAGGACATCAACGCGGCCATGAAGAAGGCCGCCGAAGGCCCGATGAAAGGTTATCTCGGCTACACCGAGGACCCGGTGGTCAGCAGCGACTTTATCGGCTGCCCGCTGTCGAGCATCTACGACGCAACGGCCGGCATCGAGCTGAACGACCGCTTCTTCAAGCTGATCTCGTGGTACGACAACGAGATGGGTTACTCATGCCGGGTCAACGACCTCATGATCCTCATGGGCAAGAAGGACGGACTGGTGTAAGCCGCCCAGCCTGACTGACAGTCAACCATCCGGGCCACGGCTCAGCATTCCTGGGCCGTGGCCCGATCTGTTTGCATGATTACGGCTGCACGGCCCCCGTGCTCCAGGCTCCCGATCGCGGTATAATGAGCACGGAGGTCCTTCTCATGCCGATTGAGGCAATACCCGTGGACTTATATCGCGAGGAGATCCTCCGCGCCAGACGAATGTCTCCCGAGGAGAAGATTCTCGCAGGCCCCCGCCTATTCGGGTATGCCTGCCAAATCACCATGGATGGCATTCGCGCCCAGTTTCCCGATGCCGAGCCCCAGGAAATCCGGCGAATCCTTTCGGAGCGGCTTGCGCTGGGTAAGCGTCTGGAGTCAAGCTTTTGACCAACGAACAGATTCTCATCGCCGTTCTCGACGCGCTGCAGGCACGCCATGTTCCCTACATGCTCACGGGCTCTCTGACTACCAACTTTTACGGCATCCCTCGATCGACCATGGACGTGGATCTCGTCGTTTCCATCGCGGCGGAATCGATAAGGGATCTCCTCGGTTTCTTGCCGTCCAACTTCCGACTCGATCCACAGGTTTCATTTGAGACCGTTACGGGAACAACGCGATACGTACTGGAGGTCGAAGACCATGACTACAAGGCGGAGCTTTTTCTTCTGAGCGAGGAGCCTCATGACAGCAGCCGCTTCGCGAGGCGGCGCCAGACGATGCTGGTCGGACGCCAGGTATTCGTCCCAACTCCGGAAGACGTTGTTATCTCGAAGCTTCGCTGGTGCCTCCGTGCACGGCGGCCCAAGGATCTGGAGGACGTCAGGAACGTCCTTGCCGTTCAGCGGGATCGGCTGGATTACGAGTACATTAACCGATGGTGCGCGGAGCACGGTACGCTGGAGCTGCTCGAAGAGTTACGGCGCCAGATTCACGATGTGTCAAGGGCTTACGGATCATGAGGGACGGAAGGGAATGATCCCCATTACCCTCTACCGCGGCAGGTTCTGGATCGCGTCGCGCAGATACTCCCTGCCGGCCGTCAACTCGCTGCCGCTATTATACTCGTACAGGTAGTCGTGCGGGTAACAAGGCAGATGAGCTGTATTGCCCGCTCGGGCGAGA
>DATIKE010000253.1:0-11334 GCA_035477895.1 Phycisphaerae bacterium
TAGGGCGAGCTTTGCCCGCCTCTGAAAAAAAATCGTACATGGCAGGCAAAGACCGTAGGGCGGGCTTTGCCCGCCTTCAACAATAGATTCTGAAGGAAGATCGCACATGGCAGGCAAAGTGAAGAAAGTTGTACTGGCCTACTCCGGCGGGTTGGACACCAGCGTCATCCTCCCGTGGATCAAGGAACACTACGACTGCAAGGTGATCGCGTTCGCCGCCGAACTGGGCCAGGGCGACGAGTTGAAGACCATCCGCAGAAAAGCCCTGGTCAGCGGGGCAAGCGAATGCGTGGTCCGCGATCTGCGCGGTGAGTTCGTCCAGGATTTCCTCTGGCCGATGCTCAAGAGCGGCGCGGTCTACGAGGGCAAGTACCTGCTGGGCACCTCGATCGCCCGGCCGCTGATCGCCAAGGAGCAGGTCCGCGTCGCCCACGAGTTCGGGGCCGACGCCGTCGCCCACGGCGCCACCGGCAAAGGCAACGATCAGGTCCGGTTCGAGCTGACCTACATGGCCCTCGACCCGACGCTCACGATCATCGCCCCGTGGAAGGACCCGCGGTTCGAGCTGACCAGCCGCGAGGCTGCCGTTGATTACGCCAACGAGCGCGGCATCCCGGTCGACCAGACAAAGAAGAAGATCTACTCGCGCGACCGCAACATGTGGCATATCTCACACGAAGGGGCCGAGCTGGAGACCACTTGGGAAGAGCCGCGCGACGAAATGCTCGTCCTCACCTCGCCCATCACCAAGGCCCCGAATCGCCCGGCATACGTCGAGGTCGCATTCGATTCGGGCATTCCCGTGGCCGTCGGCGGCAGGAAGATGGACGGCGTGAAGATCATCGAGACCCTCAACCGCATCGGCGGCAAGCACGGCGTCGGACAGGTCGACCTTGTTGAGAACCGTCTGGTCGGCATGAAGTCCCGCGGCGTCTACGAGACACCCGGCGGGACCATCCTCTACGCCGCCTGCCAGGCCATCGAGAACATCTGCCTCGACCGCGACACGTTCCACTACAAGCAGCAGGTCGCCCTGCGCTACGCCGAACTGGTTTATTACGGGCAGTGGTACACGCCGTTGCGGCACGCGCTGGATGCGTTCTTCAACCAGACGCAACAGAACGTCACCGGCGCGGTCCGCGTGAAGCTCTACAAGGGCAACTGCCGGGTCGTCGGCACGAGGAGCACCAAGTCGCTCTACATGCCCAAGCTGGCCAGCTTCACCATGGGCGGCGAGTACAACCCGACCGACGCCGACGGCTTCATCCGCCTGTTCGGACTGCCGGCCAAGGTCTGCGGAGCGGTCGAGCGGGAAACGTCACGCAAGGCCCGCAAATCGCCCCGTCGAAAGAAGTAGAGGAACACGGGGAGTCCGAACTCTCTTTTGGCCGCAAGACAAAGCCCAGGGATATCGCTGTTCCCGGGCTTTGCTGTTTCGTCATTCGCATTGGGATCGCGCGGGTTACTCCTGCTTTTCGGCCTCTTTCTTTTTTCCCTCACTTCTGGGTTGACCCGAGCCGCGCATCTCCCTCACCGTCTTGCGGAAGAACTCGATGCACTGCTTGATGTCCGGCATCGAGTTCTCCCAGTTGTGCTCGTACTCGATCATCAGCGGCCCGTCGAACTTCTGGCGCCGCAGTTCCTGCAGCAGGGCTTGGGCGTTGTTCACGCCCGTGCCCCAGACCACGTCGTGGGCCTTGGGCCCCTTCTCGTTCAGGTCCTTGAAATGGCAGGCCAGCACCCGCCCATCCAGCTTCTTCAGGCACTCCAGCGGATCCAGCCCGGACCGCGTCCAGTGCCCGGTGTCCGCGCAGGCCCCCATCCGCTTGCTGCAGCCCTTGATCGCATCGAGCACCGTGTCCGGGCTCCAGTAATGTGAGGGTTTTGGATGGTTGTGAATCGCGACGTCGATCTCGTATTCGTTCGCCAGCTTGTCGATCATCTTGATCGCGTCCTGGGGCGGCTCAGCCGTGAGCGTTGTGACGCCCATCTTCCTGGCGAACTCAAACACCTTGCGGGCCTCTTCCTCGGTGCCCATTTTCACCACGCCGAAGCTGATGACCTCGATGCCGGCCTCTTTCAGCCTGGCCTTGACCTTGTCGAGCACTTCGGGCGGAGACGACTCGTTGAACGTGACGTCTTTCTGCTCGGGACTGAGCGGCTGGCGCGGAAAGCACTCCATGTACTTCAGCCTCAGCTCCTTTGTCTTGTCGATCGCCTCGAACAGTGTGTATTTATGGAACGTCCAGGCCTGGACGCCCAGCTTCCATCCACCCCCCCGTCGTCCCTGCTGGGCCGCCCGGCCCTGACTCTGGGTGGCCGGCTCGTCCGCCGCCATCGCCGGAACACACAGAACCGCCGCCGCCAGGCACAACAATACCAGCATCGCCGATTTCATCGCATATCCTCCACTATGTGCATCGCAATTTCGCCACAACAAGCATGTCGCGAGCATATCCGAACCCGAAACCCCACGCAAAACACAACAACTATCCCGGATCACAGGCAGAACCCGCTCTCCGCGGAACCCGTTCCCCATGATCCACCTCTTGTCCTCGCTGCAAACGGCACGATTCCCCGTCTGCCAGGAAGATTTCCTCAGCCCGCTCCCTTACGGTCGCGTTCGGACCATTGGGCTGCGGGCGAAGCCCGCGCCATGTCTTCGTGTCTTTGTGGTTCAATCACTTCTCTTCTTCGGATCATGCCCCTCGCTCTTCAGTTCCTTGATCCGAATGTTGCGGAACTCGATCCAGCCGGTGTCGTTATGCGAGTCCTGCAGGCCGACATACCCGCACAACGGAAAATCCTTCATCACCGGCACGGCGCGCTGATCGACGTCGATAACCGGGACTTGATCCAGGAATACCCGGATGTTCGGGCCGCGGCACTGGATCTCGTAACTGTGCCAGACCTCGGCCGACTCGTCAGGACGCGGGTCGGCTGCCACACGGTCGTACAGTGCTCCGGTGCAGATCATGGCGTCCCGCCGCTGATGGCTGATCTGTGCCTCGTGCCCGGGTTCCCAGGGCACCCCCTCCAGTTGAGAACGGAAGAACACGCCGGAGTTGCCTTCCTTCGACACCCGCCAGTCCAGGCGGATGATGAAATCGCAGTAGGTCTTGTCGCTGCGCAGCCAGAAGCCCCCCCGGCCGCTCTCGCTGCGGATCACGCCGTCTTTGACCTCGAACCCCTGCGGCTTGCCCATCACGTGCCAGCCGGCGAGGTCCTTGCCGTTGAACAGCGAAACGAAACCGTCCTCCGACGGATCGGGTAACTGCCCGGCCACCCAACGGATCGCCTGGGCCACCAATCGGCGGAAGTTCGGATCCTTGTACGTGCTCGGCCCGTGCCCCGGCTGGAGGTACACCACCGGGTTCTTGCCGTACATGTGCACCCAGCCGAGCAGCTTGTCGTTCTCCGGGTGATCCGTTGTCAGCAACGGCCTGATTCCCGGCAGAAAGTCCATTCCCTTGTACGCCTCGTCGTCCTCGAGCACGAAGTCCTTCATGAACCGCGTGATCGGGTGATCCTCGATCTTCACGTTCATCTTCCGGCCATGCCTGGCGACCGCCGCCGGCTGGGTCTCCGTTCCCTTGATGCGGAACTTGCCCCCGATCAGCTCGATCGACCCGGGCCATTTCTGGTAGGTCGCGATGGAATGGTGCAACGCGACCAGCGGCTTGCCCCTGCTCAGCAGCTCGACAAGGTTCTTCCTGCTCTCCTCGGTGATCTCCTGCCACAGGTCGTACCAGACCATCACGTCGAACTGGTCGGCCTTGTCGCGTGCAAACCACGCCTGGGCCTCCGGCTGCGTCACCTCGCGAACCTCCAGGTCCGGCTGGCTTCGGAACACATCGAGGAAAAGCTCGTGCTCGAAATCGTGCCCGCCGGTCACCAGCAGCACGCGGATCTTGTGCACCCGCGGCGGCTTGGCCGTCTTCGTCTCCGCGCCCATTGCGAGCATCAACGCGCCGTTCATCGCAATCATTGCCACAACCGCTGAAATACACGCCTTAAACATGTCCGATGACCTCGTCTGTAACCCATTCGCCGCGATCCGAAGGTGAACACTCACCCCAAACAACACCCCGCGTCCGCCAACCAGTCCGATGCCCCCGCTGTCTGTTCCACGGTTCAACCAGGTTGCGTCTCCGGCGCCGCCAGGATCCCTGCCTCGACAAGGAACTCCCGCACGCGCCCCCACCAGTTATCCTCATTCCCGGCCCCGGGAAAATCATTGTGATCGCAATCATACTCGATGTACACCACGCCCCGCCCGGGCAGGTCCCGCAGGGCATGCGCATGGCTCACCGGAATGAGCCGGTCCCGGCTGCCGTGACCGATGAGCACGGGAAATGTCGTATCCCTCAACACCCGGTCGTTGCGAAATGGATGCTTGCACAGGAACGCCGGGACCAGGTAATCACCAGCCATGCCGGCCACGCTCGTGAACGTTGATTCCAGCACCACCGCCGCCGGCATCCGTTTCGTCGCCAGATCACATGCCACTCCGCCGCCCAGCGATCGGCCATGGAACACGATCCGCCGCCGATCCACTTGTGGCAGGGTCACCAGCCAATCGTAGAACCGCACATTGTCTTCGAGTATCCCCTTCTGCGTCGGCTTGCCCGGCGCGACCCCGTAGCCGCGGTATTCCGGCAGTAGCACGGACACGCCCATGTCGTGGTAGGCGCGGACCACGCTGTCCTGGTAGTCGATCACCTCCGCGTTGCCGTGACAGAAAACGACCGCCGGCCCCGGCCGATCCGCGCTAACCCCCGGCGCCGGAAGAAACCACGCCTCGTTCTTGCCGCCCGGCACGTCGATCTGATGTGTGACGATGTGATCGAAAAGCGGCTTCGGCAAAGGCCGCTTCAGCGGCGCCGGCGCGAGCTCGGTCGGAAAAATCATCGCGTCCTGGTAATAGTAGAGCCCGACGCACCACGCAGTGTACAGCACTGCTGCGTACGCCACAGGGCGAACCCACCAGGAGCTTCTTCGCATGCGCGCCGACGGCGACTCAGCCTTGTCCGTCTCGCCACTTTGAACAGGTGACACCAACACAACGCTCCTTCAGAGACACCACCTGTAACGTGATCGGTTACTTGCCGCAACCGACGGTGGACGCCGCACCCCGCCTGCCTTAGCATGACCGGTCGCGAGGACCATACCACATGCTTTGGCAACGTATTCTGTTCGGCTCAGTGATGATCGCGGCCCTGGTGGGCCTGCTGCTGCTGGACGCGTGGCTTGCGGCAGGTCTGCCCAACCAGTCGGGGCCGGCTCACGAATTCAGGTCGCACCCGCCAACGCGCCTCTGGGGTCTGCCGACCGTCAGCGTGACGGCCGTCCTGGCCTTCTTTGCCGCCCTGGAGTTCGGCTTAATGCTGAAATCCGCCGGATACGCGCCCGCGCGATTCTGGGCGGCAATAATCAGCGTCGGTCTCGTCGTCCTGCCCTGGGTCGAGCAGATGACCGCCACAACGGCCGCACGGTCCGCAGCCGGATCTGCACTCGGTCCGACCGCGACACCCGTCTGGCTGATGGGCGGGCTCGTCGGCACCTGCTTGCTGATCCTGGCTCGTCGTAGAACCCAGGGGGCCATTGCTGCGATCGCAACTACTTTTCTGATAATATCTTACGTGGGTCTCCTGGGTTCGTTTCTCATCCGAATCCGATGTCTGGCACCCGGCCCGGCGGGGGCAATTCTCATCCTCTACGCTGTCCTTTGTATAAAATCTTGTGATATAGGGGCTTATCTCCTCGGCAGGATATTCGGGCGAACACCCCTGGCTCCTTGGCTCAGCCCCAAGAAAACCGTTGAGGGATTCGTGGCCGGGCTCATTATGTCGTGCCTGATGGCGACCGGCGGCATGGCCGCCTGGGGCGCCTGGGGGTCTGCGACCCTGGGTCAATCGCCCCTCGGGCTACTGCAAGCCCTTGTTTTCGGGATAGTTATGGCTGTTATGGGCCATCTGGGCGACCTGACCGAGTCGGCGTTCAAGCGGGACGTGGGGGTCAAAGACTCCGGGGCGGTGGTGGCTTCGTTTGGCGGATTTCTGGACATCCTGGATTCGCCGTGGTTCGCCGCCCCGGCCGCCTGGTGGCTGCTCACTTTTCTCGGAGCGATGCGGTAAAATGACGTTGTCAGGCGGGCGATACTGTGGTCCGCCCGATCGAAGGCCGTCCTGGCGGCGGCTACGCCTTTACGACGGGAGCAGGTAGGCACTTTGGAACTCACGATCACCTTGGATGACTTGGGCAAGCGGGCGGTGTTGTTCGGCTTGGGGGACCGGCACCTCCGGCTGATCAAGGGCAGTCTGGGAGTCCAGATCGCGGCTCGAGAATCTTCGATCAAACTGTCCGGCTCAACGCGGGCGGTGGGCCAGGCGGCCACCGTCCTCGAGCAGATGCAGCACCTGCTGCGGGACAGGGACGATCTCCACGAGGATCAAGTGGCCGAGGCCATCGCCCGGGTGACGCGGGTGGATGACCCCGGGGTGTTCAACGACGACGCGATTGAGGTCTACTCCCACCACCCGGTCAGCCCGAAGACCGCAGGCCAGAAGGCCTACGTGCAGGCCATCCGACAGCACGACCTGGTGTTCTGCCTGGGGCCGGCTGGGACGGGCAAGACGTACCTGGCCGTGGCCATGGCCGTCTCGATGCTCAAGGCCGGGGCTATTCAGAGGGTAATACTGGTCCGGCCGGCCGTCGAGGCGGGCGAGAAACTGGGTTTCCTCCCGGGCGACATGCAGGCTAAGGTGAACCCGTATCTGCGCCCGCTGTTCGACGCGATGGCCGACATGATGTCCTTCGAGCAGACCAGGCGGCTGATGACCAACGACGTCATCGAGGTGGCGCCCCTGGCGTTCATGCGCGGGCGGACACTGAACAGCAGCGCGATCATCCTGGACGAGGCCCAGAATACCACCTGCGCGCAGATGCTGATGTTCCTGACGCGGCTCGGGCACTACAGCAAGATGATCGTGACCGGCGACGACAGCCAGGTGGACCTGGAACGGCCGGAGGCCTCTGGCCTGATCGACGCCCTGAGGCGGTTGAGCGGGATCGGGGGCGTGGCGTTCATCCGGCTGGACCAGTTGGATATCGTCCGCCACCGGCTGGTGCAGAACATCGTGAACGCGTATGCCAACGGAAAGGCGTGATTTTATCGGCCCGGGCGGCCGGTGGTGATTCCCAGGCCGACGGACGACGATGATTGATAGAATAAGGATCTTCAGGAGAACTTGCGGGGCCGGATTCCCTGCCTGCGGCAGACAGGCAGGCGGTCGGACCGGCAAGATGCCGGTCCCACACAGGGTTCTGTCAGAGTTCCCAAGAAAACCGGGCGCGGCGCGGCCCGGTGACATCGTAAGGAATCAGCGTCTCAGGAACGTACACCCTTGAAGCCGAAACAGGCCGGCCGAGCCGAGACCCGCCGTGAGGAAGCGCGGCGAATGCTCAGCGAGCAGCGCGGGACGCTCTGGCAACGCGTGACACGGCGCGTGAACCCGGGCTCCGCGCTGATCTGGCTCGGATTCTACCTGGGCGTGCTGGTCATCATGCTGGCGGGCGGCTCGGCGATGCCGTGGCGGTTGAACGAGGTGGTGACCAGCGACATCACCGCCCGGGTGGCGTTCGACATCGAGGACACGGCCCGAACCGAGCAGGAACGGCAGGTGGCGGCGGCCTCGGCGCCGGACGTGTACGTGCAGAACCCGGCCCCGCTGGCGGCGATCCGCGGAAAACTGACCGATCTGCTGGCTCTGGTCAAGGCGGCAGGCTCCGATCCGACAAAGTTGAGGGAACAACTGGCGGCCAAGGGCTGGGCGCTGGACGACGCGGCGATCGAGTTGCTGATGCAGCATGCCGCCGACCAGGCCAGGGCCGCCGCCTTCGAGAATATGACGGCCGAGCTCATCGAACGACTGGGCGAGAATCGCGTCGTGCAGAAGCCCGCCCAGCCGGTCCGCCAGGGCACCCCCCGCATGGCGATCCTGCGGTCCGGCGAACCCGGCAATACCCAGGATATAGATGTTCCTGTCCGCCAACTGGTATACGTCAGCGACACGAAGTCCCTGAGCGATCTGGCCGGGCGGATCGCATCCGTGTTCCCCCAGCCGTTCCATCCGGCAATCATCGATCTGATCGTACGGACGCTGCAGGGATCCACCGGCAAGGACGCAACCACCCTGTCACCCTTGTGGCGGTATGACTCCGCCGCCACCCTCGATGCGATCAAGCAGGCCCAGGAACAGGTCAAAGTCTTCACCGTTCACAAGGTGCCGGGCGACCTGATGGTCAAGGCCGGCACGAAGCTGTCGAACGCGGAACTTGACCTTCTGGCCAAGGAGCACGAGGCGTATCTGAGGGCCGCCCAGACCGACCGCTGGATATGGCGCGAGCAAGTGCGTCGGGACCTGGGGCTGGCCGCCGTCGTCCTGCTGGTGACCGCAGGCCTGGCCTGCTACAGCACGATCTACCAGAGGCGCGTGCTGGAAAGGCCGACCCGGACGCTGGCGATGGCGCTGATGATGGCCGCGGCCGTCCTGTGCAGCCGATTTGTCGCTCAGGTCCCCGAGTTCGCCGTGGGTTTCCTGGTCGCAGCGGCGATGCTGCTTTCGATCGCCTACAACCAGCGTTTCGCCTTCGGGGTGAGCGGCGAGCTGGCGATCCTGGTGACGCTCGCCTGCCAGGGAGATTTCTGGCTGTTCCTCACGCTGATCAGCGGCATGAGCGTGGCGGTGTTCACGCTCCGCGAGGTCCGCAGCCGCAGCAAGGTCGTCGGCGTGGGTCTGATGGCCGCGGTGGCGGCCTTCGTGATGGCGGTGGCGACCCGGTCGATCGACGGCCAGCCGATGCGGTACATCCTCGAGCACGCACTGGCTGCGGGCGGCGCGGCAATGTTCGCCGGCTTCTTCGTCCAGGGGATTCTGCCGCACTTCGAGAAAGTGTTCGGCATCACGACGAGCATGACGCTTCTGGAGTGGTGCGACGCGAGTCAGCCGCTGCTTCGGCGGCTGGCCCAGCAGGCGCCGGGCACCTACAGCCACGCGCTGGTGCTCAGCCAGATGTGCGACGAGGCGGCCCAGTCCATCGGCGCGAACGGCCTGCTGGCCCGCGTCGGCGCCCTGTACCACGACATCGGAAAGACTCAGAAGCCGGCCTACTTCGTGGAGAATCAGGAAGCCCAGATGAACCGCCACCAGCGGCTGTCGCCGACGATGAGCCTGCTGATCATCACCGGGCATGTGAAGGACGGTCTGGAGATGGCCCGGGCGTACGGGCTGCCGCGAGCGCTGCACCAGTTCATCCTGGAGCACCACGGAACGACGATCGTGAAATACTTCCACCACGCGGCCAGCGAGGCGGCGGCCAAGACCGCCACCGGAAAGCACGACCGCGAGGTGGCCGAGAGCGAGTTCCGGTATCCCGGCCCCAAGCCGCGAATGCCGGAGTCCGCCATCCTGATGCTGTGCGACGGCTGCGAGGGGGCGGTGCGGGCCATCACCGAACCGACACCGGGACGAATCGAAAGCACCGTTCACCAGGTGGTGATGGCCCGCCTGACCGACGGCCAGTTCGACAACTGCGACATCACCCTGAAGGATCTGCATGTGGTCGAGCAGTCGATCGTCAAGAGCCTGTGCGCGATCCACCACGGTCGCATCAAGTATCCGTCAAAAGAGGGGCCGCGCAAGCCCGCCGAACGAGCGCCGGCCAAGCCCGCCGGCGAGTCCGGCGAGACGGCCAACGGCGGGCAGCGTTCGCCGGCCACGGAGGTCGCCCGTCAGGCGTGAGTGCATCCGGCAAATCAGGCGAAACCAGACGGACAAGCTGCATCAGCGTGCACGCGCGAGCCGCGCTGCGCGGAGCGAACGTTTCCGACATTCGGCAGGCGGTGACGGCGGCCCTGGCCGGGCGAAACGTCGGGAACATCAGCGTGGCCGTCGTCGATGACGCGACGATCGCGGATGTCAACGAGCGGTTTCTCGGAAAAGCCCGGCCCACCGACGTGATCAGCTTCGATCTGCGCGACGACCCGACGTCCGGGACGATCGAAGGGGAGATCGTAGTGTCCGCGGAGACCGCCCGCCGGGTGGCGGCCGACCTCGGGCTCGCACTGCGCGAGGAACTGCTGCGGTATGTGATTCACGGGGCCCTGCACCTGGCCGGTTGGGACGACCGGACGACCGCTCAGCGGGCCCGGATGCGACTGGCGGAGAACCGGACACTCGCGGCTCTCAAGGGCAAGCCGGCATCGAAGAGGGCGGGCCGGGGAAGAGCGTTTCGGAGACAGGGGTAAAAGGTGGTTTCGCAGCTCGATTGGTGGTGTGCTCTGGCACTGATGGCCGTGGTCACGGTTTCCACGACGGCCAACGTGGCCCTGCGCCATTTCTCCCGCGCCCACCTGGCCGAACGTCTGGAGGCGGCCGAACGGGACCGGCTTCTGAATCGGCTGGTGGACTGGCGGGACGACCTGATCTTCTGCTCGTCGGTCGTGCGGGTATGTGCCATGCTGGCCCTGGTCCTGCTGATCACGCATGTCCTGGAGACCGGGCCGATCGCCGAACCCGTGCGGCAATACGCGGTCATCTTCGCGACCGCCCTGCTGACGCTGCTGATCGTCGGCGTGGCCATCCCCAACGCATGGGCCCGCTACGCGGGCCACGGGTTCCTGGTCCACACCCTGCCGGCGCTGATCGTCCTGCGGCACGCGCTGTGGCCGCTGCTGGTCATCGAGCATCTGGCCGACGGTCTGGTGCGGAGGCTGGCGGGCGTCCCCAGGGACAACGACGGACAGGACGCCGCCGGACACATTGAGAGGGAAATACTGGTCGCGGTCAGCGAGGGCGAGGCGGCCGGCGCGGTCCACGAGGAGGACGCGGACATGATCGCCTCGGTCATGGAGTTCCGCGACAAGGACGTGGCCGAGATCATGACCCCCCGGACGGAGATCATCGCCCTGCCGACAACCGCGACCCTGTTCGAGGCCAAGGAGATGATCGTTCGCGAAGGGCATTCGCGGATCCCGGTGTACGGCATGAACATCGACGACATCCAGGGCGTCCTCTACGCGAAGGACCTGCTGAGCTGCGACGAGCGAGATCCCTTCGACCCGACGGAAATCATGCGCAAGGTGCCGTTCGTTCCGGAAACGAAACGCATACCCGACCTGCTCACCGAGATGCGGAAAAACAAGGTGCACCTGGCCATCGTGGTGGACGAGTACGGCGGGACCGCCGGCCTGGTCACGATCGAGGACATCATCGAGGAGATCGTCGGCGAGATCGGCGACGAGTACGAGCCGGTCGAACCGGCGCTGATCCG
>DATIKE010000254.1:0-3868 GCA_035477895.1 Phycisphaerae bacterium
CCCTAACCGGCCCCACAGACGCTCGAAACCCGGCGACGGCCCGATCTTGATCGTGTCGGCCGTGGCGGTCTGGGCCTGCCGATGGGCATAACGGCGATTCCGGGACAACATCTCGTTGCCAACTGTCGAAGATGGGCTTGAGGTTACGGTGTTTTCGACCGCGAGAAAAAAGGTCAGGGTTGATACTGGGCCTCGGGCACCCAGCGGTACGGGAACAGGGGCACGCCGAGGGTTTCGTGCGGGCCGGTGCGGCGGAGAACCTTCTTGTATTCGACGTGCTGGTCAACATAGGCGAAATTGTTGCCGGTTACGTGATGAACCTCGAGGACAGCGGGGTCCGTGGTGTAATAGAGGTCGTTTTCGTCATCAAAATCCCATTTCAATGCGCCCATGGGATCATGGCCGCAGTTATCGTCATCACCGGCGTCGGTGTACATGACGATGTCGGAGGCTCGTTTGATATGGGGCAGTTTCTTGAGGCGGTATCGCGATTTGTACTTGTTCTGGCATGAGTCGTAGTAGGTGGTCTTTTCGAACTGCGTGGCGCTGGTAATGACGTACACCGTCTGGCCCTGGATGCTGGCCAGCTCGGAGTGGAAGGGTAAGTACGGGTTGAACAGGTAGCTGACGCGGTAGATGTAGCTCTCCCAAACCCCGTTGTAGCGGGTGCAGCCCTCGCCGGTTTCAGCTTTGATCACGTCGGCGGGGCACTGAAAGATATCAACATCCTGAATCTGCTGGTCGCCATAGATGATTGAGGTCCCGGCCTTGCCGCGGCTCAGGCGGAGAATGAAAGGATGGGCGGCCTCGGCCCAGCTGCCGGAGTTCGGGAAGTAGTCGCTGTTGGCCTGGGTGTAGAAGTACATGGCCTGGGCGGTGGTGCGGATGTTGGAGGCGCAGACTGCGGTGCGGGCCTGATCGCGGGCCCGCTTGAGGCTGGGCAGCAGGACGGCCAGCAGCAGGGCGATAATCGCGACGACGACCAGGACTTCAATGAGGGTGAAGGCCCGTCGCCGCGTCGCGTTCCGGAACCATCGGCCTGTCATACGGCATCCGCATGATTCGACGATCAACCTGCAAGTGATCGGCATTTCCGGATACCCCTTCAAACACATGGACCGCGGTCGCCTGCGATATTTATCGGCTCGCAATGGCCACGGGCCGGACCGTTCCGCCGACAGCATGGCCGTGGACGCCGGGGAACGTCAGGGAACGCCGGGGCAGGCGTGCGGCCCACGTCACCAGGGGGCCCACCAAGCATGACGCCCATTACAGTGTATCGCCCTGTCGACAACGTTTGCAAGGGGCGGTTGACATGGTACACCCCTTTGTTGGGATGGAGTCCCGGCGCGCTGCGTCGGGGGGGCCAACAAACAACTGGCTCGTTTTCGCCCGGTCGAAAGGAATCTGTCTGACAAACGAGATGGATGGTGCTTTAAGTTCGCCTATGACGAGGCGATGTTCCGGGGCGACGAACCACCGGTGGATACTGATCCTGGCGATGCGACCAAGGCCATGGGCTTCACCTTCGGGCCTTACGGCCGAAGCCTGGAGATCGGCGCGTCCATCCCGATCCAGGACATGCTGACGGTGCTGCTGACCGAACCGGCCGCCCCGTGAATCGGGTCCGGCCGATGATTGGATAAAGAGTGCGCCCTGAAACCCCTGCCTGTGCGGCAGGCAGGGGTTTGGTACCGGTGTCCCGGCCTGCCGCAGGCAGGTCTCCGGTGTTATTCAGTGGTTTCAAGCTGCACGGCCAATCAGGCGGCGGGATGGGGCGACCTGTCCTGCCGCCTGTTTTTCAGGTCGGAACCGCGTCCTCGTGCGAACGGATTCACACGATGGCAGGTGCGAGAAAGCCTGCGCGCCGCAGACAGGGATTCTCGCACCTGCGAGCAGCCTGGGACCGGTTGAGTCAATGGGATACTCAACAAAGGAGAAAAGGGAAGCAGAGTAAATGGCTTTCGACACTTTTTCTGATCCGATCTATCCGGATCCGAAGGAACCAGCCTCGCGGCATAAACCGAAGGCAATCACATGTCAGTACTCTCAAGAATAATTGGACTCATCCCCTTTCCGCACCCGGCAGTCCATGATGGCGCGGACGAACTCGATGATCCGCCCGGCCAGCTTCTTGTCCTCGGCGGTCGCGGGGCCCTTTTTCGCAGTCTTCGCTTTCTTCTGTCCACACAATCCATCGTCTTGCCGGAGGCGCGATCCGGCCTTTCCCCACCGTGGGCGAAAACGGGACGGCAACCAGGTTCATGACTACCCGTTGGACACGCTCGATCGGTGTGCGGCCTGTGTGTGCTCGGCATCAAGGTTCGCAAAGGGCAAAAGTCGAGCCAAGGCCGGGTTTGCCCTCGGCAAGGGCCGGGCATACATTTTTGTCCGGCGATCCAGGTGTCTGGGGGGATTTCAACCCGAACGGAGGCAGACTCGATGGCGACGGGACCGACGAAAATGGTACATCTGGCATACGGGAAGGGGTGGTTGGCGGTTGAAGTGTCGGCCAATGCTGTGGTCATCGAGCCACGTTACGTGCCCGGCCTGCCGGACGAAAAGCAAGCCCTCGTTGAAGCCCTGCGGAAGCCGATCGGCTGCCCGGCACTGCGGGAGCTGATTCAGCCGGGACAGCGGGCGGCGGTGGTCCACACGGATATCACCCGGGCCACGCCGAACGAGCGGATTCTGCCGCCGTTGCTGGCCGAGCTGGAGGCGTCGGGGATCAACCGGCAGGACATTACCCTGATCAATGCCCTTGGAACGCATCGACCACAGACGCCGGAAGAGCTGAAACAGATGCTGGGAGCGGAGGTTGTCGCGAACTACCGATGCGTTCAGCACGACGGAAACGACGACGCCAACCTGGTGCGGTTGGGGCGGACAGCCTTCGACCACGACGTGCGCGTGAACCGCCACTTCATGGAGGCGAACGTGCGGATTCTGACCGGTTTCATCGAGCCGCACTTTTTCGCGGGCTTTTCAGGCGGGCCTAAGGGCGTGCTGCCCTCGATCGCCGGGGCCGAGAGTGTGCTGGACAACCACGGGGCGAAGATGATCGGCCACCCGAAAGCGACCTGGGGGATCACCCGGGGCAACCCGATTTGGGAGGAGATGCTTCAGGCCGCCCGCATGACCAACCCGACGTTCCTGCTGAACGTGGCCATGAACCGGGACAAGCGGATCACGGGGGTCTTCGCGGGCAAGCTCGAGGAGGCCCACGCGGCCGGCTGCGCGTTCGTCAAAGCATGCGCCATGCAGCCGGTGGACGAGCCGTTCGATGTGGTGGTTACCAGCAATTCGGGCTACCCGCTGGATCTGAACCTTTACCAGGCGATCAAGGGGGTGTCGGCGGCGGCCCAGGTGGTGCGGCCGGGGGGCGGCATCATTGTGGCCGCGCACTGCTGGGACGGCATCCCGGAGTACGGGCACTTCGGCCGGCTGCTGCGGGAGGCCGGGAGCCCGACCGAGGCCCTGGCCCGGATCGAGTCGCCGGGCTTCGGCTGCATGGACCAGTGGCAGGTGCAGGTCCAGACGCGGATTCAGCAGCGCTGCGACGTCTACGTGCGATCAGACGGCCTGACCGATGAGCAGATCACCTCCTGCCTGCTCAAGCCCTGCCGCCGGATCGAGGACACCCTGGCCGACCTGTCCGGCAAATCCAACGGCCGCCCGTTCACCGTTTGCGTCCTGCCCGAGGGGCCGCTGACGATTCCGTATCTGAAGTAAACCACCACCGCCTGCAAGGCGGTGGCTTTGAAGACCGGGATGAACCTACGGACTGAAGTCCTTCGGCTCATCCCTCAATACCAAAGTTCTCCTCGTTTACAGGAGGCTCCTGGCCTTGCAGCCGAATGTACTCCTG
>DATIKE010000255.1:0-1825 GCA_035477895.1 Phycisphaerae bacterium
GCTGGACCTGCCGTGTTCGCCGTGCTACCTGGAGCGAGTGTCGACATGTCCGCACGGGCACCGGTGCATGTGGGAACTGTCACCGTCGATGGTGGCTGAGCGGGTGAAGGCGGTTCTGACGAAGGCGGATGGATGATCCCGGTCGCGATCGGTAGCTGGTTGACCCTGATGTTGGTGACGGCGCCGCCGCCGGGCGGATTCCCTGCCGATCGATCGCTGGTGGTCCAGACGACGGTAGTACAGAGCCCCCGTGAATCAAGCGTGGTGGCGTTCGGCAGCGGCATCGGCGCGGGAGTAGGGGTCGGCGATTTGTTCTGGGTTTTGGACGGGACCCGCGTGGTGGGCGGCGGAACGATTTTTTTAGCTGGCAAGGACGGCAGCGCCGGGCGCTGGGTGGGTACGGCCGGCGGGACCGTGAAGGGATTGACGGCGGTGATCGTTCGGCAGGCCGGGCTGGGTGAAGCCCGGGACATGCTGCCGGACGGCGTGACGCTTCGCGGTCGCGTGATGCGTCTTCCTCCTGGGCGGCAGACGGCGTGGCTGGATCTCGGCTCGCAGGCCGGTCTTCGACTGAATGACATGCTTCTGGTAAGCCGACGGGGGATTCCGGTCGCCCGCGGTCAGGTGACGGGTCTGGAGGAGCGGAGCGCGTTGGCGGCGCTGCGGCCCGTGGTGGGCAATGCTCTTCCACAGGAGGGTGACACGGTGGAGTTGTGGCCGGCGCCGGCTGAGCGGCGACAGGGCCGGCTGAACAGCGTGGTACTGGAGGCTCGCCCGGACCCGAAGGGCAACGGACTTTTCGTGCGGTTTGTGGGCAGCAGCGCGGATGGTGTTGTGGCGAATCGGCTGGTGGATCTGTACCGGCATGATGCTTACGTCGGCGCGGCGGTGATCGTGGATGCGCTCGATCCGATCAGCCGGGCACAGATGATTGAGTCGGCCAGCATGTTGCCGCCGGACGAGTGCGACGTGGTGGTGGTGCGCCCGGCCCCGCCCGATCAGCCGATCCGAGCGGCTATTTTCAAGGTTCTCGAAGGGAACGATTATTGCCTGCTGGCGGCGGGCGAGAGCGACGGTGTCCAGGTGGGGGAGGAGTTCGTCGTTTACCGCAGCGACCCGGAGAACCCCTCGCGCCGCCAGGAAGTGGCGGAGCTGACCATTTCCGCGACCCAGTTTTATCACAGCGAGGCCACCGTGCGGATGCGTGATGCGGGGGGCGGTTCGCTGCGACAGTGGGATTTTGCCGAGCGCCGGACGCCGCCGTGGATGAGGTGGGGCGCGATCGGGCTGATCAAGCGGGTGGACGCCGCGGGCCGGTGGGCGGCGGCGGACATCGACCCGCGGTGCAAGCCGCGGGTCGGTCAGGTCGTGCGCTGCTCGCCGACGGCGGACGCGGTATCGGGGTCGGCGACGGGGGAGAACGTTGCCGGCGCGGCGGTCATCCTGGGAGTCTCCTCCGACGAAGTTGTCCTTCACGTTCCGTCGGCCTGGGGCGACCCGAAGCACCTCGATCATGCCCGCGTCGAGGTGAGCATGACCACGCTCGATCGTTCCGACTGATGCCCCGTCCGATTTGAGATCCCATGCGAAGGCGTGTTCCCCGATTGAATAGATGATAAAGAGACCGGCCCCGTCCGGTTCACGGACGGGGCCGGGGAACCACCGGATAAAACACACATTCACTCGCACCTTACGGCGGGCAAGCCCCGCAGGTGTTGTTCAGCTTGCTCCGGGTGTTGATCAAGTCGAAGGAGCCGATCGACCCGTCGTTCCTGATGTCTCTCCGGAAGTTCGAACTCGTCACCGGGAGATTCAACTGGCCGCG
>DATIKE010000256.1:0-5769 GCA_035477895.1 Phycisphaerae bacterium
GACCCGAGGCTCTTTTCCAGGTCGGCAACCGACTTGGCCAGCCGGTCTATGGTCCTGTTCATTTCATCCCGGGAACGTTCCAGCTTGTCCACCCGCCTGGCCAGTTCGCGCAGTTCGCGATCGTCGCCGCCGACTGCTGAAACGAGCCCTGCCGCAAGACAACAGGCTCCGACCAGTCCGACCAGGCAAATGGTTTTCATTTCAGGGCCTCCTTGGCACGAATGTGTCTCGCCGGACCGTCCGTTTCAGATCCGCCGAGCGGATTGCCGCGCACATCTCGCTTACGCGGCAAATAAACCCCCACGGCGGGGTCGTCGCTGACCTGCCCGTGCGTGTACGCACGCGGACAGGGCCGAAGGCGGAGCGTTTGACCCACCATCATCGCCTGCAGAATAGACCCTCGCCGCCCTCTTGGGTTAGGCATCACCATCAGGATGGCGAGTTGCCCGCGGTTCCGGCGGACGGCCCTCGGCCGGTACCCGGCGGCCCCTTGCCGTGGTGTACTCGGCGATCCGCTCGAAGGGCGGTTCCGGTCCGAAGAAGCTGCCGAAATACCCGATGACCATGGTCATGCAGCAGGTGATGGGCCCGTACAGCCAGGGATCCAGCCGGCGGAGGCCGTGGTGCTGCTGGTAGAACTCGACGACCGAGACCAGGGCGACGGCGGCGACGGCCCCGAGGACCGTGGGCAGGCCCTTGGCCCGGCGGGTGAGCACGCCGAGCAGGAACACGCCGAGCAGCCCCCCGCCGAAGAAGCCGAGGAAGCTGTTGGAGGCGTCGATCAGGCCGCGGATGCCCCAGCGGTACACGATGACGGCCAGGATGGTCACCGCCACCCCGAGGGTCAGGGTCAGAACCCTTGCGGTTCGCAGGTACGCCAGATCGGTCGAATCGATCCGGATGAGTCTTTTGTACCAGTCGACGGTGAACGTGGTCACCATGGTGTGCAGGCCGGAGTCAAAACTGGACATGGCCGCGGCGAAGATGCCCGCGATGACCAGACCGGAGATGCCTACCGGCAATTCCTTGATGATGAAGTGGGGAAGAATCATCTCGTAACCCGGGGTTTCCAGGCCGAGACGGTCGGGATATGCCCTGTAGAATGCCCAAACGGCGGCCCCGATGGTCAGCAGCAGAAACATGCTGGGGAACTTGAACACGGCGTTGAACCAGAGCGAACGGGCGGCGCCGCGGATGTCGGGGGTGCTGATGAGCCGCTGGACGATGAGCTGGTCGGCCCCGAGATCCGAGCCGGCGATGAAGATGCAGGCCAGCAGGACGGTCCAGAACGTCTGGCGCGAGAAATCGATGCTCAGGTCAATTGCGATCTTGTGGTCAGCCACGCCGGTATGCCAGACCTCTGCGAAACCGCCGTCCAGGCGCGTGACGACATAGCCGACGATCAGCAACTGCGCGAGCATGAAGACGACGAACTGGACGGCATCGGTCCAGATCACGGCGCTCAGGCCGCCCATCGTGGTGTACAAGGTGGCCACCAGCCCGATGACCAGGATGCAGTACTCGACGCGCAGGCCGGTCATGGTGCTGAGGGCCAGCGAAGGCGTGAGCGTCACCAGGGACATCCAGAACAGCCTCTTGAGGATGAACAAGGCGCTGGCCAGCAGGCGGACGTTCAGGCCGAACCGCTTCTCCAGGTATTCGTAAGCCGTGGTGACCTGCAGCCGGTTGTAGAAGGGCAGAAGCAGGCGGGTGATCATCGGCGTGGCCAGCAGCACCGCCAGCGGCCAGGCGATCATTACGCAGTCGCCCTTGAATACCATCGCGGGGAGTCCCAGGAAGGAGACGGCGCTGAACAGTGAGGCGACGACCGACAGGGCCACCGGCAGCCAGTGCATCCGCCGGCTGGAAGTGAAGAATTCGGCGGTCGAGGTCTGCCGGCGGGAGAAGTACCAGCCCATGCCGATCAACGTGCCCAGGTAGGTGAAAAAGACGATCCAATCCGCCGCCTGAAAATGACTTGCGGTCACGGCTTGTACCCCCGAAGTTGCTGAAATCAACCCGGCGACCGTCCGTCGCCGGTCGAACCTGCCGGCGGTCGGGTGATTAGACCCGGAGACGGCGGCTGGTGCAAAACCGGATGCCGTGTCTCGCCCCCGAATCGTGACATCTGGCCGGAGGCCGGCTATCAGCCCGAGCAGTCGCTGCCTTACAGCCATCCGTTGCATGCGGGCGATCTCAATTCTTTTCGCAACCGTTCACGGTTGGAGTCGTTAACTCATTGTTCCGTAAGGATTTAACGGCTTTCCGGGGATCGCGTTTGGGGCTCTCATCCACAATTCTTGACTCTTTGGAGGACAAAGAGCTGTCATGTGATTCACGCTACAGAAAAGTCGTGAACGGTTACATATTTTTCTTGACCGGCGTTTTCTTTGTGGCACAATGGCGGCTGTTGAGTGGGCACGACGGCGGACGACGCACTGTTTCCGAGCTTTTTTGGGGACATGCGTCACGGGTATTAAAATCGTTGCCTTTCCTCTCTTCCCGTCGGCCGTGCCTGGCTGGAATGCAGCTCGTGCCGTGTGTCGGCGGCGGGGTGTCTTCGCTGCCCGGCAATCCGATGAGCAGATCACCTGTCGTGCGGGTTCCCCGGCGGAACTTCGCGGCTTTCGATACGCGGCAGGGGCATTTCGGCTGGTCGCTTGAAATGTGATCGTGAGCCCTCGCGATGACGCCAGGGCGAATTATTTCGGCAGGCAGGAGCACCCTGCAGGTCGACCACTTTCTACGTGTTTCCACGTGGCCGAGAAGGAGGAAATCTCATGTCCCGCTGGCTGTCTTTAGTTCTTATTGGTGGTGTGATTCTGGCCTCATTGCCGCTGCACGTATGCCAGGCCCAGGGCCTGCCGGCCGTCTCGGCCGATCGGGGTAATTCCGGTTCCAAGATCGGCTCTCTGGCCGGCTTCTTCTGGAAGAAGCCGCTCAAACCGGCATTCCAGCGGGCCGCCGTCACCTACAAGGTGCCCGTCGATCTCATGCTCGTCCTGGCCGACCAGGGCAGCGGGCTCAACAACCGCGGCTCCGCGCCCAGCATCGACAACGGCTTCGGGGTGATGGGCCTCAAGGACAACCAGTGGAGCAACTCCCTCGCCGCCGCCGCCGCCCTGCTCAAAGTCGCCGACGTCGAGCTTCTCAAGGTCAATCCCCACTACAGCATCTTCGGCGCTGCCGCCCTGCTCGACCGGTACGCCACCGAGGCGGGCATCGACCGCGCCGCCGGGCTGGAGGCCTGGCTGCCGGTCATCATCCGCTATGCCGGCCTCGACGACGAGTGCAGCCGGATTTTCGCCCGCAGCGTCTACCGCCAACTGCAGGTCGGCCTCAGCAAAACCAACAACTGCGGCGAGAAATTCAAGGTCGCCCCGCAAACCGTCGACCTCGACCTGGACAGCCTGCTGCCGGCCTGGGTCGTGCCCATGGTCGCCCCCACCGACTGCGGCAATCCCGACTACGTCAGTGCCATATGGGATCCGGCCCCGAGCTGCAACTACAACTCCGCCTTCAGCACCAAGGACACGGTCATCGTCCACGTCGCCGAAGGGTCCGCCGCCGCCTGCATCAACACCTTCAAGAACTGCGCCAACCAGGTGTCGGCCCAGTACGTCATCGACTATGACGGCACGGTCTACCAGATGGTCTGCGAGAAGATGATCGCCTGGCACGTGCCCTGCGAGAACAGTCGTTCCATCGGCCTGGAGCATGCCGGCTATACCGCCAACACCACCCACCCGGAGGCCATGTACCAGGGCTCGGCCAATCTGGTCCGCGACATGTGCAACCGGTGGGGCATGCTCAAGGAGGAGAAACGCACCCCCCCGGGCATCCTCGCCCATTCCAGCATCACCGAGGCCCTCCAGTGCGGCTCGCACATGGACCCCGGCCAGGGCTGGGCCTGGGACCACTACATCGCCCTGATTAACCAGCAGTCCGACCCCTACGTCTACATTGTCGAGAGTCGCTCCGGCGGGAAAAACTACAGCCAGTACTCGGAAACCGGCACCTGGTTCGATTCCAGCGTCAAAAGCAGGGCCAACGGCGTCACCGTGGGCATCGGCACCCGCGGGGCTTACGCCAGCGGCGGCACCCCAAACACCGCCGTCTTCCGGTTTACGCCCGCCAGCTCCGGTCAGTATCAGGTCTTCGCCACCTGGCCCACCTCGACCAACGCCACCTCCCAGGGCGAGTTCCGCGTCACCCACGCCGGCGGAACCGCCAGCACGGTCCAGAATCTCAACTCCTCCTCCAACCCGGCCGGCCAGAACTGGTGGAACTCCCTGGGCACCTACACCCTGAACTCCGGGATCCAGTACACCGTCACCCTCACTGATGAATACTACAAGAACGGCTGGGTTCTGCGGACCGATGCCGTCAAATGGAAACTCATCGGCGCCGTTCCGCCCTCCGCGCCCACCATCACCCAGCACCCGTCCAGCCAGTCGGTCGCTCCCGGCAGCACCGCCAACTTCACCGTCGTCGCCACCGGCACCACGCCGCTGACCTACCAGTGGCAGAAGAACAGCGTCAACGTCACCAACGGCGGGCACTATTCCGGCTGCACGACGGCCACGTTGACCGTGTCCAGCGTCGACGGCAATGACGTTGCCAACTACCGCTGCGTCGTCACCAACGTCTACGGCAATGCCACTTCCAACCAGGCCTCCCTCAGCCTCCAGGTAACCTACGTCGTCGAAAGCCGCTCCGGTGGACAGAATTACAACAAGTACTCCGAGACCGGCACGTGGGTCAACAGCTCCGGCAAGAGCACCGCCTCCGGCTGCACCGCCGGCATCGGCCACCGCTACGCCACCATCGGCAGCACCGCCGGCAAGGCCATCTTCAGCTTCACCCCAACCTCCAGCGGCACCTACGAGATCTTCACCACCAACGGCAGCACCACCAACAGCGGCAACCCCCTGGTTCACCGGGTCTTCCACTCCGGCGGGTCCACCAGCGTTAACGTCTGCCAGAACTCCACCTGCACCCCCAACCCCTGCAACCAGTGGCGCTCGCTCGGCCAGTTCTCCCTCATCGGCAGCACCGCCTACAAGGTGGAACTGGATGCCGCCACCACCGCCGGCTCCGGGCCCAGCGGCAACGTCGCCCGGTCCGACGCGGTCAGGTGGGTGTCGGTCAGCCTCGGCCCCCAGCCGCCGGCCATCACCCAGCACCCCACGAACCAGACCGTGGCTCCCGGGGCCACCGCCACCTTTACCGTCCAGGCATCAGGTGATCCCACCTTGACCTACCAGTGGCAGAAGAACGCGGTCAACATCACCAACGGCGGAAACATCTCCGGGGCCGCCACCGCCACCCTCCAGATCAGCAACTGCTCCTCCGCCGACCAGGCCAACTACCGCTGCGTGGTCACCAGCCCCTATGGCAGCGCCACCTCCAACGCCGCCACCCTGACCGTCCAGCTCATCTTCATCGTCGAAAGCCGCTCCGGCGGGCTCAACTACGCCAGTTACACCGAGACCGGCACCTGGAGTGACAGCTCCGGAAAGAGCACCGCCGCCGGCTGCACCGCCGGCATCGGGCACCGGTACTGCACCATCGGCAGCGTCGCCAAGACCGCCGTCTTCCGCTTCACCCCCGCCGTGACCGGC
Organism: Phycisphaerae bacterium; assembly: GCA_035477895.1. Lineage (GTDB taxonomy): Bacteria > Planctomycetota > Phycisphaerae > UBA1845 > PWPN01 > JAPKGY01. The sequence continues at coordinate 5,625 of DATIKE010000256.1, forward strand.
AGCTACGAGGTCTTCACCACCAACGTCAGCACGACCAACAGCGGAAATCCGCTGGTCCACAAGGTCACCCACGCCGGCGGGACCACCAACGTCAACGTCTGCCAGAACTCGGCCTGCTCGCCCAACCCCTGCAACACCTGGCGCT
>DATIKE010000257.1:0-13967 GCA_035477895.1 Phycisphaerae bacterium
GGTCTCAATCCCTTCTTCATCAGGGTGTCTGGTCAAAGGTACATTGCTGTCTCCACCACATTAGATGTATTGATGATCGTCTCAATCCCTTCTTCATCAGGGTGTCTGGTCAAACCCGACAATTGTAACCCTCGCCAAATACCTGACTTGCGAGGCCTGCAACTGTCATCACATATCGCAGGAGACAAACCTCCGTCCATGAAGCCCCATATCCGGGAATCCGTGTGTCCTAACCGACTTCAACACAAGCCTTTGTATTGCCGACTGTCATCCTCCTCTCTTAAAGGATAATCACTTCTGGTTTTTCGGTCAGTTCTCCAATACCAAGAAGGACCGTCTGTTTCTTACAGGTCGCGCAGATCCGATATACACGGACGCTGTCTTCGGTCGGATGGATGACCCGCTTGACCCGCTCGATCACGTTGGCTAGGGTTTTGTCATCCAGGTCGCCCTCGAACACTGAGTATTGAACGCGACGACCGACCCCGTCAAGCAGGCGGGCAACATGGCATCTTCGCCGATCGTTCGGGATGTCGTAACAGAAAGTGACCAGCACGGTCAATCCTCAAACCGGTAGGGATCATACGTCCGGCGAAAACGCACACAGTTCGTCAGCAACTCGACCTGACGACGAACCACGTCCCGCGGACATGGGCGCGAACCGCGGGGAGAACTACGCATCCACTGGTCGTATTCGCCAAGATACCGTTTGAGCGATTCGGGACGCAGACGGACTCCATTCTCAGGCTCTTCCGTGAAATCCTCCCGGCTCAACATCCGCTTGTTGTTTAACGTGAGACAGAACCGGTCGATCAGCGGATGCCGGAACTCCTCAATCAGGTCAGTCGCCAGCCCCGGACGTCCGTCCTCGGGTTCATGGTAAAAACCCAGGTAGGGGTCCAGGCCGGAGACCTCCAGAAGCGAGGTCAGTTCCTTGCTCAGCAGAACATATCCGAATGATAACAGGGCGTTGAAAGGATCGCGCGGCGGTCGCGAAGTCCTGCCGTTGAAACTCAGATCGCCCAGACACATGCCGCGCAAGGCATTGAAGTAGGATCGGGTCCCCGCGCCCTCCACACCGCGGAGCTCGGCGATGGACCCGGCAAGGTTGACCCGGTCGCAGTAAGACGCGATTTCAGCCGCGTGTTCTGAAACCGCGCTGTCCGGGTGATTATAGGCAAAGCGCCGGACAAACTCGGCCGCATTCCAGAGTTTGGCCCGGACGATCGCCTTCGCCCAGGGCAGCCGAACATCCGGATTCTCGAATTGGCGGAACTGCTCCAGACGAATGTTGATATGGGATGACTTCGACGGCGCCAGCCGACCCTTCAGTCTTCCGTCCAGCGTGAGAAAAGCGGTATCCACGCTCCTGCCCAGCAGCAGTTCCACCGCCGGGAGTGTCAAATGTACACGTCCGAAAATGCACAGTGAATCGAGGTGGTGGACTTCCAGGTCGGCAAGCACCTGGCCGTCGCTCTTGACGACCAATGCGTCCCCCTTGCGCGAGATCTCCGTGCCCTGCTGAGTCAGATAGGCAACCGCCATAGCGCACCTTTCCGGGCATGACCCTGTGAGATATTCACTTGTCAAAGATCGGTTCCGGATGGCGGTAGCGTTGCTTACGCCGGGTCCAGCCGGAGTCTGGCCCACCCCAGGGGGACTTCCCCGCATGACAGGCTGCGGGTATTACCGGCCCCTCGGCGGGGCTGCCGACTGAATCGGTCCACGGTCACGCATTCAAAATGGCTGAAACGCCCCAGCCGGATCAGGGCTTCGCCGTCGCCCATCTTCTCAGCCAGCGAGATCAGCTTTACGCCCATGATGGACAGGCGGGAATCGCGGGCAAAGAACGCCTCGTGCTCCTGCCGCATCTTCGGCAGGTAAAAAGCATTGCAGGCTTTCAGGAGGTCCTCGGCCGCCAGGCCGCCGGCCACGCATGTCTTCCAGTTCCCGCGGGGATGGACTGCGGGCGTTTCAGCCAGCCGCGTGTTCACGATCAGCCGTCCCGCCGCGACGATCTCCTCGCCGTCCACAAGCCCAAACGTGGTGTCGTAGTACATCTGGATGCCGACCGGATCGGAGACGCTCGACCGTTCGACGCGCCGCCTGATTCGCACCGGGTCCACCGTGTTGCTGACCTCGCAAAGCAGGGCGTCGCCGACCTGCAGGGCCCGGAACGGGTCCGCGCGGATCTCGGCCCGCGGATGATGCCCCGACCGGTCCATGTAGCCGAGGACCTCCGGCTCAAAGTCCCGCGGGACGATGTCGTCCAGGTTCACGGGACCGCGGTATTGGCCGGCGAGATGCGACAACCAGGCCGTCCGGATCGCCCCCTTGATCGACGAACCCGGCAGGAAGGCCCGGCCGGTGGCGGGATCGCGGGTCATGGTGTGGACGATGAGCTGTGATGAGTCGCTCTTGAGCCCCTCGCGATATCCATCCAACAGGTCCGGGTTGGCGTTTGACCGCCACGCCTCGTGGCGGCGAGGATCGAAATGATCGGCCAGGAACCGGCGAATGTGGACCGTGCCGCCGCGGTCGATGGCCTGGTCGAACTCCGCCCGGCGCCGGCCGTCCAGGCCGGCGACGAATTTCGAAAAGTCGACGGCATGAAAGAAGATGGCGCCGTCCGACTCACGGACGACGTACTCGGTCGGTTCGATCTCTTCGCCGGTGCCGATGTGGACCGGCGAGAGCATGGTCAGTGTCATCCGATAGGCTGGCAAGGGACGGCCTCCTCGGTCAGGTGAACCGGCAGGGTCAGCGTGTATCCGCAGGTGACCACCTCGGAACGGACGGGGTGGACGTCGTGAACCATTCGCCCCATGACCGGACGCGGCGAACTCGTTCTGAAGACTGCTCCGCGCGCCAGCATCATGACGGGCCGCTTGAAAACGGCGCTCTCGTCCAGAGAGGTCCAGGCCCCGCCGAGCCTGCCGTGCCGCACCTCGATCAGCCACGCGCCATGCGTCGGGTCCTCGCGGGAGGGCACGCACGTGCCCAGCGTGATCACGCCGTTGGGCTCCCCGACGGCGGGCAGCGATGTCTCGTCAATCCCCTCGACAGTCAGAAACCCTTTGCCCGTACCGGCATCCTTCCCGTAGCCGCCGGCCAGGCCCTGTGCGAAGATCCGGTGGACGCGTTCGGCCGGATAAGACGAGGCGGCCCAGACGTCATAGTCAACGCGGCCGCCGGAGCCGTTCGGGAAAAGGTATTCATCAAAGAACAGCCCGCCGCTCGTGCCGCCTTCTTCAGTGGCCGTCGAAGTGTGGCTTGTCAGCCGATTGACCGTGTTGTGGGGCAATGTGAACGCTTTCACCGGAACGGGGTCCGCCGTCCTGCTGTGGAGCAAAACCCGGGCGACGCTCCCCATGTCCAGTCGTTCAGCCAGGCCGGGCCAGGATGCGTGCGGGATGAAACGTCGCTTCAGCACCGAACGAACCTGGTCGTGGGCCTCCAGCGGGCTCCCGGCCCCTGTCGAGTTGATGAGTCCATCCAGCGTTCGCGGCGGCGGCTCCGGGAGCGCCGGCATCGGCCAGTAGCCCGCCGGCAGCGGGTCGCTGATCACAAGCGGCGGCGAGGGCTGCTCCATGTCGGCCAGGAAGCGGGTCAGATGTTCCGCCCCTTCATGGTAGACAATCCCCCAGCACAGGTGGCCGAAAAGGGTGTCGGCCGCCAACGGCGTGCCCAGCGGCGAACGAAGGGCCAATCGCAGGCGATAGATGGTCATCCTGCCACCCGCTTCGTGACACCGAGCTTCGGTAATGCGATCGTGTTCCCGCTCTCGTCCTTCAGATTGACAAACCTGACCTGTCCGCAGCCCCGCGATCCGGCGGAGCCCAGGTAGTCGGTCTCCAGCAGGGACAGGGCGGCCAGGACAACCTCGTCGAAGTTTCCGCGGTCCTTCTGGCCGCCGTCGCCGTTGTCGATAATCTTGAAGACCAGTTCAAAGTCGAACCGGACGCCGGGAACGACGCGCTCCATCGGTCGGGGATTGGCCATCGCCGTCAGGCGATTGATGGAGTTCTCGTGCTTGACCTCGGTCATCGGCTGGCCGGCTTTGAATGCTTCCTCGGACTCCTTCGCGAGCGGTGCGTCTCTGACGATCAGGCGCGTCGGGCCGATTTCCTGATCTCTCTGGGCCGAGACCCCGAACACGTCGGCAGTTCGTGCTCCCGATCTCGCCCGGGTGGGATCGCCCCGGTCCGGAATCTCATTGAAATGCCACTCCGCCAGCGACCGCATCTTGCCCTTCAGCGACGAACCGGGAAGGTAGGGCATACCGGTCACCGGATCACGCATGATCGGGTTGTCCAGGCCGCCGATCTCCATCGTTTCCTGGTTCGCGCCGATGCGAAGGCCGGTGACGACTTCGATCTGCCCGGTCACTTTCCGCAACTGGACGAGTTTCCATCCGCTCATGTGTCACCGTGACCTTTCTTCGGCATAGCCTTTGCCGTAAATGAAACCGACGACCGCCTCGAAGTGCTGGATGAACTTGATGAAGTCGCCGGCAGTCTTCACCTTCCTGACACCGTTCTCAATGAAGCTGTGAAACGAACCGGGAATCTTGCTCTTGCCTCCTTCGCCGTTCCGCCATGCATAGCTGGCCTTGCTTCGCATCATGCGGAACTGGGGTTCTATGGCTTTCTTGTAGATCTCGTCCTGCTGCGGCGCATTGTTCCCGGATGTCTCCAGGCGCCGGTAGAGGTCCTTGGCTTCGCCGAAGAACCTGCGAAGCTGGCTGGAATTGATTCTCTGAATCAGGTCCGCCTGGGCCTCGGCAAGCTCATCCACGAGCTCGGCATGGTTCTTTGCCGGATCGAAGACCGGAGGCGCCGACGGGGTTACCGGAGCGCCCCGCCCCTGCGAGCCGCCCGGCCCGCGACTGAAGTCCCGTGGACCGCCCGGTCTGCCTCCACCATGAGATATGGACATCATCAACCTCCTCGATTGCGATACAGCGCATACGTTGCACACAGCTTGAGCCGCTTGGTCGGGGTGCTGCGCATGCTCACACCCACGAGCGATTCAAGCCATTCAAGATCTTCCTCTGCCCGCGCGTCGCCGCCTTTCATGCGGCGGCGGATGTTCCGTTCGATGTCGTAGCTCAGATGGCTTCGCCACGTCAGCTCCCCGCGCAGGTCATTCAATTTCACGTCGGCGCTTCCCGCGCGGGCCTCGTTCACCCGCCGTGCCATCCGTTCGTACTGCAGCAGCCGGTAGACGAAGCCCGTGTTCAGCGGAAGGTGACCGGACTGATCACCGGCAATCAGCAGTCCGTCGAGCCGGCGGGCATCCTCCAGGGCGGATCCGTACTCGTCCCACGTGAAGCTCTCGTCGAAAAGCGTGATGCGATTTCGGCCACGGCCCTTGGACAGTTCGAGTTGCTCCTCCGCGGCCCGCGCCAGGGACGAAATCGGCGTCCTTGCATGGCTCATCGCCAGTCCCGCCGAGATCGTGACCTGGGGATTGCCGCCGGCGAGCCGGGAGAACCAGTCGTGGATGTCGCGGCAGAGGTTCAGCATCACATGCCAGGGACCGACAAGCATCAGGTCGTCGCCGCCCGCGAACACGGTGTAAACGTGACGATATCCGGCGTCGCCGCCGTTTGTGTTCGCGAACCGCGCAGGCAGGAAGCAACGGAAGAAGAAGTCCAGCATGCGGCTCAGCGTCGTGACTCTCCCGAACGAGATGTGTTCTCCGAATCCTCGGCTGAAAAGGAAGCCCAGGCGATCGGCGTCCGCCTTGAGGCAGGCGATGGCGGGCTGCCCCGCCAGTCGCGGTCCGCGGCCTGATGCTGAAGGCCTCTGCGATAGCAGAGCCAGGTGCTCGAAGGTCGCGAGCCCGCCGGGGCGCAGGCTCTCGGCCTCCTCAGGATCGGTCGACTCGCGACCGCCGGCGCCGCTCATTGAGAGGACCTCGATGTCTCCGGCATTCAGCCTGGGCACGTAACTGGCCATCTCGCGGTGGGGTATCCACTCGGTGTCCGACTCAGACCACGAGAGTCGCATGAAACTCGCCGCCCTCGCAATGGCCTCCATCGGAGGGGCTTCCCGGTAAAGCTGCATGCGATATCCGAGCACGTCTCGCGACTGCGGAAGCCGTCCTCCCGTCGGCGGCTCCTGATCCCACAGGCCTGCGTAGAGGGCGTCCGGAAGTTGCCGTCCCAGATCGACATCCTGCTGGTATTGTTGTTGCATGCGTTCGCGGTCGTGCACGTACGGAAGGACCTGCCTGTCCGCCCGCCATTGCCCTTCAGACTGGAGCCATGACCACAGCTTGTGACGCTTGGCGGCGTCGACGGCGGACTGGATGCGCCGGTAAAGCACGGGAAATCCTTCCGCCAGGCATCCGGTGCCGCTTGTTTCAACCGTCCCGTCGATGGTGAGGCCGAGCTGGCCGGCGTGGCAGTTCATGATCCAGTCGTCGATCTGTGACTGTGCCTCCCTCAGAATCCTCAGGGTCGAGGGAGTATTGGCGGCCAGTACGACAAAACGGCCGCCCGCATCCATCACAACGTTGAAGACGGGCAGCGACAGCTTCTCCAGCAGCAGCGTGGCCGCCGCGTGTGTCAGCATGGACAGGTAAAAGGAGCGGGCGCGGTATGCGCGGGTCTGCCCCTTCCGCCCCTCGGCGGGCATCTTGAAAAGGTAACTCTGGATGCCGCTCAGGTCTCCGGAAATCAGCAGATACTTGGGATCCTTGCGATCACGAATACGCTGTTCATCCAGTGCCGGCTCATCGCGGTGATAGGCATGGATCGCCCCCGCAAAGGCCGCAGTCAGCCGGGCATGATCGTGAAGGCTGACGTCGGGTTCATCGAGCGTGGAGGCCGCCACGAAGGAGAAGCACCTGCGGGAAAGGCTGTCGACGGCCGCGCATGCGAGTGACTCGGGGATGACAGGCCACGCGTTCAGGGCTCCCAGCCAGGTCTTGACGATGGCCTGGTACTCCTGCACGAGGGATCGGTTCGGATCGCCGACGGGGAACGTCGACAGATCCGGTCGCAGCAGCTGGGGCACGTATCGCCCGCTGTCGTGTGAGGTCCCGTCAAATCCCAGCCGGCCGAATATCGACAGCAGGGGCACGCTCTTGAAACCCGGATGGTCGGCGGCCTCGGCCGGGCGCCGGTCGTGGCCGCTGGCCAGCCGATCCGCCTCGGAAATGATGAAATGCTCCGGCTCGCTCGGACGATGGTGGTGGCTTGCAAGCTGGTTGATCCTGACCTTGTCCAGGGAGGCCGGCAGCCAGTTCAGATGATTCTCCAGGCAATCGTTGGTCCATAGCACATGCAGATGACTCGATCTGCCCTGGTAGGTGGGACACAGGATGGAGTCCATTCGCTGAGCTTGTGTGGAAAGTGGTACTTCCGCCCGCTGCATCGGTTTACCGATGTCATGGAGGAAAGCCGACAGTGTGATCTCGGTGACCTGTTTCACGTCTCCTCCCAGTCGAGTTCAATCCGCCCGTATCCGAAACTTGTCGCCTTCCCCACATGGCACACGGATGCGGCATGCAGCCAGGGGACAAGGCGGTCGTCCGGCATGTCAACTCCAAGGCAACCGACCAGGCCACTCAGGCACATGTCAACCTGCTGCCGCGTGGAACGCCGGTGTATCTCATGCCAGCGCGTTTGGCGGGCTGTGACCTTCGTCGCCTCGGCGGCGGCAACGGTATTGCCGACATCGTCAGGCACGATTTCTGAGGGACCGTAAAAGTGGCTGAGAACTCGAACACGCCGGATCGCGGCTCGTATCAGGTCGGACATCGAAGGCTGGACATTCATTGTTCCGTTGGTCTGCAGCCTCATGGGGGTCTCAAAGCGTATCTTCAGCCGGTGGCTTACCTGTGACGGCGATTCGTCGTCCTTGTGGAGCGATCTTTGACGGGGTGCCTTCAGGGATGATTGTGCAATCAGTGATTCCGAGCCGTCGGTGACGTCGAGCAACTCGAAAGCAGTTCGGTCGCGTCCGAGTCCCCTTTCGCCGACTCGTGTCACCGCGAGAACGACGTAGGGATAGAACTCGATCGCGGGCCCAAACAGCCTGATTCCGAACGTCCACTCTCCGCCCTCTTCGACGGTAGTGGGCTCCGACAGCCCAAGTCGCAGGACAAAGGGCTGTGGAATGTTGGGGTACTTGGTCATGAAGTTACGGTCGGCCGGCGGATGTCCCTCAAAGACCGCAGGGAAGGCGCATCGCTCCCGGAGGAAGCACCGGCCACAGTGACCGTGCTTGGCAGCGCAGGTGATCTCTTTGAGACAATAACCAAATGCACCACGAAGGGTCGTGCCCCGATACGGTGGCAATCGGCCGGGACTCAGGAAGCGAATCAGGAACTGTAAGTCAGCATACTGCATAATTGTTGATCACAGCCCGAGCCGGACCTAAATCAGAAAATGTGTGCCGAGTATTCAACCCTCTCAGCCCCACAACAGTCTACAGGCGGCGAGGAAGCTCATCAACAAGTGCCGCTGGAACGTCCGATCTCCTTATGAATGGCCTCAGGTTGGTCATGGTTGTGGGATATGGCAATCCGGCCATCTGTTGTCCGCCGGACAGGACAGGGCCGCCCGGATCAACAATAAGTATATCGGTTGACCATGTGTCATTGTTGTCAGTAAAGGGCGTCTTTACTGGGAATCGGGTATTTGTCCGATATCCGGGAACGTATCAGGCTCCTGCGAAGCGAAAAACCGCCAATTGATCTGGAAAACCCCGGACGAATTACCGCCACACCGTGCGATCACCGAACCAATGAACGGAGGACAGCCCTCAGGGAGAAGACTTCAGCCGGGTCGCACGTGCCGCGAACGAGACGGGTTAGAGTTTCCTGGAGGTACTGGCTGCGAGGCACACGGCGGGACATGATGTCGCTGATCCAGGGTACACCGACCCATCGCTGGGCCCGAGTGAGGCCGCGATAGAGGGACCGCAGGTCGCGCTCGAGCCGGCGGGGGTACTCGCCAAGCATCCGCATGTCGCCCGCTTGGAGGGCCTCGTGGATAACTTCGGCGGCGATTCGGCCGGTATACATGGCTTTTCCGATGCCCTCTCCAAGGAGCGGCAGGGTTGCCCCGGCGGCCTCACCGACGGCCAGCACGTCGCCCGGACCATGCAGGCGGGACCCGCGAAGCCCGCAACGAAGGGCAGCCCCTTTGGGTGGCGTCACAGGCTGCCCGGCAGCAAGCAACTCGCGAGCCGGCGGGAAATCGCGCGTGAAAATCGTGAACGCGTCGCGGACATTCAAACGCCGGCCGTTGGATGCATGGTCAAACAGCACGGCGCCCACGTTGTACAAGCCGTCGCCCATCGGAAAAATCCAGCCATAGCCGGGTGTCATCGGCCGCAGAAACGCGCCCACGATATGGTCGAGTTCGACGCTTGAACGGACGTAGCAGCGCACACCGACCGCCGAGGGTTGCGGCTGGGTAACCAGACCGATCCGTCGGCCAAGGCCGATGGATGATCCGGTCGCGACGACCATCGCGCGTGTGGACGCCTTGCGGGTACAGCCGACGATCCGCAGTCGGTATCCTCCACCCGGCTCCGCCGTCGCCTCAGCCACCTGTCCGTGGCCGAACACCGCCCCGGCCCGAACAGCCTCACGGGCGATCATCGCGTCGAGCAAACGACGCGGAACGGTCACATACTCAGCGGGGATACGAAACTCCGCACCGCCCGGGCTGAAGATGACCGCGGTCGAAAGTCGATGCCCGAACCTCGCGACCCGCTCCAACAGCCCAACCTGCATCAACTCATCCAGGGCATCGGTGATCAGGCCATCGCCGCAGGTCTTGTCACGCGGAAACCGGGCACGGTCCAGCAGCAGCACCCGTCGCCCCTGCCGTGCAAGGTGCAGCGCGCTCATCGCCCCCGCCGGCCCGGCGCCGACCACCACTACTTCCCACGTGGCATCCGGCATGGTGTCGGCCCGGCTTTGCCAGCCGGCTTCCTGTAGATCGTCAGGCAGATCGCGCACGCCGTCCAAGAGACAGACTCACCCCCTCATGCGCCGTCCGCACGGCGCTCCGGCAAGGCCGCCGCGGATATGCGGCGAGAATGGACGGACACCGGGGGCTTCGTTGCCTGCCTGCCGCAGGCAGGCGTTTACGGGCCCTGTACATATGGAATTCTCCGGTGACACTTGCGATTGCATCACATCCAGCGAGCTGGCCCCCATTTCCGCCGCCCACCCAAAATATCACGGACCCGCTATGCCCGCGAATCGCCGGGAATGAAACGGGCACTCGAGCGGGGATTTCCGCCCGAGTGCCCGGATGTCAGAATCGACTGCCGCGGACCGTGTGGAGGCCTGCGGGGCCACGGCAGCGGCTACTGCGGCTGTTCGACGGCCGGCGGCGGAGGCGAGGCGACCTCGTCGCTGGCGATCCGCGCGTCGGTGGTCGCTCCAAGCCGGGCGATCTGGTCGGCCACGCCCGTCTGGCGCGGGTTCAGCTCGTAGGACCTCTTCAAGGAGTCAATGGCCAGGGCCCGGTCGCCCACCCGGGCGTACAACGTGCCCATTTCCGCGTAGGCGACGGCCGAGTTCGGGTCGATCGACAGCGCGGTCTTGTAACCCTTGAGGGCGTTGTCGTAGTCGCCGCGCTCGCGGTACTCGTTGCCCAGCACGATAAAGTGCTCGGACACGCCGCGGTTGACCTCGGTGGCGTTGCGGGCGACGGCCAGGGCCTGCTCATAGCGACCGCGGGCTTCCAGCGATTCATTCTGGGCGTTGATGGCGGCCATGTAGTTCGGCCAGCTCTTGACCGCGGCGCGGAAATAGAGCACCGCGGTATCAAGCTCGCGACAGGCGGCGACCACGTTGCCGTCGCGGAACCTGCGGGCGGCCATCGCCTGGTGATTCAGGCCCATGTAGTAGTTGGCCTCGGCATCGGACCGATCCATCTCGAAAACCTGGCGAAGCGTGGCCATCGACTCGACATACTGCTGCCCGCGGAACTGCTCGACGGCCTGGACCTTAAGATCCTTCTTGTCCTGCGAGCACCCGGACAAGCCGCCCAGCAGGAGCCCGAGAACCAACGCTCCGAAAGCAGCCCTTCGCATCCGACTCATTGCTTTGGACATTGTAATTGCCTCCTTGATTTCGGCGTGAGACATCCTTGCCACGATCATCCTACCCCCGCAAACGCGGAAATCAAGAGATTATCGGGTACAATGCGCAGCAATGTCCACACCCGCCCAGCCATTCGTACTGCTGTACCATACTCTATCGGCCAAAGAGCACTGGGACCTGTGCCTGGATATCGGTCCGACCCTGGCAACCTGGCAGATTGCCGCCGACCCGACCGGAAAGGCCGATAATAAAACTCACAGCTACCCTGCCAGGCGAATCGCGAACCATCGGCGGGCGTACCTGGAGCACGAGGGGCCGATTCCCGGCGGTCGGGGCGAGGTCCGGCGAGTGGAGCGGGGCACCTGGCGGTTGGTCGGACAGGAATCCGACACCTGGGTGGTCGACCTGCAAGGGACGGTGCTGCGGGGCATCTACCGGCTGCCGGCCGGGCCGGAACCGGGGGAAATGTCACCCGTGGACCCGAAGTCCATCAGCCGAAGCGACCCGGACGACCGGTCGGCCTGACGGGGTAACGGGTGGAAAGTCAGGACCAATTCGCCCGGCCGACAGGTGATGCGCGTAATCTTGAATGGTTGCCGGCCGTTATGCCAGATCCAGCGGTTGGAGAACACGACTCCGTCGAACAGCCCGCCCAGCGCCGGCAATGAGCGATCGCCGAGCTGGCCGTCCGCTCGCCGCCCCGCAGGCCAGTTGCCGCCCTGATCCAGCATGGTCAGGAATTGTCGCGTCTGGGACTTCGGTATCGGCAGAGAGCCGGCGGCGGCCCCCAGAAGGCGAACGGTAATGCCGGCATCGTCGGCTGAGACCTTCAGCCGGACGCTGATCACCGCCTGCAGACTGGAATGCCGAAGCGCCGCGGCGAGTCGAATGCCGCCGGGTTCGATGATCACCTGCGGCCCGGAGACTTCCCTTGGCAACCAGTGTCGAGCCTCCGGCCAAATCTCGTGGCGGGCGCTCAGCCACGCATTGACCTGCTCCTGCCGCAGGCGAAATTCGAACGGGCCGGAGGACTCATTCAGGGCGATGCTCAGATTGTTGTACGTGCCCGTGAAATCATCCCGCACGGACTGAGCCTCGTCGGGATGCGCCTCGGCAGGATGATACCAGTCGGGAATGCGCTGGAACAGCATCCAGCCGGCGACGGCCACCAGGAGCAGGGCCGACGCGGTTGTGATCGTCGCCCATTTCCAGAATCGCTTCCAGTTCCGCTTTCGCATGGTTAGCGACAATTGTCGCTTCAACACGATGCAGATACAATGATGTATTCCGATCGTCCGGCAGAGTGGGCTGAACCTGACTGGATGGGAACCCGCCGGCGGAAAGGATCGTCCATCATGGGCATGACCGTCACCGAGAAGATTCTGGCCAGACATGCGAACCGCAAGAGCGTTCGACCGGGCGAAAACGTGTGGGTCGGCGTGGATATCCTGATGACTCACGACGTCTGCGGGCCGGGCACGATCGGCGTGTTCAAGGAGCAGTTCGGCCCCGCGGCCAAGGTCTGGGATCGCGAGCGGGTGGTGATCATTCCGGATCACTACATCTTCACGGCGGACAGCAAGGCCCACCGCAACATCGACATCCTGCGCGACTTCGTCCGCGAGCAGGGAATCAGGTACTACTACGACCCGGACTTCATCAAGGGCGAAGGGATGCCCAGCCCCTACAAAGACCCGACACAGACCAAATACAAGGGCGTCTGCCACAAGGCCCTGCCCGAGGAAGGGCACGTTCGGCCTGGCGAGGTGCTGCTCGGGACGGACAGCCATACCTGCACGGCCGGGGCGTTCGGGCAGTTCGCCACCGGCATCGGCAACACCGACGCGGGATTCGTCATGGGCACCGGCAAGCTGTGGCTCAAAGTCCCGCCGACGATGAAGTTCGTCTTCCGCGGTCAAATCCCACCCTACCTGACGGCCAAAGACCTTATTCTGGCCGTGATCGGGGAAATTTCGGTCAGCGGCGCGACCTACAAGTGCCTGTACTTCACCGGCGACGGCATCGCCAGCCTGTCGCTCGAAGACCGCATGACACTGACCAACATGGCCATCGAGGCCGGCGGCAAGAACGGCGTCTGCGACGTCGATGAGAAGACCCTGCGCTACGTGCGGGCCCGATCCAATCGGCCGGAGTGGGAGGTGGTCACCGACGACCCCGACGCCGAGTTCTGCTACACGCACGAGTGGGACCTGAGCAGGCTCGAACCGTTGGTCGCCAAGCCGCACTCGCCGGACAACAAGGACACCGCCCGCAACTGTCGGGACGTCAAGGTGGACCGGGTGTACATCGGGTCGTGCACCGGCGGCAAGATCACGGACATGATCTTCGCGGCGGCGATCCTGAACGGTCACAAGGTGAAGGTGCCGACGTTCGTCGTGCCCGGCTCCACCGAGGTGCACGCGGACATGCTCAAGCTGAACGTACGCGGCGAGCCGAAGGCCAACGGTGACAAGTCGATCATGGACGTGTTGAACGACGCGGGGTGCACGATCGGGCCGAGCGGCTGTGCCGCCTGCCTGGGCGGACCGGCCGACACATTCGGCCGACTCAACGAGCCGCTGGTCTGCGTGAGCACGACAAACCGCAACTTCCCCGGGCGCATGGGTCACAAGGATGCCGGCGTGTACCTCGCGTCGCCTTTGACGGCGGCGGCCTCGGCCATCACCGGGCGGATCACCGACCCGCGCGACTATCTCACCGGCCCGATCACGACCGGCTCGGCCGGCGTGGTGTAACGGCGCACAGATAACACCCAAACGAAGCCCTCGACGGGGGCGGCGAAATGGTAGCCCCGGGTGAAGCGAAGCGCAACCCGGGGATACGATGCAGGCTCGTCGAGTCAGCCCTCGGAGAGGGCGACGCAACCA
>DATIKE010000258.1:0-4187 GCA_035477895.1 Phycisphaerae bacterium
CTCGGGGTTCAGCACGATGATGCCTTGGCCCTCGGGGATCGGCGTCTCGGCGAAGTCGCACTGCTTGAACCGGATGAGGTGTTCGACACCGGCGGTCCTGGCGTTCTGCTCGGACGCCCGGATCGCCCGGTCGTCGATGTCGGTGGCGATGATCGGCGGACAGGGGGCCGGAAGTCTTTCGCCGAGACGGCCCGAAGGGGGCTTCGTACAAAAGACTCCCGCCCCCGCGTCGCTTACAAGGCTTCCGGCCTTCTTTCTCTCGTGGGCCTCGTGGCGGACGGTCTGCCAGACGGCTTCGTCGTGGATCAGCGTGTGCATGAAGCCGAAGTTGCTTCGCAGCAGCCCCGGCGCCCGCCCGGCGGCGATCAGGGCGGCCTCGATGGCCAGCGTGCCGCTGCCGCACATCGGGTTGACCAGCGGTTGCGACCCGTCGTACCCGGCGGCCATCAGCACTCCGGCGGCCAGGGTCTCGCGCATCGGGGCCTTGTGGGGGATCTTGCGATAACCGCGGTCCGACAGCTTCTGGCCGGAGGTATTGAGATACAGCCAGCAACGGTCCTTGACCCAGTAGCAGTTGATGACGCAGCGGTTGCGATCGGGCCCGGCGTCCGGGCGCCGGCCGGCCACCGAGGCGATGCGGTCCACGATGGCGTCCTTGACCTTGAGGCCGGCATAGGTCCAGTTGTCGATCGCCCGGCTGTCGCCGCCGGCGGTCACGCTCACATACCCGTCCGGCGAGAGCAGACGCTCCCACTCGACGAATGACGCGTGGCGGTAGAGGTCGTCGGGCGTGAGGCAGGGGAACTCGCTCAGCAGCATCAGCACGTGGTTGGCGGTCCGCAGATCGAGGTTCAGCCGCATCGCGTTCGTCAGCGTTCCGGTAATCTCGACGGCCGTGTCATGCGCGGACTGCACGGCATAGCCGAGCGCGGCCAGCTCCTGTTCGAGATACGGAGCGAGCCCCGGAGCGCATGTGACACGTATTGTGGTGAGGTCATTGGATTGGGTCGCCATCTCACGTTGCTTTCCGGTACCCGAAACGGCTTCCGTGCCCAACGGCAGAGCTATTAGGGTACCTGAGCTACCAGGTCGCGGAATGTGTCGGCCAGCTTCTTCGTGATTGTCCCCGGCTTTTCATCGCCGATCGCCTTCTTTTCGATCCGGGTGACGGGCATGATCTCCATGATCGCGTTGGTCAGAAAGATTTCGTCGGCCCCGAGTAGATCGTTGATTGTGCAGGAACTCTCGTCGACCTTGATGCCGGCGGCCCGGGCCAGCTCGATCGTGACGGCCCGGGTGATGCCCGGCAGGACCGGTGTGTCCAGCGGCGGTGTGCGAAGCCGGCCATCCTTCACGATGAAGACGTTGCTGATGCAGCCCTCGGCCAGCAGGTTCTCCGGCGTGAACCACAGGGCCTCGCCGCAGCCGCGGTCCTGCCCGTCGCGCAGCACCAGCAGCCGCGAAAAATAGCTGGTCGTCTTGTGCCCGGCCAGCGGGTCCTGGCGCGACTGCCGGTAATCGGTGCAGACGTAGACGGTCATCCCGCGTTCGTACAGATCCTGGGCATAGCCGGCCGTTTCCTGCCCGGCCACGAGGATCGTGGGGACGTCGGCCGGCTCGATCTGGCCCGGGGGGGCGACGGTAAAGCGGATGCGGGCGTTCTTGAGGCGATTGGCCTCGATCAACTCGGCCACGGCGTCCGGCACCTTGTCGATCACTTCCTGCACCGGCATGTTCAACCGGGCGGCTGAAACCTTCATCCGCTCGATGTGCCGTTCCAGCGCGAAAGGCCGGCCTTCATACGTCCGCAGCGTCTCGAACAAGCCCACCCCGTGCAAAAGTGACGGGTTGGACGCCGGCACCACCGCCTTGCTCGCCTCCACCATCCTGCCGTTGAGGTATATGCGGGGATTCATTCGTACTCCTGGGCGAAGGCCGGTTCAGGGATGTCCGGGCATCCCAGTGCCCGGTGCATGCCGAGGGCCTTGGCCTGCGTCTCGCGGTATTCATCTGCTGGCCGGGAGTCGGCTACGATCCCGCCGCCGGTGTACAGGTGCAACCGGCCGCCGGCGATTATCAGTGTCCGGATGGCGATGTTCAACGTCATGTCGCCGGTGAGGCTGAAGTACCCGATCACCCCCGTGTACACGCTCCGTTCGACCGGCTCGAGCTCGTCGATGATCTCCATTGCCCGCACCTTGGGTGCCCCGGTGATCGAGCCGCCCGGGAAACACGCCCGCACCAGGTCAGTCGCGTCCCGCCCCTCGGCCAGCCGACCGGTGACGTCCGCCACCAGGTGGTGCACCGTTGGGTGTGATTCCATGGCGTAGGGATATGCCGGCGAACCGGGCGCGGAAGCAACCCGGATGCTGCCGAACTCACACACCCGCCCCAAATCATTTCTTTCCAGGTCAACGATCATGGCTAGTTCCGCCCGATCCTTAGGGCTGGCGGCCAATTCCTGCCCCAGCCTACGGTCGGTGGTCGGATCAGTGGAACGTGGTCGGGTACCCTTGATCGGCCGGGTGAGCACCTCTCGACCGCGCAACTGCAGGAAAAGCTCGGGGGAACTAGACAGGACGGCCGCCTCGCCGGCCACCGGCGAGTCCGCCGGCTCCCGCCATTTCAGAAAAGCCGCATAGCTGGCCGGGTTCGTTTGCCTCAGACGGAGGTAGCAATCCACACTCGGGTCGGTGAGGATATACGTTTCCCGCCGGGCGAGATTGACCTGATAGATGTCGCCCGCGGCAATGTAATTCAGTGCCCGCTCGACCACGGCTTCGTAACCCCGGTGCGTCAGGCTGTGAGTCGGGTCGGCCACGGGTGATGCGGGTCTGACCGTAACCTCACTTCCGAACGCTTCTTGCAACATTGTGTCCAACTGGTTGAGCCGGGATTTCACAGGTGGCCGGCCGGTCAGGCAGGGGAGATCCACCGCCACCAGGGTCCATCGCCCGGTAAGGGCATCGTGGATGGCGGCGGTATCGAAAAGCGAAAAGCGAGCGATGGGTAACTTGATGTCTGACAAGGATTTAGACGGCAATCGTTCGACGTAGCGCCCGGCCTCGTAAGCGAAGTAGCCGATCCATCCACCCGGGAAAATACGGGCCGGTTCGGGCAGATCCGGAGAATCCATCGGCGGCCGGCCAAGGGCGAGACTCGTCTGCTGAAGCTCGCCGCGGAGGGTTTGGAAGGGGTCCTCTCCGCCAAGTCGGCCAACGAGGGTGCGGGCGGGGTTGAAGGCCGCGATGGTGAAGCGTCCGCGGACGCTGTCGCCCCCTGCGCTGTCCAGGATGGCACATTCATCCTGCCTGGCGAGGGTGGCGATGACCGCCTGAATGGGAGGGTGAGCGGATGCCGGCCGGGACTGGACGGGCACGGAGTCGCGCATGCCAGGAACTCGCCTCGGGTGGCCTGCTGTGTCCACGGCCGATGCCGGCCGCGGACTGGACCGCTGGAGTATAAGTCCTGGCGGGCGGTTTGAAAGCCTGCCGAAGTGGTTTGGGGTGACGGTTTTTCGTTGACAGTCATGTGGGGTGTGGATACCCTGCATGCGTCTCATTGAGGCAGGGGCCCGGGGCGGGGCAGCGGCGCGGCACCGGGGCGGCAGTTCATCCCCGAGCTTCGCTGATGGATGACGACCCGCGCGGGCGATCGGGCGCGCGTCCGGGCGGGCCGAAGAGGCAGGATCGAAAGGCCACCAATTGCAAGGATGAGAGCCATGAAAGCGGACAAACGAATGGAGGCGGGCAGGTTCATTACCGCGGTGGTTCTGGCGGCGTGCGTGCTGCCGTCGGCCCGGGCTGAGCAGGCGACACAACCCGCGGCCGCGGAGTCGGCCCTTCCGGCGGCGACCGATGCCAAGGCCGAACCGGGTATCTCGAACGTCGGGATCATCAAGGGCAACGACGTTTACGTGCGCAGCGGATTCCACCAGAACTACTACCCGGTGACCAAGCTCAACAAGGGCGACAAAATCACGGTTCTCGGCGAGGAATACGGCTGGCTCAAGATCGAGCCTCCAGCCGGAGCCTACAGCCTTGTCGAGAAGGTGCTGATCGACAAGATCGACGAGCAGACCGGTGAGGCCAACGGCGAAGTCACGGTCTACGCCGGGTCGAATCTCAACGACCGGCGTTACGCCAAGCAGGTGAAGCTGGACAAGGGCGCGAGGGTCCAGCTCATCG
>DATIKE010000259.1:0-2590 GCA_035477895.1 Phycisphaerae bacterium
AAGACGACCAGGGCGGGCCGGTTTCCCTTGTGCGTTTGTGGCTATAACCTGCTCCACCTGCCCGCGGTAGGTTCCAGAATCTGGAATGTCGGGGGTTGCGGAACGTGAAACCCGCCGATAGTCTCCATATATGGCATTCGACTTCGCGAACCTGCGGGCCGACCTGGGCCTGGCCCGGACCGCCCTGGCGGCGGACGACATGGCCGGAGCCGAGCGGCTCGTGCTCATGGCCATGACCACCCTCATGGGGCTGTCGGACGGCCAAAAGGCCGACTGCCAGATGGAATGGAAGTCCGCGGTGCAACTGGCGGACACTCTTCACAGGGCGATCCGTGCCCGGCGCATCGAGCTGGTGACGGCCAGCCTGGCTCCATCCGGCGGCCTGTCGATCTCGAAGGTCGCGCACGTCCTCGATTGACGGGAGGACGGAAGATTCGGGATTCGGGATTTGAGATTCGGGATTGGGAATCATCGCGAACATCATGGGTCGGCGCAAGACGGCCGCCGGGCCGTCGGAGGACGATCCGTTCCGGTCCGCCGTCCGGCGCGCGGCGGCGATCGCCGCGGCCGACAGCCACCGGCGGAACGAACATCTCTGGCCGAGCAACCAGAACGTGCCGATCAACACCCTGCTGGCCACCCTGCTGCCCATCCTGCGGGCGCGCTGCGCGTGGGAGGCGATCAATAACCCGCAGGTCGACGGCGTCCTGACCACGCTGGCCGACGACGTGGTCGGCGAGGACGGATTCACGCTCCAGGTGCAGTCATCCTCCAAGAGGTATAATGAACGTCTCGAGCGGGCCTGGTACCAGTGGTTCGGCGGCCTCGACGACGACGGCCTGCCCACCGGGCCGGACTTGAACCGGGTGGTTCGCGGGCCGGAGATGCTGCGGATGTGGGTGCGGCGATGCGGAGATTGCGGGGAATTCCTGGCCCAAATCGTCCATGACCCGGATGTAGCTGTCGGCCCGCAGTTGCGACTTCGGCTGATCCATCCGAGGCGGCTGGGCCAGGATGCCCTCGCCCAGACGGACCCGCAAACAGTCCTGGGCATCCGGCGCACGCGCTCCGGGCGGCCGCTGGAGTATCGCATCGAGACCACGCCGGACGGCCCGTGGGCCATGGGGCTCCGGTACGAGTGGTTCCCCGCGCGGGACATCATACACGGCTTCGTGCCGATCGAGGAGGACCAGGCCCGCGGCGTGCCCTGGCTGACCAGCGGCCTGACCGACGTGGCCAACCTGCGCGACTACGAGGATCTGGTCATGGAGACGGCCAAGGTCGGCGCGGCCTTCGGCGGGCTCCTGGTCTGCGATCGGCCCGACGGCGCGACGCAACAGGTCCTCAACGAGACGACCGATCTGCCGCGCGGCACGCTGTCGTCCGCCCCGCCAGGGTACCATTTGGAACAGATCAAACCGGAGCAGCCCGCGCCGATCTACAAGGAGTTTCGCCGCGAGCGATTGCGCTCGCTGGGCCGCCCGTTCGGGATGCCGATCACGACAATACTTCTTGATTCCTCCGATTCCAACTTTTCGTCCGCCCGGCTCGATCGCGAGATCTATCTGCGCTGCGTCACGCGGATCCAGCGGTGGCTGGCCGAGCGGGCGCTGAACCGGCTGCTGCGACTGCTGTCCCGCGAGCTCGAGCTCCAGTCCGCGCTGCCGCGGCGGCCCGACGATGTCGAAACGCTCTGGATCCCGCCGGTTTTCGCCTATCCGAACCCGCGCGAGGAGGCCGAGGCGGCCAGCGAGCGGCTGAGCAACGGGACCAGTTGCCTGCGCGATGAGTGCGCGAAAAACAACAAGGACTGGCAGGACGTGCGTGCCCAGCGGGAACGAGAGGGGCTGCTGGCCCACTACCTGGACAAGAAGGGCGAAAAACCCGCTTCCGATTCCGATCCGAAAACGCCGGACCCGAAAACGCCCGACGCGGCGCCCGTCCGGGACGAACCCCGACGCCGGCCGGAGCGGAGCTTCAGGGTCCGCTGGGACCGCGGGGCGGACCGCGAGGGAGGTTGAATATGGCAAAGGAATCCAAGATGAGTACCAGGGACCTGACAACCAGGACCCTGACCCTGCGGGCCGCGACGGCGAACGAACAGGACCGGTCGGTCGAGGCGGTTTTGGCCACCGAGACGCCGACGCTGGTCTACGACTGGCGCACGGGCGAGACGATCGAGGAGATCCTGCTGGTCGACGGGGCGAAGGTCGGCCGTCAGGTCCCCATGCTGAGCTGCCACTCGCGCTGGTCGATGGATGACGTGCTCGGCTCGGTCCGCTCGATCCGCCCGTCCGGCGAGGAGCTGCTCGGCCGGCTGTATTTCGCCAACGACGAGATCAGCGAGCGGGCGTGGCTGAAGGTCAGGGACGGCCACGTGACGGATGTCAGCGTCGGCTACACGCCGCGCAAGAAGATCGACATCGCCGCCGGCCAGTCGGCGACGATAAACGGCCGGACATTCACCGCCGGCCAGCGGGCCATGCGCGTCACCAGCGAGTGGACGCTGAAAGAACTCTCGGTCGTGCCCGTGGGGGCCGACGAAAAAGCCAAGATCCGTGGAGAATCCGACCCGGCTGCCGGGGAGGAC
>DATIKE010000260.1:0-3267 GCA_035477895.1 Phycisphaerae bacterium
CCCGCCGACGGCCGGCCGGTACCGATCGTCTGGGGCCTTAGTGGAAGGGATCTTCGTCTGCCGGAGAATCGTGAGGGATACCTGGAGGCGATCGGGCGGCGCCGGCCCGCGAACACCGAGGTATGGGAACTGAACGCCCCGGCCCGGATTGGAGGCCTGCCGCCGATCGGCGAGGGCCTGGTATTCCGCGCGAGGGTCGCGGGCGTTGGAGCGCCCTTGCCTCTGGTGCAGGTGCTGGAGTCGCCGATCGACCCGGTGCGGTCGGCCTCCCGAACGGTCCGGGCCATGATGATCCGGACGCTGGCCGGGGCCGGGATGGTGTGCAGCGAAGCGGTGGCGATGGGTCCGATCCGCTCGATCTTTGATGATGACCGGGCCTGTCTGCACGAGCGCGACCGGACGCCCCGCCCGGGGCTGGTGGCGATGGACCTGACGGCGGAACTGCTGAACAACGGTTCCGTGGCCCGGTGGATCGACTTGCCGGGGGGCGGGAGGGTCGCGTATTTCGAGAAGGACGACGGGCGGGCGGTGGCGGCCCTGTGGCGGCCGTTCGGGCTGGCCGCGACCCGGGTGAGTTTTCCCGCTTTGCCGACCACGACCCGGGTGATGGATTGCCTGGGGATGCCGGCGGCGATGACGACCGACGGGGATCGCCAGGTGCTGGAGATCGACGAGATCGTTCGTTACCTGATCGTGCCTGCCGACCAGCGCGAGACGCTCCGACAGGCGTTGGACAATCTGAGCGTGGGAATGCACCCCCCGTGGTCGCCCGACGAGCCGCCGGCCAGCGGACCGTCGCCCCGGCTGGGTTTGAATGATCGGGAGCATCTTCGGGCAGTGAGCCGGGAGGCGCCCCGGCGGGGTTTGGATCCGCAGGCGGTTCATGCCCCGCCGACCCGGGAGGCGCCCCGGCTGGTTTTGACCGGGCCAGCTCGGCATACCGCCGCACCGTCTCCCGGTCGACCCCCAATGCCTGGGCAATCCACCGCCGGGAATGCCCTTGTCCCAACAACGTGTAAATCGAGTCCGCCACAGCCATCTTGAGCCGGTTCGCCATGCCTGGCCTCCACGAGCAACATGCTCGCGGCCAAGGCTACGTGGCCAACCGTCGTCTCCTCAAAATGGCTGTTCTGGGCGCCTCGCGACAATTACTCGTCTAACAAGCGACATCCACCTACTATTTGGTGGTGCAGCAGATCACCACTGAGGCTTCTTGATGGACACGGCACAAACGCAGGCTTTGGATTCAGTCTCGAAGGGCACCACTCCTGATGCTCTTCCATCTTTTATTGAGGGGTTGCGCACGTGGGCAAGGATCGGGCTGAACAGCTTTGGCGGACCGGCCGGACAGATTGCGGTTATGCATCGCATCCTCGTAGAAGAAAAACGCTGGATTAGCGAGCAGCGGTTCCTGCATGCGCTGAACTATTGCATGTTGTTGCCGGGCCCGGAAGCGATGCAGTTGGTAACATACGTGGGCTGGCTGATGCATCGCACTTTGGGCGGCCTGGCCGCCGGATGCCTCTTTGTGTTGCCGGGGTTTGTGTCAATCCTCGCGCTGAGCATCGCTTACGCCGCCTTTCAGGATGTAGGAATCATTCAGGCTTTATTCTATGGCCTCAAGTCGGCCGTGCTGGCAGTGGTCATCGAAGCGGTCATACGAATCGGCAAGAAGGTGCTACACAATCGTACGATGATCGGTATTGCCGCGGCATCATTCGTGGCCATATTTTTCTTCTGCGTGCCGTTTCCGATCATCATTTTGGCGACCGCATTGCTCGGGTACATAGGCGGCCGCTGGAAGCCCGCCTCTTTCGTCGTGCTCAAGGGGCCAGCCGAGAAAGACATTGTCGCAATGCCCGAGATATTGTTGATGTCCGATCACACACGCCCCCCCACCAGCCGCACCCTCCGTGTGCTGGTCGTGTGGTTGGTCATTTGGATAACCCCATTGGCGGTCATCGGACTTAGCCAAGGAAAAACGGATATTTTCTTCCAACAAGGCGTATTCTTCAGCAAAGCAGCCGTTGTGACATTTGGAGGGGCATACTCCGTACTGGCTTATGTGGCCCAGCAAGCCGTCGATACCTACGGCTGGCTACGACCGGGTGAGATGCTTGATGGGCTGGGAATGGCGGAAACAACGCCGGGGCCGCTCATCCAAGTCGTACAGTTCGTCGGGTTTATGGGCTCCTATCGCGCGAAGCCGAGCAACCCTCTGCTGGCGGGATTGTTTGCTTCGGTCGTAGTCACGTGGGTGACTTACGCGCCTTGTTTTCTGTACATCTTCCTTGGCGCGCCATACATCGAAGCCTTGCGCGGTCGGCAGTCGCTTAACGCAACACTATCGGCCATTACCGCTGCCGTCGTTGGTGTAGTGTTAAACCTCGCGCTGTGGTTCGGGCTACACACGTTGTTTGGTATCGTGACCGACATACCTTTCGCTTTCGGGAATGTGCCGATACCACACTTAGCCAGCATCGACTTGTTCGCGTCAGCCATAGCCATTTCGTCGGCACTTGCCTTGATCCGGTTCAAGGTTGGCATGGGCTGGACGCTGGCAGGCGGCGTGGCTGCGGGGTTGATCGGACGGGCATGTGGTGTGTGACCACACGCGTGCGTTTTGACGCGGAGGATAATGATAATAGATATAGGGGACAGTCAGTGCGCCACGAAAGTTCAGAAACCAGCGGATGTGAGATCCGTCCGAGGAGTTTTCGGATAATAGGGGACAGTCACCTATTATCGCTGTTCCTCGTGCCGGAGGTGGTCAAGAGATGAAACGAATCCTCATATGCCTGCTCGCCGTGGTGATCTGCAGCGGGCTCGGATGCAAAAACCAGACTCCCGGCACCGGCGGTTCTGCCGACAGCGGTGGCGGCAGTACGGGGGGAGGCGCCGGCGGTACCGGCGGGGATGGTGCGTCCGGGGGCGGCAGTTCCAGCGCACCCGCCGGCGGCAGCAACCCGACAGAACGTCTTCAGCCGACCGATTTCACCTACCTGGGCGCTTTCCGCTTGCCCGATGAATTCAACTGGGGCGCCCGCGGGCTATCATTCTACCCCGACGGCGACGGCGGAACCGGCTCGCTCCTGGTCACCGGATTCGAACTGCCTCAGGACCCGGCCCATCCGGGTGAATCATGCTGGGATCCTGCGTGGCACTGCAACGCGTACTTCAGCCAGGTGACGATCCCCACTCCGACCGTCGAGGCAAACTCGGATGATCTGCCCCAGGCCACGATCGTGGGTTCGATGACCAACTTCG
>DATIKE010000261.1:0-3591 GCA_035477895.1 Phycisphaerae bacterium
AGGACCGCCGCCTGTTCTTCGCCTCCTGGTACGCCGCAAGCCCCAGAGGATACATCGTCGATAACCAGAAATACGTCTATTGGCCGTACAACAACAAGGTTTTCCTGTATGATCTGCAGATGGACCCTCGCGAGGAGAACCCGCGGCTCGTCGAGGGGTCCGAGAAGGACCGAGTGATCGGCGAAGTGACCGCGTATATCCAGGAATCGCTGATGACCTTGCCGCCGAAGCGATTCCGCCAGAAGTTGCTTTTCGATCACTGGCGAACGTTTGCGTCCGGCCGATCGGCCTGGGCGTACTACGTTCCTTGATGCGCGACATTTCCGTCGCCAGGGGGCGCCGCCATGATTGCCGATAACGACCCGAAGCCGGCTTCTCGACAGGCCCCCCCGGCCCCCCTCGTGCGCGCGGCCGCGATTCGCATCGCCGTGCTGGCGGGACTGCTGATCTGGGCCCTCTGGCCCGAAATGAGAGCCATCGCGAACTCGCTGTTCGACGGCCAGAACCCGCTGAGCATCGCGTTGCCCCTGGCAATCCTGATCCTGTTTCTACTTCGCCGGCAGGTGCTCAGACAATCCGTGGCCGCCGGATCCTCGGCTGGCGTATTAGTGGTTTTTGTGGGTTTAATATGGTACTCGGTTTGCGTCTGGCCCTTCGACTACGGCTTTCTCCGCCTGCTGGCTGTTCCCGTCCTGCTTGGGGGATGCATTCTGGCCGCCGCCGGCGGACGCGCCCTCAAACACAGCCTTCCCCTGCTCCTGATGTTGGCTTTCGCCCTTCCCGTCGGCCCCCGAATATACGCCGCGCTGATTATCAGACCCGAAACGGCCACCCTGAAGGTCGCCCGGGCCGCCTTTGACGCCTTGCCCGGGGTCAACGTGTCCCTGAAGGGTTCCGATCTGGTTTATTCCCACGGTCAATCCAATGGAGTAATCGCCCTGGGCGAGTCTTACCGCGGGATGGCGCTGCTGGGCAGCTACACGTTGATCGGCGGCTTCGTCGTTTTCGCCCGGATTCGCCCCCTCTGGCAGATCGTTCTGGCGGGCCTGGCCGCCGGCCCCATCGTGCTGCTTGCCAACTTCATTCGGCTCCTGACCTGGGGCTTCGCCACAATCTACGGCGGTTATGGACCGACCAGCGAACTTCCTCGCGACATTGCAGCCGCGGTGTCCATGCTCTCCGCCTTTTTCATGTTCGCAATCTGGTGCCTGGTGCTCTCCCAACTCGTGGTCGAGGCGGACGAATCCCCCGACATGCCGGAAACGGCGGAGGTGGCCGATGTCTGATGCCCGACAACTCGCCGATTCCGCGCGGCAACGGCATCCGGTTCTATCGCTTCCGTTCCTGCTGTGCGCCATCCTGCTGGCCGGCACCGCCCTGGGCCTGCGCCCGGGAATCATGGCCCTGGCCGCTAGGATGCAAAAGGAGAGCATTCCTCTTCGGAAACCCCTGGACCGGTTCGACAAGTCCAAACTGGCCTCGTTCGAGTGGTATCAAGACCCCGACAGCCGAAAACCTGATTTGAAGGCGACAGGCACGGAGCATGTGTTCTTCGAAAAATTCATGCCCACCGACCCCGCGCTCGGCAAGGACCCCGTGACCCTCTTCGTCACTTATTACAGTGATCCCGGAGACAAGGTCCCCCATACGCCGGAGGTCTGCTATCGCCAGGGGCCTACAACGATAGAGCGACTCAGCACCATCACCATGGAAACGCCCGAGCTGGGGCCGAAAAACCCCCAAATAGAGGTCCGTTTGCTGACCCTGCGGCAGCCCGCCGCCAGCGGGGTGATCCTGTACCTCTTCTACATCAACGGGCAGCCGTGCCACGACCGGGAACAGGTGCGATGGACCATCTATAAGCCTGGCGATCGGTACGTGTACTTCAGCAAGATCGAGGCCGTCACCGCGATACCCCACGACGCGGATCCGACCCCGGCCATCGAACGCTGCAAGCGAATGCTGCGCGAGGCCCTGCCCGTGCTCATCTCGGAGCACTACCCCGACGACGCCCAACTCAGGTAGCGCCGCCGCCCGCCCGTTTCCTGCCGCGCCGGTACACCCACAGGGCGTACGCGAGAATGATGCCTGCCGCCCCGGCGGATTGGATGAATACTGAACTGCAAGGTTGCGACTGAGGGCTCCAGACACGGTCAATCGCCGCCACGCGGCCGTCGTCGAACGTGACTCGGGCGACACTTTCCCCCAGCACCGCCCCCTCGCTGCCGACCCGCATCTGGAATAACGCGGATTGGCCGGGAAGAATCGCCGCGGACGGATCCTCGGTCCACGCCTCGAAGGCGTCCCCGGTAATGCGGGCCCCCCACCCGTGCGGCGCCTCGGGCTTGTAGGTGTGCCGCTGGCCGATCTCGAACCTCATGATCGGCGAGGCGCCAAGATTCGTGACTTCATACGCATACTGGCCCACCGTAAGTGTGACTTGGACACGTGCCGCCTGGGACTTGAACTCCGCGCTGCCTGGTTCGGCCTGGCCCCCGGAAGCAAGAGCAATTGCCAGAAGAAAGGCGGTCTGCATCGTCCCATTCCTTTCCCATGCGCCCTCCGGCCCGGCACGCCGGACGGGCTTCAGATGACGATTCTTCGCACCAGCGTGATGTGCGGCCGTTCCCGAAGCTGTTGAAGAACGATGTCCGGAACATCCTTGCCGCACCGGATCAGGAACATCGATCGCCTATGCACGTCGCTGTGCGAGAAGGCGAAGCTGCGCATCGGAATGCCGTGCTCGTCCAGCAGCGACGCGATTCCCGAAACCACGCCGAGGCGATCCAGGCTGCGAATCGCCAGGAACGTACCCTCCGGTTCAACCTCGAAGGGGAAGTCATCGATCCGGCTGATTCGCGAGTGCGGCCCGGCGAAAATCACCCCGCCGATCGTGAAAAGACGATCCTCCGCCGAGAATACGAACCTGATTTCACTCTCGAACTGGCTGAGCCCGGGGTTCTCGGCGACGCGAACCTGCAACCCGGAGCTGGCCGCCCGCATCTCGGCATTGACGTAGCTGACATAATCGAGCTTGTCGAAGAGATACCCCTTGAGAAACGCCAGCCTCAGCAGCGTGCAGTCCTGGCGGGCGATTGAGCCCAGATAGGAAATCTCCAGGTGCCGGGGCGTGAAATCGATGAACTGGGCGGCGAATATGCCGAGCTTCTCGGCCAGCACCGTGTACGAGGTCATTACGTCGCCGCCTTCGAGCATCCGAATCCGCGGCATATTGACCGGGTAGTCGACGACCCCGCCCCGCAAGGCGCGCGGCAACTGTTCGCCGATGCACTCGGCCACCCGCATCTGGGCCTCGTCGGTGGAAGCTCCGATGTGGGGCGTCATCACCACCTGGGGAAGATCCCTGAACGGGTTCTCCCCTGGCGGCTCGGCATCCCAGGTATCGATCCCCGCGCCGGCGACATGCCCGGAGAGCAATCCCTCCAGCAGCGCGTCCTCCTTGATGATGCCGCCCCGGGCGGTGTTCAGAAGAATCACGCCCTTCTTCATCCGGGAGATCTCGGAGACGCCGATCATCCCGGTCGTCTCGCGGTTCTTGGGCACGTGTACGGCGATGACATCGGACTGGGC
>DATIKE010000262.1:0-5209 GCA_035477895.1 Phycisphaerae bacterium
TCGGCGGGGATCCGGTTCGCGGACTGGGCTTCATCGAGCTGCTGGAGCTGTTTCAGCACGATCCACGAACACACGCGATCGTGCTGATCGGGGAGATCGGCGGCACCGACGAGGAACAGGCCGCCGCGTACATCAGGGAGCATGTCACCAAGCCGGTGGTCGCTTTCATCGCCGGACAGACCGCCCCGCCGGGCAAACGCATGGGCCACGCCGGGGCGATCATCTCCAACGGCGAGGGAACCGCGGCCTCGAAGATCGCCGCCCTCCAGACCGCCGGCGTCACCGTCCCGGCCAGCCCGGCCGACATCGGCGACACCGTCGCCCGCGCCCTGCGGGGTCTGTGAGCAAGCAAAGAGGTGATTCTGCATGGCAGCCGAGCACATGGATTCCCGAGACGAGCGGATCGGCCGCATCCTGAACGAGTACCTGGACCGCACACAACAGGGCGACCTCACTTGCGGGGAGGAGCTGCTGAAGGTCAATCCGGACCTGGCCGAGGAGCTTCGAGCCCATTTCGGCATGGTCCGGCAGGTCAGCGCGGCGTCGTCTCAGGGGGCACAGGGTGATGGCCCGGTCATGACACCACCGGAGGGTTCGCTGCCGGGTTACGAGATTCTGGGCGAGATCCATCGGGGCGGGCAGGGTGTCGTCTATCAGGCCTTGCAGAAAGCGACGCGGCGCAAGGTGGCCATCAAGGTGATGCGCGAGGGGCCGTTCGCGAGTTGGCGCGACCGGGCCCGCTTCGATCGGGAAGTCCAGGTCCTGGCGGCGCTGAAGCATCCCAGCATTGTGACCATTCACGACAGCGGGACGGCGTCGGGCTGGCAATTCGTGGTGATGGACTACGTCGAGGGCCTGCCGCTGAACGTGTGGCAGAGCAGCGGCCCGCGAACGATCGAGCAGAGCCTGAGATTGTTCGTCACGATCTGCGACGCGGTCAATGCGGCCCATATCAAGGGCATCATTCATCGCGACCTCAAGCCGGGCAATATCCGCATCAATGACGAGAGTATGCCTCACATCCTGGATTTCGGCCTGGCGAAAGTGACCACCCGCGCGGAGGATGACGACCACGCGGCGGGGATGACCGTGGTCGGCCAGTTCGTGGGCAGCCTCCCGTGGAGCAGCCCGGAGCAGGCACAGGGCACGCTCGAACAGATCGACACCCGAACGGATGTCTATGCGCTGGGGGTGGTCCTCTATCAGATGCTGACGGGGGCGTTCCCATATGAGGTCGTCGGCCCCGCGCGGGACGTGCTGAATCGAATCGTCAGCAATGAGCCGGTCCGGCCGAGCACCATTCGCAAGGAGATCGGCCGCGACGTCGAGGCGATCATCCTCAAGTGTTTGCGCAAAGAGCCCCACCGGCGGTACCAGACGGCGGGCGAACTCGGCCGCGACATCGAGCGTTACCTGAACGGCGAACCGATCGTCGCCAGAAGCGACAGCGGAATGTACCTGCTGGGCAAGATGCTGCGCCGCTATCGCGTTCCGGTGATGGTCGCGGCGGCGTTCGCGATTCTGGTCGGCGTGTCGCTGATGGGATCTCTCTCGCTCTGGCGGCGTGCGGTGGCGGAGCGGGATCGAGCCGTCGCCGCCCAGCTTGAGCAGGACCGCCAGCGCCGCCGCGCCGATGCCCAGGCCGCCGAGGCCGAGCAGGCTCGCGCGATCGCCGAGCGCGAGCGAATCAGCGCCCAGGAGCAGGCCGAGCAGCTTCGACGCGTGACGTACCTGAACCGGATCGCCCTGGCCAGGAATGCCTACGAGCAGAAATCCCTGACCCAGGTCCATCAGTTGCTCGAAGTCGGCCCGGCCGACCTTCGAGGTTGGGAATGGTATTACTTAATGCGGCTGTCCAGATCGCCGACCCTCCTGGATATTCGCGCGGATCCGGAATGCGTTGTCGCCCTGTCCGTCAGCGCGGACGGCCGACGCGTCGTCACGGGGGGTTGCGATGGGGTGATCAGGCTCTGGGACAGCGTAACGGGAGAGGGGATCACCGAACTGACGGGTCACACCGATCAGGTGAACGCGCTCGCGTTCAGCCCGGACGACCGATGGATCGTATCCGGTGGCCGCGACCGGACGCTGCGGCTGTGGGATGCGCACAGCGGCTCGGAGAGGATTCTTCAGAAAGACAAAGAGTACGTGAATTGCGTCCGCTTCAGTCCCGATGGTGGGACGCTCGTTGCCGGCGGTCAGGGCCGGGACTTGACCTTCTGGGACGTGCAGCAGGGGCAGATCATCGCCAAGACACCCGCCCTGAAGAACGAGATTTCGTGCGTTGCCTACAGCCCGGACGGCAAGCAGGTTGTCTCGGGCGAGTCGATCAGCCTGACAGGCGGCAGCAGCAGGATCAGCATATGGGACAGCGCCACCATGAAGAGCATCATGGAACTTCCAGGACATCCGGGCGCGGTCCTGTGCGTGGCATACTCCCCCGACGGCAGACGAATCGCATCCGGAGGAGGCATTGCTCCGACAGTCCGGGATGCCCGCGGCACGTTGAAGACGTTCGACAGTGCGACGGGAGAAGAGGTCCTGTCACTCAGCGGTCACGAGGGCTTTGTGGATTCGGTGGCGTACAGCCCCGACGGGAAACTGCTCGTCACCGCGGGTGCCCCCCATACGCCGGCGTTCGGAATGGAAGCGGACCGGACGCTCAAAATCCGGAACGCCACCACCGGCGAGGAATTGTGCACCTATTCAGCCCACAACCATGGAGGGAGGGCGGCGGCGTGGAGCCCGGACGGAACCCGGATCTTCTCAGGAGGCATGGACGGCAGGCTGAAAGCCTGGCCGAGCACCACTTCGCCCGAAGCTCGTGAATGGCACGCCCATGCGGGGCCCGCGCTGCGAATCGTATTCAGCCCGGATGGTCGGCGGATCGCCTCCAGCGGCGGACAAGGCGAGAGTGCCCGCCCCGCCGGCCAGACACCGGATAACACCGTCCGGGTGTGGGACTTCGACACAGGCTCACCGCTGCTGGTCATGTCCGCACATACGAACGCGGTGCCCGGTTTGGCGTGGAGCCCTGATGGCCAACATATCGCGTCGGGCAGCGTGGATCTGACGATTCGCGTCTGGAACAGCCGCACCGGCGAGCAGGAACTGGAACTGACCAAATTAGAGGGGGTCGCTCAGCATGTCGCCTTCAGCCCGGACAGCACGCTGCTTGCCGGCATCGCGGGTCGTGCTGTCACTGTCTGGAAGATCGCGGACAGCAGCGTGGCTGGTCAGTACCGGCTCACCGAAGCTCCCTTGACGATCGCGTTCAGTCCGGATGGCCGATGGATCGCAACGGGTTCACCGAGCGGCGAGATCAAGCTGTGGGATCACCTGTCCGGTGGCGAGTATCACACGATCTCGGCCGGCCAGGGCTTGAATGGGGCCTGGTTCAGCCCCGATGGGGCAACGATCGTCAGTGCTCACCGCGACGGCACCATCGTCCTGTGGGATGCGTCAAAGGGAACACAGATGGGCACGATGAGAGGCCCGCAACGCTCGGTGGATTGGATCGATTTCAGCCCCGACGGGAAAAGAATCGCCTCGTGCACCACGGACATGATGCTGAAGGTATGGGATGTCCCCAGTGCGAGCGAGGTGCTCACCCTCCGTGCCCACAAGGCTCCGGTCACCTGCGTCAAGTTCAGCCCGGACGGCAAAACAATCGCCACGTCCGGCCAGGACGGCTTGGTCAGACTCTGGGAGGGCCGGGCCGAGTCGGCCAAGCAGCCGTCATCAACCAGGACCGGCGGGTAACCGTCGATGCCGCCGGGACAGCGGCTTTGTCGAGATGCGATCCGGCAAACCGCCCTGAAGAAATGAGTAAAAATGCAAGTGCCCGGAAGCATCGCAGAGCGTTCACAGAGGAGGTCAGAACAAGCTCGTCGATCCTGCCGGGCAACTTATGCATTTGTCAGGTTTGGTCGCTAAGGTAAGGAACGGAAAAGCCGTGCGGGTCTAACGCGGTTGGACGAATTTTTTTTCGCGGCCTTGGCCATTGGCAGGGAAAAGCCCGTCCGGCTCCGTTCCGACCGATAACGATCGATCCCTGGCATCTCGTGGGCTATTGCGGTAAACTATTGTGTACAAAACGGTTATCGCGGCCAGTCGCCTCCGATACCCGGTGCGGAAACCCAGATGGAAGACGCGAAATTCAGGGATATCCTGGGCC
The DNA here is from genome assembly GCA_035477895.1 of Phycisphaerae bacterium. GTDB lineage: Bacteria > Planctomycetota > Phycisphaerae > UBA1845 > PWPN01 > JAPKGY01. The sequence goes on from DATIKE010000262.1 coordinate 4,178, forward strand.
AAGTGAAAGCCGGCAACGCGGCGGCCATGGACACGCTGCTCGTCGCCAGCTTCGGCTCTTTGCGGTCGGCCATCGCCCAGCAAATGAGCGAAGCTCTGAAAAATGCCCATCTGGAGCCGGAAGACGTCATCCAGGAGGTCTATGCGGCAGCCTGGGCCAACCTGCCCGATACCCAATTTGATGGTTTCGAGGCATTTCTGGGCTGGCTACGCCAGATCGCGGAGAACAAGCTGATCGACATGCATCGGGCGATGCTGGCGGATAAGCGTGACGTCCGACGGCAAGCCCCGGCCTGGGGTATTCAGAGCGGGTCCTATGTGAACTTGCTGGACCACGTCAGCTCACCGCTCTCGACGCCCAGCCAAGGCGCGGCACGCAGCGAGGCGTTGGCGGTGTTGATGGTTCGGATGCAACAGCTCCCCGAGGATTATCGGCAGGTGATCCGTTGGCGGCTCATCGATGGCCAACCCGTGGCGGAGGTGGCCCGGCGTCTCGATCGCAGCGAGGCCGCCGTCCACATGCTCTGTCACCGTGCTTTGAAACAACTCCGGGAGCTGATGGGCACGCCGTCAGACTACCTGAGCCAGGCGTAGCCGGGCAACAACGCCACGCGATTCCGGATCAATAGCGGTAATTGAATCGATTGTTCGGCGCGGTATCACCGTTGAGCATGAAGGCGGACACGTCGTCATCGGATCGGAAATGATCCGCCCACTTGAAGTCGAACGACACGTCGCCGGCGGAAGTCTTGATCCCGAGGGCATTCATAGGGATGGCCAGTTCCATCTCGTCGGCTTTGACACGATACGTGACCTGGCCCACTGCTTTCCAATTCCAGCCCGCGCCGGCCGTCTCCAGAACCGAGGTCTCGTTATTCTCGTACAGGCGGTTCACGACGAAGTCGTAGCCCTGCCAGCCGGTGGCGGGATCGCGGTCCAGATCGATGAACAAGAGCATCCAGTCGCGGGCGGCCCGCCGGGTGATGGGCTTGGCCGTGCGGGCATAGAAGTACAGAGTGTGATCGTCGGCGGC
>DATIKE010000263.1:0-12486 GCA_035477895.1 Phycisphaerae bacterium
GCCTTGCGGCCTCAGCCAGTCATTCGGCGATCCCTTCGCCAGGGCGGGGTAGATGCGAAACGCCCGAACGCCGGCTTCGTGGAGCCGGCGCATCCGGCCGGGCGGGTCGTCGGTGGTCGGGTCGATGATGGCGGTGCCGGCAAATCGGCCCGGGTGGCGGGCGATCGCGTCGAGCATGTACCGGTTGTCGAACTGGTAGAAGCTCATCTGGATCAGGTTGATCCGCCGGACGCCGACCGGCTCGCAGATGGCCAGCAGATCGTCGGGCGTGAATCGCGGCGGGTTCATCTGCTCCTTGCGCCAGCCCGGGGCCAGCGGATACTTTTGGAGATCATCGGTCCACACATGGACGTGGGCGTCGATCCAGTCGGCCGGCGGCTCGTCGGCATGGGCGGACCGGGTGTCTTTTCGCGGCGCGGCGCAGCCGGCCAGATTCGCCAGGCCGGCGGCGGCCGCGGATTTGAGAACCTGTCGCCTGGTCGTAGCGTCGTTCATGCGGCGGCCTCCTTTGGGCCGGAGTATGCGTGAAGCCGCAAGGCAGGTCAACCTGTCATCACATACTCGCAGGACGGCCGAATCCCTGATACGCGGTTGGCCGGGCCGGTCCCGCCCGTTAGAATGGCCGCTGGTGGAGGATTACCGGATCCAACTCGAGACCTACAGCGGTCCGCTGGACCTGCTGCTCTACCTCATCCGCCGCGAAGAGGTGGACATCTGCGATATCCCCATTGCCCGCATCCTCGAGCAATACCTTCGGTATGTCCGGCTGCTGGAGGAGCTGGACCCGGAATTGGTCGGGGACTTTCTGGTGATGGCCGCCACGCTGATGGAGATCAAGTCGCGAATGCTCCTGCCGCGGAACCTGCCCGATGAAGCCGAGGGCGAGGACCTGCTCGATCCGCGGGCCGACCTGGTTCGGCAGTTGCTGGCCTACCGGTCGTTCCGCGAGGCGGCGGGCGAGCTGGGCCGCAAGGCCGATCTGCACTTTCGGCGTTTCGGCCGGCCCCGAGTCGACCCGCCCGACGACCACGGCCACGTCGATCTGGAGGATGTGCAGATCTGGGACCTGCTGCAGGCGTTCAACAAGCTGATGTCGTCGGTCGGCGTCAAGCCGGTGGTTCACGAGGTCCGCTACGACGACACGCCGGTCGCGCTGCATGCCCTGGACATCTCCGACCGTCTGCAGCGCGAAGGGGCTTCGATGCCGTTCTCGAAAATCTTCGAAGGCCGCACCCGAGCACAGATGATCGGGCTGTTCCTCGCCCTGCTCGAGCTGATCCGGCAGAGGCGGGTCCGCATCGAGCAGAACGAGGGTTTCGGCGAAATCTTCATTCACCTGCTCGATGCCACGCCGATCGCCGGCCCCGCGGACGAGGAGGCGACCGAGGAGAAAGACGAGGAGCCGGCCGAGGTCGAGGTTTTTCAGGAAGAGGAACCGGTGTGCGATGAGCATGGCGTGCCGATCGTGCAGCCGCGGGAGGAGGAAGAGGAGGAGGACGACTTCGGGCGAAAGCTCAAGGCCATCGAGGTGGGTGAGGTGGATCTTGGGCGGGCGGAACGGGACGACGAACCGCCCGCGGAGGATGCCGGTCTGGAAGGGACCTTGTGAAGGAGTCCGGGTGGTGAATCCGGAGGTGCGGCTCAAGGAACTGGGTTTGTCGTTGCCGAGGCCGTCCGGCCCGGTCGGCTCTTACCTGCCTTTCGTGCAGGCGGGCGACCTGCTGTTTGTCAGCGGGCAGTTGCCCATGCGTGACGGGCAACTGGTCGCCAAGGGCAAGGTGGGCGGGGATGTTTCACTCGAACTGGCCCGGGAGGCCGCCCGCCAGGCGATCCTCAACGCGCTGGCCCAGGTGGCCGCCGCTGCCGACAGCCTCGATCGTGTTGTTCGCATCGTCCGGGTCGGAGTGTTTGTCAACAGTGGGTCCGGTTTCACGGATCAGGCCAAGGTGGCCAACGGGGCCAGCGAGTTGCTGGTCAGCGTGTTCGGCGACGCCGGCCGGCACGCCCGGGCCGCCGTCGGCGTCAATGAACTCCCGCTAGATGCCGCCGTGGAAATCGATCTCATCGTCCAGGTTCGCCAATAGGCCGCCTTGGGTCGCGGCTTTCGCGAGGACAGTCCCATCAACGCCGCCAGGAATCCGCGACCGACGTTCCGGCCACCGGCATCGACCGGGGATGCCGGGGGAGCGCCTCTGGGGCGAGGCCGGCCGGTGATTCTCCTGCTCGTGAGTGTGCTTCTGATCGCCCTGGCCTCACCGCTGGTGGAGATACTGGTGAGGCAGGTGGGCGAGATGATCCCCGACGTGGGCGGCCGGCTGTGGGTTGAACCATATCGGGCGGTGGAAGGTATTCTGGCCCGCGGCCCGGGGATCCGTGGGGTCCATGTGGCCTTTCAGGCGCTGGCCGCCCGCCCGGCGGAGCCGTTCGATTCGGCCTCTTACCGCCAATTGGATCGCATGAACGGTCTTTACGACTACATGGCTCTGATTCCGTTCCTTCATGCCGGGAGCGACCAGGATGCGGTCCTGCGCGAGCGGGTGGCCGAGCTGGGGTCGGCCGACCGGGCCCGCCTCCATCTGATCCGGCAGTACCATGAGGCCGAACGGCTGTTTCTTCAGGCGGGCGTGCCTCCGCGCATCGCGGCCCGGGGGGCCCGGCGCGTGCCGATCGTCATTCCCGCGATGCGCGAGCCTTACCCTCGGGTGTTGCGCGATTTTTCGGCGGTCCTGCTTGCCCGGGCCCGGTCGTGGCGCGAGGCCGGCCTGGGCGACGACGCCTTCAACGCCCATGCGGCGCTGGTCCGGCTGATGGACGAACTGGTCCGGGACTCGAATACGCCGGAGGTCGCCTTGCTGGCGAGCGAGATTCTGCCGCCCGTCTGGCGGGAGCTGGAGGGGGATTTAGAAGCAGGTGCCACGACGCGGCCTGCTTCGGGCGGGCTCACCGAGGAGGTCGGGCGGCGGATGCGGCAGGTTGCCTTGCTGAGGGAACGCTGGCACGCGGAGGCGGCCGAGGGGACCAATGTTCTCCCTTACACCGGCATGACGCACCATGTCCTGCTTGCCCGCCGGGAGCACCAGCGGGTGATGGCCACGGCCTGCATGTCGGCGCTGTGCCTGGCGACCTGGGTGGTTCTGCTGGCCGCGGGCGTGTTCTGGCTGGTGCCGGCCCTGGTGGTCTCGAATCCCGCCGGCATCGAACTGCGATGGCGCCGCCGACACGTGTCCTGGTGGGTTGCCCCGGTGGCCGTGGCTCTGCCGACATTGCTGCCGGCCCTGCTGCTTCGGGGTTGGCAGGTGGACTACTCGTGGGTTCTTTCGCTGCCGTCGATCTGGGCGGTGCTGTTGTGGCCGGCCGTGGTGCTCGTACTGCTGGGCCTGGCCGTGCGATGGTGCACGCGAGTGACCGGAGTGGCCGGGAAGCACCTCTCGCCTCGCGGGGCGCTGGTTGTCGTCGTGGTTCTCCTGCTCTCCCTGGTCACGCTGACCCTCACTCCGGCCGGTCCGCCCTGGATGCCGCCGGCCGAGATCCGCGGGTTTCGCGTCGGGGGTCTGGCCCTCGGGGCGGTGTCGCTTCTGGTGCTCGTTGTCTGGATTGGTGCGGCGCTGTCTCGCGGTCAGCGGGGCAGGTTCTCCGTTTTTGCCTGGTCGCGGGCCTACCTGCATGTCACCTCGGCGGCCCTGGCGGGCATGACGATTCTCACCATGGGCGCGCTATTGGCGAACCGCCAGGCGGACCTGCGGCATCGGCAGGCGTTCGTTCGTGCCGCGGAGAATCCGCTGGCCGACCGGCTTGGAAGTGGATGGATCGACGAATACTTCGGCGGATCGCGCGAGCTCCTCAATCGTATCCGGGTTCACCGTGCCGGCGGCATGGCCAACTCATCCCGGCAGTGATATACTAAGTGTCTGTCCCAAAACCCTGGAAATCGACCGGCTGGAAGCCGGTCCCACACGGATTTTGGGACAGGCTCTTAATGCCGCGCGGCGACGCGCCGGGAACAACATCGATGACGGACGCGGGAACAAATTTCAAGCCTCGCCGCAACCCCGAGCGGGAAGAGGCGATCGAGGCTTTCCTGGGCAGGTTCGCGGATTGCCCCGATCGCGACCTGCTGGCCGAGATGATGGTCACGGTGTGCCGGCTGGCCAAGGACGGCACCGGGCGCGGCGAACTCAAGCTGCTCAGCCGGGCGCTCAAGGAGCTGCGCTACGCCTTCAAGATCTTCGCGCCCTACACCGAGACCCGCAAGGTAAGCATTTTCGGGTCGAGCCGAACGCCGAGCGGGCATCCCGACTACATCCAGGCGGATCTTTTTGCCCGCCGGATGCGTGAGTCGGGCTGGATGGTCATCACCGGCGCCGGCGACGGCATCATGCGGGCCGGTCACGACGGCGCCGGGCGGGAGGCCAGCTTCGGGGTGGCCATCGCCCTGCCTTTCGAGCAGAAAACCAACGCGGTCATCGCCAACGACCCCAAGCTCGTGAACTTCAAGTACTTCTTCACCCGCAAGCTGATGTTCGTCAAGGAGGCCTCGGCGATCGCCCTGTTCCCGGGCGGATTCGGGACGCAGGACGAGGGTTTCGAGGCCATGACGCTCGTTCAGACCGGCAAGAGCACGCCCATCCCGATCGTCATGATCGACGCCCCGGGCGGCACGTACTGGCAGCACTGGCGGACTTATGTCACCGCGGAACTGCTTCGCACCGGCATGATCGGCCCGGAGGACATGCATCTGTTCCGCCTGACCGACGATGTCGAGGTCGCGGTCCGGGAGATCACCCGTTTTTACCACCGGTACCACTCCGCCCGCTACGTGGGGGACACCTACGTCCTGCGGCTGAACTCGCCCCTGGACGCGCAGTCGGTGCGGATGCTCAACGACAAATACGCCTCCCTTCTCACCGCCGGCAAGATCGAACAGTTCCCCGGCCCGTTGGAGGGCGAACACGATGAGTTGCCCGACAAGGCCCGCCTGACGTTCCAGTTCGACCGGCACAGCGTCGGCCGCCTGAGGCTCATGATCGACGACATCAACGGCGCCTGATCGCTCCCGCGGTTGGTCGAAAAGCCCCCGTTCGTGTACACTGCAGGCTGTTCCGATGCCGCCGACGGCAGGGAGTCATCTTCGTGCCCAGTCGCCTGAGAGCCGACTTTCAGCCCCACGAGTTGTCGGCCGTCCTGCGCCGCTTCACCCTGGGCAACATCGTGCGCGTCGACAAGCAGCTCAAGGGCTCGCGGCGTTCACCCAAGGCGATCATCACCACCGACAAGGGCCGCTTCCTCCTGAAGCGCCGGGCCCGCGGCAAGGACCACCCGCTCAAGGTCGCCTATGCCCACGCCGTCCAGGAGTACCTGTCCGGGAAGGGTTTCCCCGTCCCGCGACTCATCCCGGTCAAGGACGGCGACGACACCATGGTCCTGTTCAGCGACCTGATCTACGAGATGTTCGAGTACGTCCCCGGCGAGTCGTACCGCGGGCTTCCGGAGGAGACCGAGGACGGCGGCCGGGTGCTCGCGCAGTTCCACAAGCTTCTTTTCGGGTATGAATCCGAGTGGGAACCGTCGCGGCTGGGCTACCACGACAACAACGGCGTGCGCAGCAACCTCAACGGCATCCCGGCGGCCATCGGCAAGGACGACAGCGTGGCCGGCAAGGAGGGCGAGCTGCTGGCCACCGTCGGGGCCCTCTTCGACGCCTACGAGGTCGCCTCCGACGAGGTCAACGAAGCCGGGTACCCGGACTGGCCCTGCCAGATCGTGCATGCGGACTGGCATCCGGGCAACATGCTTTTCCGGGACGGCGCCGTCGCCGCGGTGATCGACTACGACTCCCTCCACCTGATGCCGACCGTGACCGACCTGGCCAACGGGGCGTTGCAGTTCTCGATCATCGGAGGCCCGGTCGACCCCCGGGAATGGCCGCCGGAACTCGATGAGGACCGCTACACCGCGTTTCTCCGCGGCTACCAGGAGGAGGACGGCGCCGTCGAGGAGCAGATCCCGGCCCTGCCGTCGCTGATGATCGAGGCGCTGATCGCCGAGGCGGTCATGCCCATCGCCGCGACCGGTTCGTTTGGCCGGATCGAGGGGTTCCGCTTCATGCAGATGATCCTCCGCAAGGTCCGCTGGCTTCGGGATCATTCCGACCGACTGGTCCAACTGTGGCGCGCCTGACATGATCGTCTGGCTTCTGCTGTTGGCAATATCGCAGATCGGCGGGGCACCGGCCTCCGGGCCGACGACGTCCACCGCCTCCGCGCCGGGCGACGCCGTCTCCGCGATCGCCGAACTCGTCGCCCGGTTGGCCGACCCGCGCTTCGACGCCCGCGAGCAGGCCACCCGGCAGCTTCTTCAGGCCGACTTCGATGTCATTCCCGCTCTCGTGGGCCGCTACAAGACTGAAACCTCTCACGAGCGGAAGCTGCGTCTCCGCCAGGTCATCGAGCACCTGTACTTTCGCAAGCTCATGCAGGGGCAGGTGGGTTTTCTCGGGATTCAACTCACGCCCGCCGAGCAGGTCATCGACCCGGCCACTCAGCGGCCGGTGGATTGCGTTTACGCCCAAAGGGTTCTGAAGGACCACCCGGCGGCCCATGCGGGCGCGCGCGACGGCGATATCATCGTGAGCTTCGACGGCAAGCCGGTGTCCTGGTTTTTCGGTGCCGCACCCCCGGCGCCTGCCAGCCGGCCCGACGGCGGGCCGTTCCTTGCGCCCGACCGCGCCTCGAACGCCGCGGCCGAGAAGATCGAGCGGTTCACTCAGCACGTGAAACGCCGAACGCCCGGCTCCCAGGTTCGCGTGCGGGTGCTTCGGCCGGCTCCGGCTCTGAAACGGATCACCGTCGGGGCCGCCGCGGACCCCACCCTGACGCTTGACGGAGCGACCTTCGTCTCGGTTCCCGCCGCCATGGCCGGTGTTTCGCCCATGAACCACTCGGGACAGGGCGGCCTCATGGTCGGCAACGTGGCTCCAGGGTCCGCCGCCGAGAAGGTGGGCCTCAAGCCCCGCGACGTTGTCACCGCCCTGAACGGAACGCCGTTACCGCCGGAAGCAGATTCGCGCATGCTCGCGGACGCGCTCAAGCCTGTGAAACCGGGCACGCCGGTGACCATCGAGGTGGGTGAGATTCGCGAAGTGGAACTGGAGGTCACGATCGGTCGGCGGCCGGTGAGCCGCCTCAATGCCGACGACCTGCGCGATGCCCAGCAGCATTTCGCACTCTGGTGGCGCGATCAGACCGGCGAGAATACGCTTCCGCCCCCCGGGCCGACGCCGTTCTTCGGACAACCGCCGAGCGCGGACCCTCGCCCGTCGCCCGAGCCCGAGGTCGTCCCCTGAGAGAAAGGCGGATGGCCCGCGGAGCAGACCTCATACGGGTCATGCGTGGAGTTCGTGGGTCGGCGATGCGGTCGCTACGCGACCTTGGGCCGCTCTGCCGCTTGGGGCCGATCCTGTTGCGTCGACCTGGACGAGAACGATGGCGAACCTGTATCAGGCGGTGCGGGCGGTTGTTCTCAACGCGCACCAGGCCGCCCCGAGAAGCAGGATTGCCCCGAAGAGTCCGGTCGAGTTCACCAGCGACGCCGGCCCGGAGGAAAAGGCGCGGAACGGTTCGAAGAAGGTGCCCGCCAGGAGGTAACCCGCGGCCAGGATGACCAGATAAGCCGTCGGCAGGCGCTGCTGTTCCCACGCGGCCGCGCAACCGCAGAACAGGACCACGGTCCACGCATAATGGTGCTCCCATGCCGACGGGGATGCCATCGTGGCGGCCAGGGCGGCGATCCCGAGGTCCAGGACCCGCCCGGTGCGTGCCTCGCCGGCGGCCGGGCCGCAAGCCCCTTGGGTTTCTTTTACTTCCTCAAGACTTCCACGAGGGGTATTACGGTTTCCGCCCCGCGGCCAGACCGCCAGAACGATCAGCACGGCAATGCTCAGCGTCGTGGCCAGCCGGGCGGCCCGCGTGTCCGGCGCCGGTACGAGGTCCAGGGAGTGCCCCTGCCAGCGGTGAACCAGCCCGTTGACCGTCTGGTTCGGGTAATACCCGAAGCCCGCGGAATGCGCCGGCACCACGCGGAACACGTAGTCCTTCCAGGGTGCGATCCCGACCGTGGCCAGGCTGACGGCGATCAGGATCGCGCCGGTCGCGCATGCCGAGGCCGCGAAGCGCCACTGCCGCCGCGCCAGCGCGAAAAGCACGACGAGGCCGAAGTTAGGTTTCAGACAGGCCGCCAATCCCGTCAGTACGCCTGCTGAAATCCCCCGGTCCCGGCTGTAGGCCAGGATCGCACCCGCCATGAGCATGGTGATCAGGGATTGGACCTGCACGCAGATGAGCGTCCAGCGCAGCGGGTAGAACGCGGCCAGCACGAGAATCGCGGCAAGCCAGCGGGTCCATCGGGCGCGAACCATTGGCAGCAGCCCGGCGGAGAGCACGATCGTGGCCAGGATGCACAGTCGGCCGGTGACGTCGAGCAGCCCCGTCGCCACGGCCGGGCCCCAGGCCCGGGACGCCAGCCCGTAGGGCAGCATCAACACCGCGGCCGTGGGCGGGTAAATCAGCGAGGCACTGGTGGGGCGGTAGTCCCGGTAGAGATCCGAGTCGCCCTCGGCGACGCGCAAGCCGCATTCGATCGGCCCGGCCGCGTCCATGGTGTAATCCGCGGGCCAGCGAAAGAATGCTCCGGCCGACCACACGCCGCGGCTGACCGCATCGAATGGAAATCCTCGTGGGTCAGGCGGACGGGTCCGCATTCGGGCCGCGTTGACCAGCTCGATCGCCGCCATCCCGAGCAGCATCAGCAGAACACAGGTGAACAGTGTTCCCGATGCACGCCGGTCAGCCGGGAAAATGTGCGGGGTTGAAGGCATATGCCGAAGAGTAAGGGGTCGGGAGTCCTCTTGGCAACAAACACCACGTGCCTCGTTTTTGCCCCTATACCAGGCTTGGGCTTCGCTGGTGACGCAGCGCCGCCTGTCGCGAGTCCACGCACACCACGCGGTTGCGCCCGTTGTTCTTGGCTTCGTAGAGGTATTCGTCCGCCCGGCGGAACAAGATGCGCGGCTCAAGCTCGGGGTCGTCGGGGTTCATGTGCGCCGCCCCCAGGCTGGCGGTGAAGTGGATGAAGCGTCCCTCGTAGGGTACCCGCAGCTTGGCGATGCTCAGCCGGATTTCCTCCGCCATGGCCCGCAGCTCCCGGGCCGTGACGTTGATCACGATCAGCGCGAATTCCTCGCCGCCGTAGCGGCCGGCGAACTGCGTTTCGGTGACCACCTGTTTCAACACCCCGCCGACCATCCGCAGAGCCTCGTCGCCGGTCTGGTGCCCGAAGGTGTCGTTCAGCTTCTTGAACCGGTCCAGATCCATCATGATGACGCCGATCGGCGTGTGGTTCCGGCGGGCATTCTCACAATCCTCGGCCAGCCGTTCCTCAAGGGCCATGCGATTCGCGATTTCCGTCAGGGCGTCCGTGGCGGCTTTTTCGGTCAGTTCGCGATTCTGGTCGTTCAGCTCCTGGACCTGCTGCCGGGCCTCCTGCTCGCGCTGGGCGGTTTGAGCCCGATCGATCTCGGCGGCCATCGTCAGTCGGGCCAGTTGCGTTACCGCGTTGCCCTGGATTTCCTGGTAGCTCATCGTCTGGCCGATGTTGATGGCGAACAGCGAGGCCATCTCCCGGACTTGGGCGTCCAGGTCCTTGAGCAGGTCGTCGGTTTCGGGTTCGGCGGTCCTCAGCCCCGAGACGATCTCCTGCTTGATGCTCTCCAGGGAGCCGGCCTGCGTGTCCTCGACGAACACGTCGGCCAGCAGGGCCGCGGCCCGCAGCGCGCGGCTCAGTTGCGAGATCGTCTTTCCCTCCGGCGCGGGTTCGGCCAGCGGATGATGGTGGGTGCGGACGGCCTCGCACAGTTCGGTGGGCAGCCCCCAGTGATCCAGCAGTTCGGCGCTGATATCCTCGTGGGTCAGTCCCAGGAACTGCCGCTCCGCCACCTGCAGCGTCTGGCGATTGTCCCGGTACGCCGCAAGCACCGGATGATACAGATCGCGCGCGCAGTGCACGGCCGCCAGCAATCCGATGTCGCAAAGCAGCCCGGCTACGAAGTTTTCATCCGCACCATTGCGCTGGGTCTTCTCCCCCATGAGCTTCGCCGCCACCGCGGTCGTCAGCGAGCGCCGCCAGAACAGCCGGTAATCAAAGAAGTGCGACTCCGGCTTTCCAAGGGTATCCACGAGCGAGAAGCTCAACACTATCACCCGCACCGTCCGCAGGCCCAGCACCACCATCGCCTGCTGGAGCGATGAGATCTTGCGGGACATTCCGAACAGCGAGGAGTTCACCACCCGAAGCAGTTTCCCCGTCAGGGCCGGATCCTGCTGGATGACCTTGGCGATGTCGGCCACGGACAGGTTCTCGGACTGTGTCATCCGCAGAACCTGGATGGCCACGGTGGGCAGCGAGGGCAGGTTATCCGCCTGGCGGATCTTATCGAGGATCGGAACGGACATCAGACTGCGGTTCCTGTGTGAGTTTCCCCTGAACCATCCCGCCGTTGCGGCGAGCCCCCGGCGTCAACCCTGCGCACGGATGCCTTCCCGGCCCGGCATCAGGCCGGCGATCCTCTGTGGCGTGACAACGCGCAGGATCCTTCCCGCGACTACCTGCGTAGCTGTCGCCACGATTGGCCCTCGGGCGGACGAGGCAGGGGCCGCGTTTCCGATGGAATAATCGGCATCAGATGCCCCCGGGTTGACGTTCAACCGGTGCCGGGGCAAGCTCTTGGGAAGGATTCCGCGTCCTGGGTGCCCCGCGATCGACCGACCCGTCCCATGTCCCGATAAACGGGGGCGCCGAAGGGCCCGCAAGCCGGTATAATCCGTTCGGCGGTCCCGCGGTCCGGACCGGACAAACCGCGTATGTACGGAGGACGACCTTGACTCTCCAAGAAGACCAACCCTTGCCGGCATCGAAGGTGCTCATCGTTGACGACAACGCCCAGAATCTCGAGCTCCTCATGGCCTATATGGAGGAGGTCCCGAACGTCGTCACCATCCCGGCCACCAATGGGATGGAGGCCCTGGCCAAGGTGGCCGACGAGGAACCCGACCTCATTCTTTTGGATGTCATGATGCCCAAGATGTCCGGCTTCGAGGTGTGTCGCCGGCTTAAGAACGACCCGGAGACCCGCGACGTGCAGATCGTCATGGTGACCGCTCTCAACGAGGTCGGCGATTACGAGCGGGCCATCGACAGCGGCACCGATGAATTCCTCACCAAGCCGGTCAACCGCGTCGAGCTCATCACCCGGGTCAAGAGCCTTCTGCGCCTGCGGCACCTCAAACTTCGGCTGCAGGAACAGATGCAGGCCGGGGCCGCGAAAAAGGAGTCTGCTGGATGAAGTTCATCCATCCGGCCCGGGCGGCGATGTGCTCCATGTTGTGTCTGTCGCTCCTGGCGGCCTCGGGCCGGGCGGCCGATGCACCATCCCCGGCACCACTGGTCGAAGACCGCCGGCTTGTCGACGCCCCGGACGAACGGGTCAGCGTTCTCAGCAACGGCCTGACCGTCATTCTCAGGGCTCACCGGGCCGCCCCCGTCGTTTCCGTGCGCATGTACTGCCAGACCGGTTCGATCTACGAGCAGGAGTATCTCGGCTGCGGCATGAGCCATCTGTTCGAGCATTTGCTCTACTCCACCACGACCTCCACCCGCACCGAGCGGCAGGCCCGGGAGCTCCTCGACCAGATCGGCGGCAACGGCAACGCCTACACCAGCTACGACGTTACCTGCTATTACGTCAATGTCGGCCGGGAGCACATGACCACGGCCGTGCAGCTCCTCGGCGACTGGCTCACGCACCCCACCTGGCCGCAGGAATCCTTCGACCGCGAGTGGGGCGTCGTTCAGCGGGAGCTCGAGCGCGATACCGACAACCCCGCGCGACAGCTCTTCCACTTGACCATGGAGACTCTGTACCGGGTCCACCCGGTGCGTTTCCCGATCATCGGGTACAAGGCCGCCCTGCAGACGCTCAAGAAGCAGGATATCATCGACTATCACCGACGAATGTACGTGCCCGACCGGATGCAGGTCTGCATAGCCGGGGACATCGATCTTGACGAGGCCCTGTCCGTCGTTCGGCGGGAGTTCGGCGACTTCAAGCGTCGGCCGATACCCAACATCGTCCTGCCGGCCGAGCCCGAGATGACGACCCCCCGGTTTGCGTCCAAGCGAATGAAGGTCCAGGCGGCTTTGCTGAATCTTGCCTGGCCCAGCATCCCCCTGGACCATCCGGATCTCTACGCCCTGGATGTGCTGAGCTTCATCCTGACGCAGGGTGAAAGCTCGCGCCTGGTTCGCGAGGTCCGCGACAAGGGTCTGGTCTACGGCATCGACAGCAGCAGTTGGACGCCCGCCTGGGCCCGGGGCCTGTTTCTGATCGGCAGCCGGCTGCCGCCCGACCGGCTCGAGCCGGCCGTCGCCGCCGGT
>DATIKE010000264.1:0-5518 GCA_035477895.1 Phycisphaerae bacterium
CTTGACTTCCTCGATCAGCCCGCCTGCGAGTCCTTTCCCCGCCTCATCCTGCCGGCGCGGACGCCGACCGCGTGGACGGGGGCCTGCCGAAGATGACGACCGCGTATCTTCGCTCCTGGTAGTTCTGGACCACCGCGTAACGATCCTCAACCCATCGGACCACGTCCAGCCCGTAGTCGAGACCCAGGCCGCGCTTGCCGTACTCACCCACTCCGCGCGAGTTGAAGACGATGTAATCCGGATCGGCAGCCGCAAGTCGCCGGATAACGGCCGGCTCGTCGTATGCGCCCGAGAAGTCCAGCGGCAGGAAGGTGTGCATGCCGAGCGGGTTGGTCAGTCCGGCCAGGAAAGTCATGCCGGCGCCCTCGGGCATGACCACGACCTTGGTGTCGGCCGGCATGCCGGTGAGAAAGCGAACCGCCTTGTCCACCGAGCCGACATAGATGTTGCGACACGGGAGCGTACCGGCGGCGGTGTGCACGCGCCGAGGTTCACCGCGACCGAACACGCTTTCAACCGTCCTCGACGTGTTCCAGGCGTGCGAGAGGGCCAACGCGCACAAAGCCAAACCGACACACACGCGGCTGGAAACGGCGGCGCGTGTTCCTGCCGGGTTGGGCCGGATTCGAGACCAGATGACCGCCAAAGCCAGCAGGCCGGGCAGCATCAGGTAGAAGCCGTAATGCTCAGCTCCGCACCGCAGGACGATGCGCGCGGCCGAAGCCAGGGCAAAAGCCGCAAGCAACATGAAAGCGACTTGCGGCCCGGCCTCACCTCGCCGGGCGATCATCCGTGACGCCGCCAGGACCAACCCGAAGAACAACACGACCGGCAAAGCCCTGAACACGAGAAATGGCCCGAGCCAGACACAGATCGCACCGGACAACAGCCCGCCGGCCAGGCCCATGATGACGGCCGTGGCCCTGGAACCTTGCGGAACTTGAATGTTTCCGGTCCCATGCGGGGTTCGGTTAGAGTTCCTCATTTCCAAACGCGCGAGCAGCCACGCGATCCCCAGGCACGCGCCCAGGCCGACCGCCGACAGACCCGCCTGCCGCAGGGATTGGCCGTAATCCGCCAGACCACTGTGAACGAGCGCAAACCCGCCGGCGGTCACGTTTCCCGGAACGAACAGATTGTCCGACCAGAGCGATTCGCCCACCTGGGCACGGAAGAAGCCGTAGACGACTGCGGGGACCGCCACGGCTGCCGCATAACCCCACAGGTGACAACGTGCGCCCCGGCGGCACAGGGTCACCCAGGCAAGGACGAACAACATGTGCATCACACCGGCGGCGAAGAGCACTTCGAGCTTGCACAGGGCCGTCACCGCCAGCAGCGCGCACGAGAGAAAGAAGTCTCTCCGCCGCCCGCGCAGAACATGGCGCAGCAGGAAAAACGCGCTCGCCAGAGCGGCGAGCATGCCGTAGGTGGCCGCGAATGCGTAAGGGAGAACGAAGTTGAAGATGCTGACGACGTAGAGCTGCGCGAACGCGTTGACGTAGAGCACGGCGACCGCGGCGGCAGCGGCAACCAGTCGGCCGGCCAGCAGCCGCGCGGTGCGATACGACAACCACGCAATCGCGGCGGCGGTCGCCAGGCCCGCGGAGGTCAACACGTCGGTGTGGACGCCAAAGACGGCATACAGCATCGCATTGGCATATGGCGCCGCCGGCCCATACCAGTAACGCACGTCGCGGTACAGCAGCTTGCCGGCCAGCAGTTGCCTGGGCACGTCCAGCTCCCGGCCGGTATCGACGATGACGTCGCCCCACATCTGCCAGGTGCCGGCGATGTTGTGAGCCAGAGCCGCCGACAGTACCAGGAAAACCGCCAGCCGACTCCACTGCCGTGCCGACGAGCGAGCGGACAAAGCATGAACCGGGTGATTCTGACTTCGCGCGCCTTTTCGGGAATGCATGGTCGTACCCGAGAGAGGACCGTCCGCCACCGGTTTCCCGCAACGGAGACATTATGGCAATCGGTCAATCAACCGGCAACCCGGTGACGACAAGTCAGAGTCGATACGGTTCGTGACGGATTACCTGCCGGCCGCAGGTGGGGGCGGGATATCGGAGCCCCATGCGGCAGCGCGGGGTCGGCCGTCATCATCGGGAGGATTAGAGGGGGAAGCTTCGCAGGTGCAGTGGTCGCAGGTCATCGGCCGGCCGTTCGGACCGGGCGGTTTGGGGCCGCCGCAGGAGCCGCGCAGCGTGCGCCCCCTGAGAAGAACACCCAACGCCAGACCGAGCATCGCCAGGCCGAACAGCACAATCGTGGCCAATAGCACCTGAATCACGGGACCGTTTACCTTTCGGACTCAAACAATCACATCGAGCCGGGCTCGCAGAGCCCGGCTCCGATCACATACCGCACGCACCATGTCAGATCTCGCCCTTGAGGTGGAGATAATCCTTGAGCATATGGTTCTCGACCCGCACGGCTTCCAATTGGCTCTTGATCATGTCGCCGATGGAGACGACGCCGACGAGCCGATTGTTCTCCACGATCGGCAGATGCCGAATACGGTTCTGGGTGATGACCTGCATGACATAATGCACTTCGTCGTCGGGCAGGCCGCAGATCAAGTCCTTGCTCATGACCTCGCTCACCCGAAGGTCGCTGAAACCCTTCAGGTCGCGGCTGGCGGCTCGAAGCACATCGCGCTCGGTGATGATGCCGACCGGCTCGCGCCGCTCGTTGACCACGAGGAGCGCGCCGATGCCGTTGCGGCACAGTTCAGCAACGGCCGCGCCGACGGTCTGACCCGGACAAATTGTGCAGATGGAGGCATTGGACTTGTTTTGCAGGACCTCTTTGATCTTCATGCCATGCCCTTCCTTTATCTGCCGGATCCGATTCCCACGAAGCCGCAATACTTACCGATAGCCGGCCGGTGTTCCCGCCGGCCGACTCGCCGGAGCGGTGACATGACCGGCCGAGATCAGCGACTCAAAGGGCCCGGTCACACGTTCCTCGAACTCGCCGCCCGCATTCCGGGTTAGAAACAAGGCGGCAACCCCATTTTGCTCGGCCAGATTGTAGGCGTCGACCGGCCCCAGAACCATGAAAGCGGTCGCCAGGGCGTCGGCCGTCTCACAGTCATCCGCGATGATACTCACCAAGGCCAGGTTGTGGCTGACCGAACGGCCGGTGCGCGGGTCGATTATGTGAGAGATGCGCACGCCACCGGCCATATAGTAGTTACGGTAATCGCCGGAAGAGGCAATCGCCTTATCCGACAGGCCGAGAACCCGATGGATGGCCCGGCCCTGGTCCGCAGGCTTCTCAAGACCGATCCGCCAGGGCTTGCCCTCGGCATTGAAGCCTCGGACGCGGACCTCGCCGCCGACCTCGATCATGTAATCGGTGATACCCACCTGATCCAGAAACCCGGCCACCCGATCCACGGCGTAACCCTTGGCAATGGCAGAGAGGTCGCAATAGACATCCGGCCGGAGCTTGCGGACGGTGCGGTCGGCGGAATCCAGTTGAACCAACCGATACCCGACGCGCCGTTTCAACTCTTCAAGCTTCTCATCCGACGGCGGCTCGACGGGCCGGGTCTCCGGGCCGAAGCCGTAGGCGTTGACGATCGGCCCGACGGTGATGTCGAACGCCCCGCTCGTCAGTTCGCTGATCTCCATCGCTCGCTTGAAGACATGAAAGGTTTCCTCGGAAAACCGGAACGGCGAACCGTCTTCGTGCTGATTGAACCGCGACAGCTCGGAATCAGGCAGATAAGTGGACATACGGCGGGTAACGTTTTCCAGGCATTCGTGGATGTCGTTCGCCAGACCCCCCTTGCGGGCTCCGCCGATGCTTGAGCCCGGATCGACAATCTTGACCGAGTAAGTGGTGCCCATCGTGCCGCCGGCGAATTCGATGAGCCGCACCCGCGGGCGAAGCCAAAAAGCGAGAATCACCGCCAACAGCAGGAGGACTGCCAGAGTCGGCAGAATACGGGATTGCCTCGGTACGGGCTCGGGCGAGTCGGTCATGGTGGTGTTCCTCGATCCGCGGAGTCGGGGGTGGTTCATTCGACAGGCCCCCTGCGAAGCCGCAAGCGGCGGAAAGCTACAGCCCGAAGTCATCGAACATGATGTTCTCGCGCTCGACGCCGAGGCTGAGCAGCATGTCGGTGCACGAGGAGTTCATGAGCGGCGGACCACACATATAGTACTCGATGTCCTCGGGCGCCGGGTGGTTTTTCAGGTAATTCTCGTGGACGACCCGGTGAATGAGCCCGGTGGGCCCGTTCCAGTTGTCCTCTGGCAGCGGCTCGGACAAGGCGACATGCCAGGCGAAGTTGGGGTGTTCCGCGGCAATCCTGTCGAAGTCGTCCTTGTAGAACAGCTCCTTGAGACTGCGGGCCCCGTACCAGAACGTCACCTTCTGCTTGGTCTTGATGCGGCGGAACTGGTCGAAAATGTGGGAGCGCATGGGGGCCATGCCCGCCCCGCCACCGATGAACATCATCTCGGCGTCGGTTCCGCGGGCGAAGAACTCGCCGAAAGGCCCGCTGATCACCACCTCGTCGCCGGGCTTGAGGTTGTAGATATACGAGGACATCAGGCCGGGCGGCGTCCCGGGCGGCGCCTTGGGCGGCGGCGTGGCGATCCGCACGTTGAGCATGATGATGCCCTTTTCGAGCGGGTAGTTGGCCATTGAATACGCCCGCTCGATGGGCTCGGAAATGGTGGCCGACAAGTCCCAGAGCTTGTAGCGGTCCCACTCCGGACGAAACCGGGGGTCGATCTGGAAGTCTCTGAAGTGGACGGTGCACGGCGGGGCCTTGATCTGGATGTATCCGCCGGCCCGGAACGGCACCTCCTCGCCCGCGGGCAGTTCCAGGATGAGTTCCGTGATGAACGTGGCCACGCTGCGATTCGAGCGCACCCCGCACGTCCACTGCCTGACGCTGAAGATCTCCGGCGGAATCTCGATCCGCATGTCGCCCTTGACCTTGATCTGACAGGAAAGTCGGACGCCCTGGCGGGCCTGCTTGCGGTTGATATGCGACACCTCGGTCGGAAGGATGCTCCCGCCGCCTTCGACGACCTTGACCTTGCAGACGCCGCAGCTTCCCTTTCCGCCGCAGGCCGACGGAATGAAGATCTTGCGTTCGGCCAGTGTGTTCAGCAGCGTGGTGCCGGCCGGGACGTTCATATCGTTGGACGGATCGTCATTGACGTGGATGGTGACCTCGCCGCTGCTGACCAGCCTGGCCTTGCAGACCAGCAGCACGCCCACCAGGCTGACCACCACGCCGGTGAACATGAGCACGCCTAACAGGACAATCAGCATGGACGGCTACCTCAGAGCGTGATTCCGGACAACGCCAGGAAACCTATCGCCATCAACCCGGTGATGATAAAGGTGATACCCAGGCCGCGCAGGCCGGCGGGCACATTGCTGTACCGCATCCGCTCGCGGATCGCGGCCATGGCCAGAATCGCCAGGGTCCACCCGATACCGCCGCCCAGGCCGTACACCAGGCTTTCCCCGAAATCGTAGT
>DATIKE010000265.1:0-2746 GCA_035477895.1 Phycisphaerae bacterium
GCCCGGGATGCGCTGCAACGCCATCCGGGCATCTTCGCGCAGTTCCGCGCTCGTCAGAAGCCGCGCCACCGGGTCGACGGACTCGTCCCCGCCGATCTCGGAAAACATCCACAGCACCTCGCGGCGCACGACACCGGGCTGATCGTCGTTGAGAAGGCCGATGAGTTCGGCGAGGACGGCCTGCTTCTGGTCGGCAGCGCCGGAACGGCCCGCGCGACGGGCGATCTGCCACAAGGCGCGCTTGGCCGCCCGGGAGACCTCGATATCGTTTTCGACCATCACCATCGACAGCGGCCTGATGGCCGGCGCCCCCACCTCTCCGGCACGGAACCAGGCGTCGGTCCGCGCCTTCTCATCCTGGTTCTTCAGCTTTGCGACCAGTTCATCAGCGGTCATGTGACTTTCTCCGTGATTCAGAGCCGGGCCTTGCTGCGGATTTCTCCGGGCACCATCCGTGCCCTCAAAGGTGATAGGGGTGACGCTGTGGCTTGCCGAGCATGCGATTGGCGTGCTCGTCGCCGACGACCTGCTGCTTCACGCCGTCCCACACGAGCTTGCGGCCCAGCAGGTACGACAGGTTGCCGAGGTTGCACATCGTGGCCACGCGATGGCCGATCTCGATATCGACGGCGGGCTTCGTGCCCTCGCGGATGGCTTTGAACCAGTCGGCCTTGTGGTTCATGTTGAAGTCCTCGTACTCATCGGTGCGCGGGACCTGCACCCCGCCGGCGGGCACTTTGAAATTGACGGCCATTTCGTCGGCCGGCTTGTACGCGCCATCCCACTCCAGAACCAGTCGGCCCCTGTCGCCCCAGAACACGTTGCCGAATTCCAGCTTTCCGACCTTGTCTCCCGGCTGGCCCCAGATGAGCTGCCAATCAGGGTTCTTGAAGGTGTATACCACCTCCATCTCCGTGGGGCAGTCCCAGAGGCCCCTGGTCGGTGGTGTGCCCTTGGCCTCCACGGTGTATGAGGTCTGCCTGTCCGCATCCATGCACCACAGGATGGTACTGAACAGGTGGGCTCCCCGGTCGCGAATCTGGCCGCCGCCCGATTCCATGAGCCAGCGGAACTTGCCGGGGCAGTACCGCGGGTTATAGGGTCGCCATCGCAACGGCCCCAGCCACAGATCCCAATCCAGTTCGGGCGGAGGATCACAGTCCGGCACGGGGTCGTTGTCGATCGGGGTTGCATAATGCCAGCAGGTCACTTTCGACACCTTGCCCACGATCCCGTTGCGGATGGCGGTGCATGTGGCATGCGCCGGTTTTGCGGTTCGCGCCTGGGCGCCGACCTGGACGGCGCGTTTATACTTCCGGGCCGCCGCGACCATGGCCTTGCCCTCCTCGATCGTGACCGAGGCCGGCTTCTCCACGTACGCGTGCTTGCCGCTCTCGCACGCGTGAACGGTCTGCACGGCGTGCCAGTGGTCGGGAGTGCCGATGATGACCGCGTCGATATCCTTGCGTTCGAGCAGGTACCGGTAGTCGCGGCGGGGATCGACCCCGGCACCGGCAGTCTGGACGGCCCTGGCAAGTCGGGTTTCGTCAACGTCGCAGACCGCGGCAATGTTGACCTTCCCCTGCGCGAGGAACTCCAGCATGTTCTTCAGGTGAACCGTGCCCATGCCTCCCACGCCGATGTGCCCCACCGTCAAACGATCGTTGGCCCCCGCTCGCCCCGAGGCCGCGAGCGCGCCTGGGGAGATGAAATACGGGAAGCCGATCGCGGTTCCGGCCGCCTTCAAGAACGTGCGGCGCGACACGTTTATGTTCCGCCCAGTCATGTTCCGTACCTTCCCAGACATGTCACCCGACATTTCCCGGACAACATTGCCCAACTACACCATCGGGCCGCGTTCGGCCATTATACAGCGCGGTGCGTCCGCCTTGGCCCCCGCTTCCCGGGCACCCTTCAGGATCTGCTCCACCAGGATGTGCGTGTTGCCATCCCATCGCGGGCTGCCGACGACACCAAGGACATATTTCATGACTACTCTTCCGGGAAGAACCGCATCAGCTCCTCGGCGAAGATCCGGTGCCCGCGGTCCTCGGGATGGTTGATGCCGTTGCGCAGCAGCGTCTCGTACGGCACGCCCATTTTTTCGAGCAGGTCCCATCGCCTCGACGCGTCGGCCAGCGGCACATTGTTCTCGCGGGTGAACTTGCGCAGGAACGCGACGCCCGGCCGCGGATCGGCCCCGCGGCCGTTCGGCAGGTTCATCCACTCCGGCATCACGTAGTGCGGTGTCTGGATGATCAAAGCCGCCCCCGCCTGCCGGGTCCGCGTGAGGATCTCGTCGTAGTTGCGCCGCAGGTGCTCGGCGGGCAAACCCATGTCGTTCACGAACTCCAGCGTCACCAGGTCGGGGCGGAAATCCAGAACTTCCTTCTGGAAATCCTTCAACCGCCCCGGCGTGCTCGAGCCGCCGATGCCGGCGTTGATGACGCGAATCTCCGCCTTGGGGAAACGCTCCTTGAGCATCGCCTCGAACAGGCCCACGTAGCAGGTCGCCGGGGAGCTGGATTCGCCGCAGGCGGTCACGCTGTCGCCCCAGCAGACGATGGTCACATCCCTGCCCTCGCGCAGCTTGGCCAGGACCGGCACCAGGCTCGCCGCATCGCGAATCGGCGACAGGTCGGGCTTCGCACCGGTCAAGACGTACACATGTTGCGGCTCGACGGCGGTCGCGTTGAATGGTCTGTAGATGTTGGCCAGGCGCAGGACATCGTCCGGCACCCGCGGC
>DATIKE010000266.1:0-9749 GCA_035477895.1 Phycisphaerae bacterium
CGGCCATCGTCACGAAGAACCGCCGCACCGTCCCGCCACCCATGGTGGATGGTTGAGCAAAGGGGATACCCCATATCTCATTACCGTTATACTCGTTCGAAATAGTAACAATGCGCTCCAAGCCATGCAATTTGGCAGATACGTTCTGCCGGGCAAGGAGGTGCTCCTGGGCTCGCCGCAAGATTTCCCTCGCATCATGACTCGTCTGTGCAAGAGCCAGTGTACAAACGAATATTGCAGTGATCATCGTGCTTTCCTCCTGTCACTTCATATATATTTGATTTGCTTACATTTATCAGTGGCGGCTCCGCATGGTTGACAGTCTCGTCCCATGCCGGTCCATTCCCCCTCAAAAGTGCACACAATATAACGGGCGCACTTTGTAGACCCCTTTACACAGTCGCAAGCTCCCAGCACGACGGCTGGAATACTGTGCAGCGCAACCACGGCGGGTGTGTGTGCCGCGGCCTGCGCCTTGGCACGGAACAAGCCACCCGCGAGCACCCCTGCGATCCCGATCGCCATCACGAAGATAGCCGCGTTTCTTTTCACGGAACTGCCCCTTTACTCGGACTTTCTCCGCCGGCCGGTCCCGGCTACGGAGATTCCCGGGTGGCGATTCCGAAGTGGGAATCCGGGAAGTTGAACCATGCCCCGACTCTGGGCTTTTCCTTGGCGGCAATGGCGTCGATCCCGGCGGGGCTGGGGAATACCGCTATGTCCCTCGTCCTTTCCTCGACAAATTCCCTCGAAACCGCCTTGGGCCGGAATATCAAGAATCCGAATACCCCTTTTTCCTTCTCGCAATTGTCGATTACCGACTCGATCGTCGCGACATATATCAGGGATGTGTCCTTCTGCTTTCGCTATGACCTTCACAGATCCACACACCAAGCGGGATGGAATCGCATAAAGGGTTGGGGGTGGGGGGGGCCTGCCACCTCCCTGCAACCCTCCCGCCAAGGACAATAGGGTCCATCTGCTGCTGAAAATATACTCCACATTCGAGGAGAGGTCAAACGAAAATAAAAAAACTAACCGGTTTGCGTGCCCTGTCTCAGCGTATCCGTCTCTCTACACGGATTTACAGTTCACTGATTTATAGTTTAACTGGATTCAATACATTCATGGTTTGGTTATGAGGTTCAGAGCCCGACCCACAAATCGTAGTTATCAGGGGGGGGACCCTTTTCCCCCTGGCCGCCCTGCCGGCAGGCAGGCGTGTCGGCCCTTGACGGGAAACGCCTTGCGGACTGTGATGTTGCTGGCGGGCTACAGGTTTCTTGCACAAGATGATCGGTGATTTCGCGGCTTGTCACGCCGGCCGCAGGTTCAGCAGGCGGCGGATGCGATTGAGCGTCCTGGATTTGCCCAGCAACACGAGTGTGTCGTAAATCGCGGGGCTGACGGACGTGCCGGCCACGGCCACTCGGATCGGCTGGGCGACGTCGCCTATTTTCACCCCGCGCGACTCGCAGACTGACGTGATCAGCTTCTCCAATTCCGCGTGCGACCACGGCTCGACCGCGGCCAGCAGCGGTAACAATGATTCGAGCATCGCGTAGCCCGCGCCGTCGTTTTTTGCGAGTACCTTCTTGACCGCGGCCGGGTCGTACCGGATCTCCGCGTCGTCGCGGTAGAGAAAGCCGCTCTTGTGCTCGATGTCGGCGAAGGTGCGGAAGCCTTTGTTGACCGCGAGCAGTTGTCGCCTGGCATCGGTGTCCAGGTCGGCCCGCCCGATCGGCAATTCCGGGTTGACCGACAGCCAGTCGCCGAACGCCGCCAGCAGGCGATCCTCCGGGGCCGAGGCGTTCGCGTCGGTATTGAAGGCCAGCAACTTGTCGCGGTCGAACTTGGCGTTTGTCCGGCTGAGCCGATCGATGCTGAACAGCTCGATCATCTCCTCGACCGTGAGCTTCTCGCGGTCGCCGCCCGGCGACCAGCCGAGCAGGGTGATGAAGTTCAGCATCACCTCCGGCAGATAGCCCGCCTTGCGGAACGCGAACACCTCGACGTCGCCGTCGCGCTTGGACAGCTTGCGCCCTTTCATGTCCAGGATCAGCGGCATGTGCGCGTATCGCGGCGTGCGGTAGCCCAATGCTTGCTGCAAGGCGATGTGCCTCGGCGTCTGGGCAAGAAACTCCTGCCCGCGCATAACCAGCGTGACGCCCATCGCCGCGTCGTCGGCCACATTGGCCAGGTGATACGTGGGCATGCCGTCGGCCTTGCGGATGATGAAATCATCCAGCTCGGCCGCCCCGACGGTCACATCGCCCATCACCTCGTCATGGACGGTGATGTCCCCGGCCGGCATCTTGAAGCGAACGACCACCGGCCGGCCCTGCTCGCGGGCCTTGCGCACGTCCGACTCGTCGGGGAAGCGATCCGGCCGGGGGTAGCGAAACGCCCGCTTCTCGGCGGCCGTTATCTCCCGCATGGTTTCGAGTTCCTCGGCGGTGTCAAAGCAGTAATACGCGTTGTCGGCCTCGATGAGCTCGCGGATCTCCGCCTCGTACAGGTCCAGCCGCTGCGACTGATAGTAAGGCCCATTGGGCCCGCCGACGTGGATCCCTTCGTCCCACTTGAGCCCGAGCCAGTGAAGGTCCTCGACAATCTTGCGATCCGCCCCCTCGACGTTGCGGTCGGTGTCGGTGTCTTCGATGCGCAAGATGAAGGTCCCGCCAAGGTGCCGGGCGGCCAGCCAGTTGAACAGGGCCGTCCGCGCCCCGCCGACGTGAAGATGGCCGGTGGGCGACGGCGCGAACCGGACGCGTACGCGAGTGTCGTCATTCATTGGGCTTTTCGTTCCGTGGAGAGAATCGAGGCGGCATCCG
Source organism: Phycisphaerae bacterium (assembly GCA_035477895.1). Taxonomy (GTDB): domain Bacteria; phylum Planctomycetota; class Phycisphaerae; order UBA1845; family PWPN01; genus JAPKGY01. The sequence goes on from DATIKE010000266.1 coordinate 2,835, forward strand.
CATCGGTCGAGGGCGAGGCCGGGACCAACTTCGTCGGCCGCGCCGCGATCCGCCGCCAGAGTTTGCCGACCGGCCCGCTCAACACGAAGAACCAGGCCAGCACGACGCCCATCTGCACCGGATGCAGCAGGAACAACAGCAGCCCGAGCAATATGAGCACCACGTGCCCGAAGGGCCGGCGGCGAAGCACCACGCCCAGCGCGTGCATGTACGGAATCCTGCTGACCATGAGCAGGGCAACCATCAGCGTGCAGATCGGCATCACGTAGGTGATACCCGCCGCCATCCGACCCCAGACGCCGCCGAGATCCAAATGCTCGTGCAGCCAGATGAGGCTGATCACCGCCGCCGCCGCGCCCGGCGAGGGCAGGCCACGGAAACCGTGATGCGCGGCCTCCTCAAGCGACGTCTCTACGTTGAATCGGGCCAGCCGAAGCGACGTGCACAGCGCGTACACTGCCCCGATCAGCACCACCGCCTGCCCGAAGCGCTCGTAGCCGAACGGCACATACCCCCACTGGGCAACTTCGCGGCGCATCATGGCGATCATCAGGAAGGCCGGGGCGACGCCGAAGCTGACCGCGTCGGCCAGCGAATCCAACTGCTCGCCGAAGCGGCTGGCCTGCCCGGTCAGACGGGCCACCCGCCCGTCGAGCGCGTCGCAGATCATCGCGCCGATCAGCATCATCACACCCACCGCCAGGAACGTCGGAGCGATCGCCTCGATCCGGTTGCTGTTCAGCGTCTTGGCCTCGTACGCGTCGATCCCCGCGCCCACATCGTGAAGTTCGAGGCCGCAGCAGTAGATGGCCAGAAAGCCGAAAAACAGGTTGCCCAGCGTCAGCAGCGCCGGCAGCATGGCCACGGTCTTCAGCCGTTTGCGGCGGAGTTTCGGCCGATGGGCGGTCTCGCCCGGCGACTCACGACGAAAATTCGGTTTGAAGCCCATGGCCACGCCCCTGATGACCTCTCGAGTGACTCTTTTTCGCACTTTCAGCCTTGCGACGGCTTCCGGACGATCCGGGCCATCACCGTGACCGCCCCGCGGGCCCGATCGCCGACTTTCACCGTCGGCTCGCAGGTGCCCTGCCCCGCGATGATCAACTCGGTGCGCGAGCCGAACTTGATCATCCCGATCCGCTGCCCGCGCTCGACCCGGTCCCCCGGCCGGACCGCGCAGACAATCCGCCGGGCGATCTTCCCGGCAATCTGGCGGACCACCACCGTGCTGACGCCCGGCTCGTCCGGTTCGATCACGATCGTGTTGGCTTCGTTTCGCGCGCCGGACTCCGGGTCCCGGGCGTCCAGGAACTGCCCCGGCTGATACTCGACCGCCCGCACGACGCCGGCACACGGGCTGCGGTTCACGTGCACGTCAAGAACACTCAGGAAGATGCTCAGCCGCGTGGCCGGCCCCCCGATCCAGGGATCGTTCTCGACGATGCCGACCTCGGTGATCCGGCCGTCGGCGGCGGCAACGAACAGGCCCGTGCCGCTCGGCGTGCAACGTTCCGGGTCCCGGAAGAACAGCAGCCCACCAACCCACACCAAGGCCGCCACAATCAGCAGCGGCCAGCACCACACACACCCCATCGCCACCCCGGCCAGCGCGGTCACGGTCGCGCCGCCGGCCGGCAGCGTGATCAACAGGATTTCCCTGGCGCCCCACCATGTCAGCGGTATCCGCATCGTATCTGTCTCCCTGCCAAGCTCTTATGGTACCGCCCAGGCACCGATCGCGAAAGTCGGGCAAACCGAATAACAGTGCGTCCTAAAACCCATGTGGCACCGGCGTCTGCCTGTGCGTGTACGCACGCAGACAGGTCTCGCCGGTTTGATTTCAGGGTTAAAGACGCACTCTAAGCGGGGACCGACAAAGACATTGAACCACCGAGACACAAAGACACAAAGAAAAGCCCGGCGGCATGAGTCCCGAAGTCGGCCGGCCACTTGCGACGCGCCTGTTTGCCTTTGCGGTGAGCCCGTATCCCCGCACACAAGGCCCGCCGATTCTGTCGCCCACCCGGCCCCCGCCGCATGACCTGTCATCCCCGTTGACCAAACCGATCTGCCCCCGGAAGATGGCAGCCGGGTTATTGTGGGAACCTGCGGTCTGTTCGGGCGTCCAATATGGCGAAGCAAGCGATGGTGTCCGCACCCGCCCCGCCCGTGCCGTTCGAAGAGGAGGCACTGGTGACCCAGGCCCGCGCGGGCGACATGGCCGCCTTCGCCCGGCTGGCCGGTCGCTATCAGGATCGCGTGCTGAACACCTGCTGGCGGGTCTGCGGCCGACTCGAGGACGCCGAGGACCTCGCCCAGGAAACGTTCCTGCATGCGATGGAGGCGATCGGGTCGTTTCACGGTCGCTCGCGGTTCTTTACCTGGTTGTACCGCATCGCGGTCAACCTGGCGATCGGCCATCGCCGCAAACAGGCCCGGTCGGTCAGGCTGTCGCTACACGGGCGCGACGGTCAGTGGCTTGGCGACCAGGCGGCCGGCCTGGTAGGCCGCGTGTCATCGGAGCCGCAGGACCCCGCGGGCAGACTGTCCGCCCACGAGACCCGGCAGCGGCTCGAACAGGGCCTGCAGAAACTCGATGACGATCACCGCTCGATCGTCGTGTTGCGCGACATCGAGGGGCTGGACTATGAGCAGATTGCCGAAGTGCTGGAAATACCCGCGGGCACGGTGAAGTCGCGTCTGCACCGCGCCCGAATGGAGCTGAGGAGGTACATGAAACCGCTCACCGAGTAGCAGTGCGCCCCATAACCCGTGTGGCGCCGGCGTCTGCCTGTGCGTGTACGCACGCAGACTGGTCTCGCCGGTGTGATTTCAGGGTTTACGGGCGCATTCTAAGCCAACGCTAGTCGGTGTGCCCGAACGTCCGGTTGCTTTGACTTGTTGACGTTTTGACTTTTCCCCTATGTCTGCCGACCGAGCCAGATTGGAATCGATGCTTTCGGCTTACCTCGACGGTGAGCTGACGGAGTCGCAGCGCGCGGAGGTGGAGGCGTTCCTTGCAGCCGATGCCGAGGCCCGGCAACTCCTGGAGGAACTCCGGGCGACGGTGGCCGGCCTGCGATCCCTGCCCCGGACGAAAGTCTCCGACGATTTCGCGGATTCGCTGCGCGCCCATATCGAGCGCCGGGCGCTGCTGGGCAACGCGTCGCTCCGGCGTGCGCCGCGGGTCAGCGCCGCCCCGTCGATGGGCCGGCGCATGGCGGCCGCGGCGGTCATCGCCCTGGCCGTCACTGCCGGGTATGTCACGTGGTCCTTCACCCGCGAAACGCAACAACCTGGCGAGCAATATGCCTTCAAGGACGACCGCGGCGAACCGCAAGCCCCCTCACACAAGCCGCAGGCTACACCGGTTTTGCGTGAAAAGACCGACCAGATCAAGCCCGGTGCCTCCGAACTCCGCCGCTTGGCCGACGCGGCCGCCAAACCGGCGCTGGACAAGCAGGAATCAAGCGGCGAAAAACGCCTCAAGCCGCCGCCACCGCCAGCCGCCGCGCCGGTTCAGCCAGCCGACGGCCGCGGACGATCCAGCCCGTTCTCCACAGGACCGCGCGAAAAGGTCCAGCCGGCCGAGATGGCCGCGACGCTTGCCGAATCCACTGTCCACGCTGAAGGCACGGCGCAGAGCCGGTCTGAAACCGAAACCGCCAAGGGCAAAGAATATCACATGCCCGCTAGCATGGGCGGCGCGAACATCAAGGTTGAGGCCCCTGACGTACCTGTAACCACTGGACCTGCCAGAAACCTTGTTGCCGCGAAGAAGGAGCGGTTCGACCACATGGACCGTGCCCCGATCATACCTTATCAGGCGGCGGATCAGTCCACCCAGCATGATGCTTTCGCACTGACTCCTGCCGAACAGAGAAACAGGAGTTGGGCAGCCTCGCGCAAAACCGCCGGCCTGCCCGTCCTCGGACCGGTGACCGCGCCATCACCGGCCGCGGCACCCGCCGCTTCACTCCACATGGCGGTATCGCCCCCCACCCGGCCCGCGACTTCCCAACCTGCCTCACGGCCCACAAGCGCGGCCATCACCATCGGTGTCTCGGCCGCCGGCAGACCCGAGACCGCGTCACAAACCACCTCCGCGACGGCCCCGGCTGTCCCGTGATAGATGTAAAAGGACTTTCGAGCGGGCGGTAGCGTCAGTCTTCGGTCCGAATCAGCGTGGTATCCGGCTCGGACGGCGACTCGACGTGGTCGGTTTCGATTCCCAGCAGGCGCAGCGCGTCCCGCTCCACGATCTGCCGAAGCTGCTCGCGCGGGATGGTCGGCAGCGGCGTCCCGTGGCAGAACTGGTTGAGGCTGTAGAGCGTCTCCACGCTGTGAGCGGTCGTCGCATAGGGGAAATTGCTTCCGAATAGTAGAGAATCCATCACACCCGCCTGGCAGGCCGACAACAGCGCCTGGTAGGCCATCCACTGCCGGTGCAGCAGGCCGCTGATGTCCGCGAACACGTTGCGGTGCTTGCCCAGCAGGACGATCATCTCCTCCGTCCAGGGGTAGCCGAGCTGGCTGACAACGATCTTCAGGTCGGGAAACTCGCGGGCGATCTCGTCCACCAGATAAGGCCGGGCGTACTCCATCTTCGTATCGCCCGATGCCTCCACGTCCTGATGAATCATCACCGGCATGCGAAGCCGGCACGCCTCGGTGTAGACGCGCATGGCCGAGGAACTCGCCGGGTGAAAGTCCTGGGCCGCGGGCCACAGGTTCACACCCTGGAGCCCCAACTCGTCGTGGGCCCGCCGCAGCTCCTCGATCGCCTCCTTGGGCCGCGTCGGATCGACCCCGGCGAACCCGACCAGCCGCTGGGGAAACCGGGCGACGTATCGGGCGACATCCTCGTTTGGCACGTGGGCGTCCAGGTAGTGGCTGTGGAAGGCCAGGACAAACACCTTGTCCGCAGGCCTGGTGCCGGCGGCATGGGCGGTCTCGTCAGCCCGGGGCGACGCCTGGACGCCGCGCTGACCCTGCGACCGGCCCGTCCAAAGCCCCGTCCCGCGCCCTAACTGCTCGACGGACTTGAAGATATGCGTGTGACAATCGACGATCATGACTCAGCTTTGTAGCGTTTTTCCCCGACAGGGTCAAATCCGACGCGGGCGGGGGGTCATTGCGAGCATTCCGGCGGCGGTTAGAATCCCCCTTATGGTCAAGACTAAACTCGTCGCCACGGTCGGGCCGGCATGCAGCAGCGATGAGATGATCGGCCGTTTCATCGACGCCGGCGTCAACGTATTCCGCCTGAACTTCTCCCACGGCACGCTCGACGACCACCAGGCCTCCCTCGACCGCATTCGCCGCATGGCCACCCGGCGGCAGGCCATGATCGCAGTCCTCGGCGACCTGTGCGGGCCCAAAATCCGCCTCGGCCGGATTGCCGGCGGACGCTGCGAACTTCAGCCCGGCCGGGAGATCACCTTCCAGCGCCAGCCGACCGAAGGCACGCCGCAGCGACTCTGGTGCCGGTACCCCGCCCTGATCGACGATGTGGAAGTCGGGCACCGCGTGCTGATCGACGACGGCAGCATCCTGCTCCGCGCGACCCGCAAGCAGGCCGACGAGTTGATCTGCGAATGCGAGATCGGCGGCACAATCAGCGATCACAAGGGCATCAACCTGCCCGACTCGAAGGTCTCCGCCCCATCGCTGACCGACAAGGACCTGGCCGACCTCGACTGGGTGATCCGACACGAGCTGGACCTGGTCGCCCTGTCGTTCGTGCGCCGGCCAGACGACCTCCGGCGGCTTCGGGAGGTGCTCGACAGCCACGGCAGCAGAATCCGGACCATCGCCAAGATCGAAAAACCCGAGGCCCTCGACCACCTGGATGCAATCATCCAGTTGGCCGACGGCGTGATGGTCGCCCGCGGCGACCTCGGGGTGGAGATGGACCTCGCGCGGGTGCCGATCGTGCAGAAGGAAATCGCCCTGCACTGCCAGCGGTCCGGAAAACCGGTGATCATCGCCACCCAGATGCTCCAGTCAATGATCAACAGCCCGGTGCCGACCCGGGCCGAGGTCAGCGACGTCGCCAACGCCATCCTCGACCGGGCCGACGCGGTGATGCTCTCCGGGGAGACTGCCGTGGGCCGTTACCCCGTCGAGGCCGCCACGCACATCCGCCGGATTGCCGAACAGACGGAACGCTTCACCAACCGTTTCGGTGACGAGCTCGGGACCAACCGCGGCGCGAACGTCCCCGTCGCTTCGGCGATCCTCCGCGGCACCAGCGTGGTCGCCGCCGACCTGGAGCCACCGGTCGTGGCCGTCTGGACCCTGAGCGGCCAGACCGCCATTCTGCTGAGCAAGCATCGCCTCGCCGCCCCGATCGTCGCCCTCGCCGCCGACGAAGGCATTTGCAGGCAACTCGCGTTCTGCTATGGGGTCATTCCGATCTTCCTGCCGCGGGCCGACGACTTTCAGGCTCAACTGAGGCAACTGGACGAGTTACTCGTGCGGCGCGGTCTCGCCCGCACCGAAGACCAGATCCTCATCGTGGGCGATACCCACCCGGATATCCCCGGGGAAACGGATACTCTGCTGATCCACGTGGTCGGAAGCTCGACGGAGACCACTGCCGCCCCCCGAGGCGCGTGACTCGTCGACCCCCAGGGAGATACCGACTGCCCGCCCAGGTTTCTCGGCAAAGCCTGGCGAGTACGCCCGGAAAAAATTGTCGCGTGGCTTGACATGGAGAATCGAATGCGGTAAATTGCCGTGAACGGTTGCGAAAGATATCCTCGAAGGAACAAAGGGCCGGGTGGCCCTGGGTGATTGCTCACCCAGGGCTCCCACAGATCCGTACGTGCGCAATTAACGCATACGGTTCCTCAGGTCAGGGATTCGCTGCTGACGGCACACTGAGTGGACGGCGACTGCCGCTGGAAGCGG
>DATIKE010000267.1:0-4543 GCA_035477895.1 Phycisphaerae bacterium
CCGCCACGCCGGTCAGCCGGCTCGACCGACTCCTGCCCGACCGCTGGCAACCTGCCGCCACCCCGTCGAACTGAACCCCACGCAGGCAATCGCTGTGCCCGGCAGTTCAATTCCGGCCCATGGGCTTCGCCGGACGCTTACCACGGCCCGTCTGCCCCGGCACAGGCAGGCCCCGAAAACGGCCGGAAAGGCACCTTGCAGGCCCGCAAGGGCGCTGTCGCGGCCAAAGATACCCCCGACAAGAGCAAGGCCGCGAAGCGGTCCGGGGGTATCGCCCAAACCAACGACACTTCGGGCGCGAAACGGCGCGAACCGATGCGAGCGGTTGCGGAGAAACCGGTTATTGCCCCTAGTTGGGGTCAGGCGAGAAAACCCTTGGAAACATTGACGAAATACGATGCAACGCGACGTGATGCGACACAAAACGGAGAGGGCGGGATTCGAACCCGCGAGACAGGTTTATACCCGCCTGCCGGTTTAGCAAACCGGTGCATTCAGCCACTCTGCCACCTCTCCGACAAGTTTATTTATAAATACTTACGAATAATAACTCAGTGACCGAAATTACGAACGACCACCGGCGCCCATGGTAACCTATTATTGGCACACAGGCAAGATGGAAATTTCAGTGCGGATTTGTCATGATGAATGTGGAGTCGCGGGGTATCACCCGCCCCAGATCGCAGAGGCCACAGGATGCGCAATACCCTGCTTGCTGCCGGGCTCACGGCCTGCATGGCGACGATCCTGGCGGACAGATGCGTGGCCCAGGGGCCGTTCGTGCCCAGGGTGTACTACGGCGCGCGGTTTGAGCCGGTCAGCGGCGTGTGGCATGGCGCCGGCCAGACCTACAGCGACCCGATGGGCAACCTGGCGTTCGAGAACTACGGCCTGGTTCTGGGGCCTGACCGATACCCGCTGATCTTCATGGCATACAACGGCCTGACTTCGAGCAGCGCCTACTACAACAACCTCAAGACCCGGCTGAACCAGATCCAGGCGAACACGGGCAGATACGTCGTCGTGCAGTTCGGCTGGTATATGCCGACCTCGGGCTACCCTACCGCGGACGATGGGATCAGGCTGCAGACGATGTGCGGGCGGCTGAACTCGCTGGGCCGGCCGATGTTCATCCGGATAGGCTACGAGTTCAACGGCACCTGGTACAGCCCGATGTATCAGCCCGAGCCGTACAAGGCCTGGTTCCGCCTGGTCACCGACTACCTGCGGGCCAACAATGTTCCTGCCGCGACGGCCTGGTGCGCGTTCCCGGGCTATTCGTCGTATTACGGGAGTTGGGATTACCTGGACGATTTCTATCCGGGGAATGAGTACGTGGACTGGTGGAGCTTTGACAGCTTCGCGCCGGCCACGCTGTCCGACCCCATGACGCTGGCCTTTCTGGACAAGGCGGAGCAGCACGGCAAGCCGGTGCTCATCGGCGAGACAACGCCGACCGGAGTGGGCGCCGAGGACGCCGGCGACTGGAACGACTGGTTCGTGCCGTTCTTCAACCTCATTCACTCCCGCAAGGGCATCAAAGCCCACACATACATCAACTACGACTGGTCGCTGTTCGTCGGCCTGGAAACCTGGGGCGACGCCCGGCTGGAGACGGCCGACCCGTATGTCCGTGCACAATACGTTCAGGAGATGAGCAATCCGACATATCGGCACGCGGAGACCGTGCTTCCGGATGAGTTCATGCCGACCTGCAACGCGGCCCGGCATGACACGGACGGGGACGGCCTGGGCGATGCGTGTGATGTCTGTCCCCACACGGCGCCGGGCTCGCCGATCGACACCCGCGGCTGCCCGCCGAGGATCAAGTGCGATTTTGACGGCGACGGCGACGTGGACCTGGATGATTTCGCCCACATGCAGGCGTGCCTGACAGGCACGAACAAACCGCAGACGTTCGGCAACTGCCAGAACGCGAAGATGGACACCGACACCGACGTGGACGGCAACGACCTGACCATCTTCCGCGGCTGCATGAGGGGCCCCAAAGTGCCGGCCGATCCGTCTTGCGGAACCTGAATACGCCCCGTGGGGCGAGAGACACTGGTAAGGAATGAGCAGATGTGCACAGGCATGGGGATGAATGCCGCCAGGATTGGGTTCGTGGCAATGACATTGACCGCCTCGGCGGCCGGCGCCGCGGTGTTTCAGCCGCTGAGCGATTTGCCGGGCGGGACGTTCGGCAGCGCGGCGATGGCCGTGTCCGCCGACGGGTCTACGATCGTCGGCTGGAGCTACTCAGCCTCGGGGACGGAAGCCTTTCGTTGGGCGCAATCGACCGGTATGACCGGCCTGGGCGATCTGCCCGGCGGCGGTTTTCGCAGCGAGGCCCGGGCGGTCTCCGCCGACGGCTGGGTGATCGTCGGGATGAGCAGCACCGCCTCGGGCAGCGAGGCATTCCGATGGACACCGAGCACGGGCATTATCAGCCTCGGCGACCTGGCCGGCTCGACGGTGGATGCCGACGCCTACGCAGTCTCCGGCAACGGCAGCGTGATCGCTGGCCGAGGGCGATCTGCTTCCGGCAACGAGGCTTTCCGTTGGAATCAGACTGAAGGCATGGTGGGAATGGGCGATTTCACGGGAGGGAGTTTCTACAGCCAGGCCAGGGGTATTTCTTCCGACGGCACGGTGATTGTCGGACAGGGTTATTCGTCCTCCGGCTACGAGGCCTTCCGTTGGACGCAGGCGGGCGGAATGGTCCGCCTGGGTGACTTGTCTGGCGGCACTTACACCAGCATCGCTTACGGAGTGTCGGGGGATGGCTCGGCCGTCGTCGGTTATGGCACGTCCGCCGGCGGCCACGAAGCCTTCCGCTGGACACAGGCCGCCGGCATGGTCGGCCTGGGCGATCTGCCCGGCGGATACTTCGCCAGTTATGCCTGCGCGACCAACGGCGACGGGGCGATTGTGGTCGGCAACAGTGTCACCGGCGCGGGCCATGAGGCGTTCATCTGGAAGCCGGGTACCGGGATGGTCAATCTGAGGGACCTGCTCGTCAATCAGTACGGCCTGAATCTGACCGGGTGGCGGCTGGACAACGCGACCGGCATCTCGGCCGACGGCGCGGTCATCGTCGGTTCGGGCTACAACCCCAACGGCCTGTACGAAGCCTGGATGGTTTACCTGCCGGAACCCGCCTCGCTCTCGCTGCTTGCCGCGGGTTGCTGGTGGCTGCCGCGACGTCGTCATCGGACCGGCGCCCGCGCATTCTCCGGGTGAACACCCGGCTGCAATTCCCAGGCTCGGCGCAATTCACTACAATCAGATGCGGCCTCGACACCGTCGGCCTGACGATCGCGGGCCAGAGGCTTCCGCCTCGGAAAGGCTTCACACATGGTATTCCCCGATCCAGAGTCATTCAATGACCAGGCGCTCGGAGGCCAGGCGTCCGGACCGCCGGCCGCCGACCATTCCGGCAGCCAGGTCCGGTTGCGCCAGGGGCTCACCGTGGCCGCCCTCAGCCTTCTGATCATGATGCTGTGCTATCTGATTCTGCGCGAGCTGACGAGCATTCTGCAGCCACTGATGATCGCGATGTTCCTGTGTTATCTGTTCGTACCCGCCCATTACTGGCTGGTGCGGTGTCACATACCGTCGCTGGTGGCGCACACACTGGTGGTCGGGGTCGTGCTGCTGATCTCATACACCGTCGCGAACATGACTTACCGCAGCATCAGCGAGATGAGCAAGGACCTGCCGAGCTACGTGGTGAAATTCGAGGATATCACGGACCGGATCGCGCTGGACATCAGGACGCGTTTCCACGAAATGCTGCGGCACCGCGACGACAAGGAAGAAGACGGCGCTGCCGGGCCCGCGGGGCCGACCGGAGACGCCACCCGGTCCGCCGAGGCCGCCACCTCGCCGGCCAACGCGACCACGCGACCGGGCGGTAGCGCCCGTGCGCCCGAGGCCGAACCCGCCCGTCTCCAGATCATCTCGGCCGACCGGGTGATCGCCCTCGGCCGCTCCGGCGTCGAGGCGTTTGTCGGCGTGTTCACCAGCGCGCTGGTCGTGGCCGTGTACCTGATCTTCCTGCTGGCCGAGGCGGCCGGTTTCCGCCGGCGGGTGGCCGGTGCCTTCGGCACGGAGCGGGCGGAACGGATTCTGGCCGTCACCGACAAGATCAACAAGGCCGTCGCCCAGTACATCCTGGTCAAAACCCTCACCAGTCTGCTGATCGGCGGGATAACGCTGGGCATCCTGTGGGCGTTCGGTATTCAGTATGCCGCCCTGTGGGCGATTCTGACATTCCTCGCCAACTTCATCCCGTACATCGGCAGCATGTTCGCGGTCGCACTGCCTATCCTCATGAGCGTGATCCAGTTCGGCAACATGGGCACCCCCGCGACCCTGCTGGGGCTGCTGACCATCGCCCAGTGCCTCATCGCATACTTCGTGGAGCCGCGATTGGTCGGGCGCAAGCTGGGAGTCAGCCCGCTGATGATTCTGCTCTCGCTGGCGTTCTGGGGATTCCTCTGGGGCATCCCGGGCATGATCCTGTCGGCCCCGCTGATCG
>DATIKE010000268.1:0-16247 GCA_035477895.1 Phycisphaerae bacterium
GCGATGATGTCCTGCAGGTCGCGGTATCGCTGGAGGATGCTCTGGACCTCGCGGGCGACGTGGTAGTGCTGCTCGCCGATGTACTGCGGGTCGAGCAGCCGGCTGGACGAGGCCAGCGGGTCGATGGCCGGGTAGATGCCCTTCTCGCTGATGTTGCGGGCCAGCACGATGAACGCGTCGAGGTGCGTGAACGTCGTCGCCGGGGCCGGGTCGGTCAGATCGTCGGCGGGCACGTAGATCGCCTGCACGCTGGTGACCGCGCCGAACTTCGTGGACGTGATCCGCTCCTGCAGCGCGCCCATCTCCGTGCTGAGCGTCGGCTGGTAACCCACGGCCGACGGCATGCGCCCCAGCAGGGCCGACACCTCCGACCCCGCCTGCGAAAAGCGGAAGATGTTGTCCACGAACAGTATCGTATCGGCGCCGGACTCGTCACGGAACCATTCGGCGACCGTGAGAGCGCTCAGGGCGGCCCGAAGCCTTGCCCCGGGCGGCTCGTTCATCTGGCCGAAGATCATGGCCGTGTGGTCCATGACTTGCTTCACGGTGCCCTGTGCATCCTTGAAGGTCGCCTGCTGCATTTCGAGCCAGAGGTCGTTGCCCTCGCGAGTCCTCTCGCCGACGCCGGCGAACACGGAGTATCCCGAATGCTCTCGAGCCATTCGGGCGATCATCTCCTGCACGATGACCGTCTTGCCCAGGCCTGCCCCGCCGAACAACCCGATTTTCCCGCCGCGCACAAACGGCGCAAGCAGGTCGATCACCTTGATGCCGGTCTCCATCATCTCGGACTTCGGCGTCAGATCGGCGAACTCCGGGGGCGCGTGGTGGATCGGCCGGCGTTCCTTCACGTCGACCGGGCCGCGCTGGTCCACCGGTTCGCCGATGACGTTGAACACGCGCCCGAGCGTTTCCATGCCCACCGGCACGGTGACCGGCCCGCCGGTATCCCGGATCGGCGTACCGCGCACGAGGCCGTCGGTCGAGCCGAGGGCCACCGCACGCACGCGCCCGCCGCCCATGTGCGATGCCACCTCGCACCAGAGCGTCTCACGCTCGGTATGCCCGAGCACCTTCCGCTCCACCTCCACGGTCAGCGCGCTGAACACCGCCGGCAGATGATCCTCGTCAAACTCCGCGTCCAGCGTCGAGCCGATGACCTGGCTCACGCGCCCGATATTGCCCTTGGCCTCTACCATGCTTTGTTCCCTTACCCGGGGCCCGGCCGCCCATTCGCCCGCGAGGCGTCACGGCCGGCCTGGAAAAACAGTCTCAAGGCTTGTCGCCTGAATCTTCTCGTCCGGCACGCCGAAGGCCCGCAGGATGCCCACCGCCATCAGAGCATCGCCCGGCGGTTTCATGTGCACCCCGTCACTGGTCAGAAATCCTTTCGGCCCGGCGTCCGGATGTTCCTTTTTGTGACTCTCGATCGCCTTGAGGAACAATGCGTGCAGATCGGCATAGCCGCACCCGCGACGTTTCGCCACCCGCTTGCCCGCCTCGACGTACGTCGCGAGCCGCTTGTTGCCCTCCGAGGCCGGGTCCTCGTCGATGACCGTCGGCGCGACCAGGAGCACCTTAATGCCCGCTTCCTGGGCCATTCTCACCATCTCATCGAGGTTCGCCTCATAGGCTTCGAGAACCTTCGGATCGTGCGGGGCTTTCAGCCGATGCCAGACGTCGTTGATTCCGATGCTGATCGTCACGATATCCGGCTTATGCCGCACGACGTCCTTGTCAAACCGCTTGACAAGGTCCTCCGCCTTCTGCCCGCTGATGCCGACGTTGACGATCGGCTGAATCTTCAGGGCCGGGTACTGCCGGGCAAAGACGGCATCCATCGCCCGAAGGTACCCGCCGGCCCGTGTGATGCTGTCGCCGATGGCCACGATCCGGCAACCCGCACCGACCTGCAGCGGAATCTTCTCCCGACACTCCGGCGTGCCCGCCAGGGCCAACACCATCGCAAACAATCCTGCTCCCGCCTTGGTCATGATCCACCCCAATCACTTCAGCGCGTCCGCCCCCCCGACGATGTCCAGCAGCTCCAGTGTGATCTGCGATTGCCGCGCCCGGTTGTACTGCTGCGTCAGCGACTTGATCATCGTGGCGGCCGCATCCGTGGCGGCCTTCATTGCCGCCATCCGAGCCATCTGCTCGCTGACCGCCGCGTCGATGAAACACTGGAAAAGCCGCACCTTGACGGCCTGCTGCAGCAGCCGGCCGAGGAGCTCCGGCGCCGGCGGCGAAAACTCGAACAGATGAACCCGTTGCGTTTTATCGCCCGCCGCGGCACGGGGCGGCTCCATCGGCAGCAACCGGATCGTCTCGGGAACCTGCCGCGAGACCGATTCGAACCGTGTGTACGTGATGTACACCGAGTCCACATGCCGCCGCTCGTAAGCGTCGATCATCGCCTGGGCGATCGGCTCGACCTCGGCGAATCTCGGTTTGTCATCGAACACGGTATGGGTCGTGCCCATGGGCCGGCGCAAGAACCGGAAATACCCGATGCCCTTCTTGCCGCTCACATGAAGGTCGATAGTGTCGCCGGCCTGCTCGCGTTCCCGGATGTGTGGCATGGCCGAGCGCAGCACCGCCCCGTTATACCCGCCGCACAGGCCCCGATTGCTCGTCAGAATGATGAGCACGGAATGCTTTGACTCCGTGTTCGTACGCAACAGGGGATGCTCGATCTCCGCATCGGCGGCAAGTTGCCCGGTGAGCCCGAGTATCCCCTCCGTGAACGGCCGGGCCCCGACCACGCGTCTGTACGTGCCCTGATAGCGCGCGGTCGCTATGAGCTGCATCGTCCGCGTGATTTTGTGGATGCTCTCGACCGCCTTGCGGCGCTTCAGGATGGGGCGAGCCTTAGCCATGCAATTACCCCTTGGCCGACACGGTAAATGTTCTCTTGAAGTTGGCGATGATTTCCTTCAGCCTGCCGGCCACCTGCTCGCTCAGATCGCCCGTCGAGACGATCTCGCCCCGCACCTCGGGAAACTCGTTCTGTACATGGGCGATGATCTTCTCCTCGAACCGGCCGACCTGCCCCAGCGGAAGATCGTCGAGAAAGCCCTGCGTGCCGACGAACAGGGTGATCACCTGGTCGGCCACATGCTCCGGCCTGTACTGCCCCTGCTTCAGGAGTTCGACCATCGCCTTGCCGCGGTCGAGCTGCCTCTGCGTGGCCGTATCCAGCTCGGTGCCGAGTTGGGCAAACGCCTCGAGGTCCTTGTACGCCGCCAGGTCGAGCCGCAACGAGCCCGCCACCTTCTTCATTGCCTTGATCTGGGCCTTGCCACCGACGCGCGACACGCTGATGCCAACGCTGATCGCTGGCCGCACACCGGCGAAGAACAGGTCGGGCTCCAGGTAAATCTGCCCGTCGGTGATCGAAATCACGTTCGTCGGGATGTACGAGGATACCTCGCCTTCCAGCGTCTCGATCACCGGCAAAGCGGTCAGCGACCCGCCGGTGCCGGGCTTCACCCGGATCTCGCAATCGGACCGACCCATCGATTTGATATCCTTCTCGGCCTCCCATCTTCCCGGCACGCCGTGGTATTCCTTGCCATTGACGCCCTCGCGCGTGTCCCGGGATGCGCCCTTGGGTACGATGATGTACTTGCTGGCCAGCCTGCACGACCGCTCCAGAAGCCGGCTGTGAAGGTAGAACACGTCACCGGGATAGGCCTCGCGGCCGGGCGGCCGGCGCAGCAACAGCGACAGCTCGCGGTACGCCACCGCCTGCTTCGACAGATCGTCGTAGACGCACAACGTGGGCCGGCCCTGCTCGTACATGAAATACTCGGCCATCGCGCAGCCCGCGTACGGCGCAATGTACTGCAGCGGGGCCGCGTCGGAGCTGCCGGCCGCCACCACGATCGTGTAATCCATCGCCCCATGCTGCCGAAGCGCCTCGACCACGCCGGCAATCGTCGACTCCTTCTGACCGATCGCCACGTAGACGCAAATAACACCCGTTCCCTTCTGGTTGATGATCGTGTCGACCCCGACGGCCGTCTTGCCGGTCTTGCGGTCGCCAATGATCAGTTCGCGCTGGCCGCGACCGATGGGAATCATGCTGTCGATCGCCTTGATGCCGGTCTGCAACGGCTCGTCGACGGGCTGGCGGTCGGCGATGCCCGGGGCGGCGGACTCCAGCGGCCGACGGTGCGGAGTCTGGATCGGCCCCTTGTCATCGAGCGGTCGGCCAAGCGGATCAACGACGCGCCCGATGAGGGCCTCCCCGACCGGCACCGACAGCAACTGCCCGGTCCCGCAGACGGTCTCCCCCTCCTTGATCTTCAGATAATCGCCCAGCACCACCGCGCCGATCGAGTTCTCCTCCAGGTTGAACACCTGGCCGATCTCGCCGTTCTCAAATTGCAGCATCTCGCCGGCCATCGCGTTCGTCAGACCGTGAACCCGGGCGATCCCGTCGCCGATCTCCAGCACCCGGCCAACATCCTCCACCTTCAGCTCGGCCGAGTACCGCAGGATCTCGTCCTTGATGACCGAAGTGATCTCGTCAACTCTGAACTTCATGGGCTCTCAACCTTGTCTTACAGTGCGTCCTCAAACCCCTGCCTGCGGCCTGTCTGCGTGCCTGCCTGTGCGTACACGCAGACAGGCGGACACGCACAGGCAGGCAGGCGTGCGGCACCGGCGTCTGCCTGGGCGCGTACGCACGCAGACAGGTCTCGCCGGTGTGATTTCAGGGTTTTACGACGCACTCTTAGTGGTCCGTAGAAGACGGGAAACCGGCGTGCGACACCGGCCCCTGTCCAGTCATCACGATCCCGTCGCATATCGGGTCGTCTTATGCATCTCGCGTTCCGTCCGGCGGTACAGGTTCGACCGCAACTCGTTCAGCCTCGACCGCAGGCTCCCGTCAATCAGCGTGTCGCCCACCCGGAGCACCAGCCCCCCGATGATCCCCGGATCGACCTCCTCGACCAGGATCACGGATTTCCCGCTCCACAGCCCGATGACCCGCTGGATGGCGGTCCTCAACTCGTGCCAGAGCGGCACGGCGGTCCGCACGGTCACTTCCTGCTGCTGGCGCTGATCCTCGAGCCGCAGCTCCACGCACCGCTGAACCGACCGCAGCAGCGCCAGCCGGCGACGCCGGTTCAACACCTGCAGCAGGTTCAGCAGGAGATCGTTCATCCGCCCGCGGAACAGGCGCTCGAGGGACTCCCGGCGCAGCTTCGGCTCGATGGTCTCGGCGACCAGGAACATCTCGAGGCCGGGATCGCGACCGACGAGCGACGCAAGGTCCGCCAGTTGATCGGCGATCTCCTGCTGCCGCTCGGAGTCGGCGACCGCCTCAAGCAGCGCCTGGGCATACACGTCGGCCACGGCCATGCTTTCTTCGCTGAGCTGCTTCATCGTCAATTCGACGCTCGCTGCCGCTCCTGAAGTTCACGCAATGAATCGAGCACCAGCCGCTGATGCTCCTCGGGTGACATCTGCCGCTTCAGCGTCGAGCGCGCCAGGCTGGCCGACAGCTCGACCGACTCGTCAAACAGCGTCTTGAGCGCGGCGTCCTTCGCCAGGGTGATCTCGCGCTTCGCCCGCTCGATCGTCTCCGCGCCGTGGCGCCGGGCCTCCTCCTCGATCCGTCTGCGGACGACATCCGCGTCGCGCCGGGCCTCATCGACGATCCCCGTCGCCTCCGACCGGGCCTGGTCCAGCCTGGCCTCGTACTCCCTGAGGCGGGCCTCGGCCTGCTCGCGGCTCTTCCGGGCGTCCTCGAGGCTGTGCCGGATGAAATCCTCGCGTTTCTTGAGACTCGCCAGGATCGGGCGAAAGGCGAAACGCGTCAGGATCAGCAGCAGACACACGAAGACGACTATCGAGTAGCCGGCCTGCCAGAGATTGACGGTAACCGGGTTCTCGCCGCCGCCGGCGCCGTGGGCGGACTCCGCGGCCTCCGCACCCCATGCCACCCCGGCACACAGGAGGCACACCGCGCCGCCTGACGCAAAAAAGCGATTCAGTCTATTCATGGGGACACCCCACGATCGCAAACCCTCGTCCGCTTGCCGACCCTACCTCAGCCAGATCAACACCAGCATGCAGATGATCAGCGCGAAGAACGTGAAACCTTCAATCAGGGCCGCCGCGACCAGCATGGTGGTGAACAGACGGCCGGCCATCTCCGGCTGCCGGGCCTGCCCCTCCAGCGCGCTGGACGCCAGCCCGCCGATGCCCTTGCTCGCCCCGATCACCGCCAGGCCGGCACCCAGGCTCGCCCCAAAAATCGCCAATCCCTTCGCCTCGATCAAAGCTTCCGCCAACGTGGGCAGCAATTCCATTGCAATTACCTCCAAAAGTTTCTAGCGCCGGACCCGGCCGGCCGACTCGTCTCAGTGCTCCGGATTCAAAGCCATTCCGATATACAGGCACGACAGAAACGCGAAGATGTATGCCTGCAGAAACGCTGCGAACAACTCCAGGCAGCTCACCGCCACACAGCCCAGCACAATGGTGCCCGCCAGCCCCCCGGTCAGCACTCCGTGCGTCACCGGCGCGAGCATCATCAGCGACCCCAGCAGGATGTGGCCCGCCATGATGTTGGCGAAAAGACGCATGGCCAGGGCGAAGGGCTTGATCAGCGAGCCGAAAACCTCCATCACGAACAGAAACGGAAACAGCACGACTCCCAGGAGGCCGGGCACGTGGGGAACCAGGTGGTACCAGTACAGCAGGAACCCCCCCGCCGCCGCCACCGCCCCGCCGCGCCCGCGATGCCGCTGGTGCCGGATCTCCTCCAGCATGCCCGCCACGTGTGTCACCACGAAAACCATCGCCGCCAGACCGGCAGTCACCGACAGATTCGATGTCGCCGGGCTGAACAGATTCCACTGCCTCGTCGTCAGACCCGCCACCTGATTCCACGGCGGCAGGCCCGCCAAATTGTTGAACAGGATGAAGAAGAAAAGCGTCCAGACAAAAGGAGCGTACCGATCCGTGTGTTCCTTCAACGCCGGCCGGGCGATGCCTTCGCGGACCACCTGCAGGCCGGTCTCGAAGAACATTCGCAGCCCCGTCGGGCACAACGGGTAGTTCCGCCCAAACCAGATGAAAACCACCGCTATCCCGACGCTCACAATGAGCTGCATCAGCATGTCGCTCGTGAAACCGAACGCGCCGATGCGAAACAGCTCGTGCGGAAGCACGTGCTGGACCGGATTGCCGAAAGCCAGAACTGTCCGGACCGATGTCATGCCGATGCCGACCCGTCCATTTCCTCGTGCCGGCGGCGGATCAGGCGGGCCGCCCACCACGTCTCAACCGCCAGCAGGCAAAGGTAGAATACTACGACCCAGGTCGCCAGCGCCTTGCCCGGCCAGGGGCCCCAGGCGCCCGCCATCGCCGCCGCCCCGCCCACAAGAGCCATCCGCGTCAGGGTCGCGATCAGTATCGCCCCTATTACCTTCTCAAAACCCCTGCATAACGCCTTGGAGACGGGCCAGAACGCCAGCCAGCAGGCCGCGACATTCACACCGGCCGCGAACACGATGACCGCCCCCCCCAGGGCCGGATTCCAACGCTGCGTCAGCACCACGCCGGCCGCCCCCACCGCCAGCACGGCCAGCAATGATAGCACCACCAGACCCTTCAATCGTTGCGCTCCGAGCCCTGCTCGTCATGGTCCCCGTTCCGCGGCTGTCCGAGGTCCTTGAGCATGACCAGGCTTTCCTTCACCAGCCAGTAGATTCCGCCCAGCAATCCGACCGCCGACCCACAGATGATTCCCCAAGGCTCGCAGTGCCAACGCTGGTCAGCAAGATAGCCGAAGTAGGTGAAGATCGCGACGACGCCGGCGAACTCGAACCCCAGCCCGCCCCATTTCAAATACTCAATGCCGCCACTATCGCGCCGCCCCATGATTGGTGCTTCCAATGACAGCGGCCGGCCCGCGACTCCTCCCTCAAACCACCGCCGCGACCTGCCGGTCACGCGGCGAAAAAAAGAAATAGGGGCCACGCCCAAAACCGTGTCGGCCGGACCCAGTCCGGCTCGCAAATCACTGGCCCGATGTCCGTCTTTTCCTTCCCCCCGGCGCGACGAAGTGTAGCGCTGACACCACACCCCGTCAAGGTGCACACAATCGCCCCAAAAAGACAAGTCCCGCTACCTGATCGACGGCGGCTCCTTCCACGCGTCGAACAGGTTGCGGGACCCTTCCGAGGTGACGGCGGACCTCGGATCCTTCATTATCGATCGGGGCTGGCTTGAGTTCTCAGGCGACCAGGACCTCCACTGTCTGTTCCCTCATTTTGTTTCCATTCGCGGCCGAAAACTCGTTGCCGACACTTGCGGCAACTCACGCCTCGGCCTGGGCCAGCAGCGGCGGCCGACGACGGCGGCGACGCTTCTTCGGAGCACCGGGGATTCTCACCTCGGGTTTGCGCGGCTGGGCGTTGGCTGCGATCTGCAGGGCGTCCGAGGCCGATGGAGCAAACAGGTCCGCGTTCACCTCTTTCCAAAGACCGTCGGCCCGGTTGAAAACACCGCCCGAAATCATCACGTTCATCGTGGGATTCGCGTTCACCTCGCGGATCAGATCAATCAGCTTGCGCACACCGGGCACGCCGTTCGGCTGCGTCCCGAAGATCAGCAGGATGTCTGCCCGAAGCTGCCCCACCAGGGACAGAATCTCGTCGTGAGGTACCCCTCCACCCACGAAGAACACGTCCCACCCATCGGACTCAAACAGGTCCGAGCACATCTGGGCGCCCAGCTCCTCAGGCTCTCCATCGGCGCAGGTAATGAGTATTCTCTTGCCGTTCGGCTCACAGCGTTTGAGGTGCGCTTGCAACTGGTCGGCCAGCAACCGGTTGATCCGCGTCGCCATGTGCTCGGTCACCAGATTGATCCGGTCCTGCCGGTACATCTGGGCCACATGTTCCATTGCCGGCCAGATCATGTTCCTGTAAAGCCGCTCCGGCTCCACGCCCGCCTCCAACGCCTCGGTGAACACCTGCCGACACTCCTGACGGCGCCCCTCAAGCAACGGGTCCAGAAACCGCTCCAACAACTGCTCGGTTCTCATCGTTGGCTCCCATCCGAACGGCGGACGTTCCAGCCCGGGAGTGCTCCTCGCATCCCAAGCCGCTGTCATTCCGTCCACCGCATCATGCATGGGAGTGGGAATGTGCCGCTCGCAAACCTGCCTGACCCACCGGCCGCTCCCCGCCGGCTCACGATATTCCCGCCCTTGGTCAACTACGCTTACCAAGGATTCACAATCATCACCCTATCACACAGAAGCGCCATTATATGTCAATTTAGGCAATTTAGTAAATATGGCGAAACCTGTATCGTCTTGAGCCTCAAAAAAACTTGAGGCGTCTTGAGCACCTTTTGCCCGACAAGAGGTAAATCCCGCACGTTGCAGGCTGCGTCCAATAAAAAACGGGACGGCTGTGGCCGATGACCTGTCCGTAGCGTCCACTCGCCCGCGTCAGCGGAGGCGGCCACGCGCACCCGGCCAGAATCCAGGCCTTATCAGACCGTGTTGTGCGCACGATTTGCGCCACCGGCGGGGTATTGCAGGGCATGGGAACCGGGACTTGGCTTGCGGGATATTGCCCCGGCGATCTTTTCAGTTGGGGCGGGGCCCGGTCGTCGCGGCGGGTGTCGAAGTCCGCAAGTCGGCGAGTTCCTGCGCGAGCCGGGCCAGATGACTCTTCAGCACCTCAATCTGCCGCTGGCGGTCGGCCAGCGTCTCTTCCCACTGCTGCCGACTGCGGCGGAGGTTTTCCAGGGCGGCATGAAGCTCCTTACCCTGGGTTTCCAACTGCCCGGCGATTTCCGGGCCTGCCTTCTCCGACTCGGTGAGTTTCTTCTGCAGATCGCGTTCGCGTCGGCGAAGCTTGGCCAGTTCAGCCTTGAGGGTCTGGTTTTCAGCGGCCAGGCGGTCGCGCTGGGCGCGCAGTCGTGTGACGTCCTCGGCCTGGGTCGCCTGGGCGCGCAGGTTCTGCAGTTCCAGCCGACACTCGTCCGCCTGCAGCCTGGCGTCGTCCAGTTCCTTATTCCATGTGCACCCGACCGAGGCCATCACCGCAATGCTCAACGGTATCAGAAGCCCTGCAGTTCCAAACCGCATGGGTGTTCGACCTTTCGTCAGAGGATCCTCGCCATCGAGACAACACCGGGCATCCGATTCGCCGGGTGCTCAGCGAGCGAGCCGGACGGTGGGGCGTGACAAAGTACTTCTGGGCCTCGATCGCAACGACCCACAACAGGGTAATGCTCCTGCCGAGCGCCAACAACCCCGCACTGGCCAGGGCAGAGCAGGAAAGGTACGCTGATGCCGGTTCTAATGGCGGAGGCACCGCGATGACATCGCCCGCGACTCCCGGCCCGCTGCCCAGGCGACAGTTCGCCAGCGACAACTATTCGGGCATCTGCCCGGAGGCCCTGGAGGCCATGACGGCCGCCAACGCCGGCCACGCTTCGCCCTACGGTGAAGACGCGTGGACCGCGCGCTGCTGCGACCTGCTGCGCGAGTTCTTCGAGACCGACTGCGAGGTCTACTTCACGTTCAACGGCACGGCGGCCAATTCCCTGGCCATCGCCACGCTCTGCGAAAGCTACCACAGCGTCATCTGCCACGAGACCGCACACCTCGAAACCGATGAATGCGGCGGGCCGGAGTTCTTCACCCACGGGACGAAAATCCTCGTGGTGCCGGGCATGGACGGCAAGCTGGACCCGACGGCCGTCGAACGCACGGTGAATCGCCGCCAGGACATCCACTACCCCAAGCCGCGGGCGGTCAGCATCACCCAGGCCACGGAACTCGGCACGGTCTACAGTGTCGACGAGCTTCGGGCGGTCGGCGACCTGGCCCGGCGACTCGGCTTGCAGGTGCACATGGACGGCGCCCGGCTGGCCAACGCGCTGGCCACCCTCAAAGTCGCGCCGAAAGAGATCACCTGGAAGGTCGGCGTGGATGTATTGTGCCTGGGGGCCGCCAAAAACGGCCTGGCCTTCGGGGAGGCGGTGGTCTTCTTCGACAAGGCCAAGGCCGCCGACTTCGACTACCGCTGCAAGCAGGCGGGGCAGCTCGGCTCGAAGATGCGCTACGTCGCCGCCCCGTGGATCGCGGTGCTGGAGGGCGGCGCGTACCTCCGTCATGCCGAACATGCCAACCGCTGCGCCGCCCGATTGGAGGCCGGCCTGCGCTCCATCCCCGGCGTGTCGATCCTGTTTCCGCGCCAGGCGAACTCGGTCTTCGCCCAGTTCGCGCCCGGCGTGGCCGAGGCCCTCCATAAGGAGGGTTGGAACTTCTACACGTTCATCGGCCTGGGCGGCGCCCGGTTCATGTGCTCCTGGGACACCGCCGACGCGGACGTCGACGCGTTCCTGGCGGACGTTCGCAAGGCCGCAACGGCCTGAGACGTGTAAACCGGATTCTGCCGCCTGACTCCTGCCTGCGGCAGGCAGGACAATAGGCCATACCAACGTCCCGCCTAACCCGTCACGGACCCCGTTTCAGACCACATCGACGGAATCGCTTTTCCTCCCCGCGGAAGGCGGATACAATGTCCGGTCCTGTCGCCGTCGGAGGCGACGGCTCCTGGGGGCCGCCTGAGGGCTGGGCATGTTCAAACGGCGTTGGCTCATTCTTGGCATCGTGACTCTGTCGATCCCTCTTGGCCCGGCGCTGGCCCTGGAGCTTGGCGACCCCGCGCCGGCAATCACGGTGGACTGGCTCCGCGGCGGGCCGATCGACCTCAAGGCGGGCAAGGGCAAGAGTAAGAACGTCTACGTCCTGGAGTTCTGGGCGACGTGGTGCGGCCCCTGCCGGATAAGCCTGCCTCACCTGAGCGAGCTGCAGCACAAGTACAAGGACAAAGGGCTCGTGGTGATCGGGGTGGCGCTGGGCGATGAACCCGTCAGCGTCATCAAGAAATACCTGGCCGACAGCGGTAAGAAGATCGACTTCCCCATCGCGGTCGACCGGAACGGCGCGACCGTCCGGGCCTACATGATGCCTTTCGGCGCCGAGGGCATCCCCTGGTCCTGCGTCATCGACAAGGACGGCCGGCTCGCCTGGGTCGGCTCGCCGTTCGCCGGGCTCGATAAAATCATCGAACAATGCGTGGCCGGCACGTACAACCTCAAGGCCCGGCTGGCGCTCAACAAATACTTCGAGACGGCCGTCCAGGCCGACCGCGCGACGAAATCCGAGGATCAGAAAGAGCTGCGGGACAAGGTCCGCAAGATCGGCGAGGAGCTCCTGAAGACGGCTGTCAAGACGCCGGAAGTGCTCGACCTGCTCGCGTGGAACATCGTCACCCTGCCGCTGCTGAAGACCCGGGACCTGGACCTTGCCCGGCAGGCGTGCAAGATCGCCTCCGAAGCCACCAAGGACAGCGACCCTTCCCTGCTGGACACCTACGCCCGCGTGCTGTGGGAGTCCGGGGACAAAAATGGGGCCATGCGGATGCAGAAGAAAGCCATCGAGCTGGTCAAGGACGAGCAGCTCGCGGCGATCCTCAAGGAGCACCTCAAGGAATTCGAGGAAGACCTGAAGAAGAACCCGCCGCCGGCCAGCTCGCCGGCATCACAGGCCGCCGTCTGATAAACTTAAACTG
Organism: Phycisphaerae bacterium; assembly: GCA_035477895.1. Classification (GTDB taxonomy): domain Bacteria; phylum Planctomycetota; class Phycisphaerae; order UBA1845; family PWPN01; genus JAPKGY01. The sequence goes on from DATIKE010000268.1 coordinate 12,624, forward strand.
CAGAGGAAAGTGATTTCGACTCTTCGATGTTCCTGCCCCGACGGAGTCGGAACGCAAAGAGATCGGCGTGGATATGGGTCAATCCTCCGGCCTTTCGCCGGCGGGGGCCATCTTGACGATGCGGGGCATGAAGCGGGCCAGCGGGCGGACGAGGTCTTTCTGGGCGGCCATCACCTCGTCGATGTTCTTGTACACCCACGGGGCTTCGTCCAGGCCGGCTGACAGGAGCGCCACGCCTCTCTCCGCCAACAGCCGCTTCACCTCCGGCCACTTGAATTGCTTGAAGGCGGCGCTGCGCGAAAGGCGCCGGCCGGCACCGTGCGACGCGGAATGCAGCGATCGCTCGTCCCCCAGGCCCTCGACGAGGTAGGCCGGCGCGGCCATGGAGCCGGGGATGATGCCCAGGACACCCTTGTCCGCGGGCGTCGCCCCCTTGCGATGCACAATGACGTCGCGCCCGCCATGCCGTTCGCGCCAGGCGAAGTTGTGATGGTTCTCGACCTGCATCAGGGGCGGCTCGCGGACCGCCGCGACGATCTGCCGATGGATCACATGATGGTTGGCCGAGGCAAACTTTCCCATCAGCTCCATGGCCGCCCAGTATTCCTGCCCGTCGCCGGTCATGTCCAGCCAGGCCAGGTGGCGCAACTCCTTGGGCATCGACTTGTGCCTGCTCATCGCCCACCTGCTGTAATGTGTGGCGATCTGATTGCCCGGCCCGCGGCTGCCGCTGTGTGAAAGCACCGCCAGGTAGCGCCCGGCCGGAACACCTCGCACCTCCTCCAGCAGCTCCAACTCACCAAACTCGACGAAATGATTGCCGGAGCCGCTGGTGCCGAGCTGCCTGTAGGCTTTGTCCTTGACCTGCAGCGTGATCCGCGAAACCCGCCAATCCTCGTCCATCACCGGGTGCTGACGTTTCGGTTTCCACTCGGCACCGACACCGAAGCGCGTCTGCTCCTCGAGGATGATCTTGTACCGGTAGTCATCCTGCTTGAGCTTGTCCGGCGGCAGATCGAACACGGTCATCATCATCCGGCAGGCGATGTCCACACCTACCGCGTAGGGAATCACGGCGTTCTCGGTCGCCAACACGCCGCCGATCGGCAGGCCATAACCCACATGTGCGTCCGGCATGAGCGCCCCCGCGACCGAGATCGGCAGCGAGCAGGCGTTGCGCATCTGGCGATGGGCGTCGGCGTCGATATCCTCGCCCCAGACGGCATACTGCAACTCCGCAGGCCGATCGTAGTGGACGGTCTCCATCGGCGGTTCGGGGGGCTTTGCCTCGGCCACCGCTGCCGCGAGTCTGCCGAAGATCGGATCGTCCTTGAACTGTTCCGGCTCGCGCAGGACGTGGGCGAGCTTCGACTTGACCTGCTGTCGGGTCTGACCGGCCAAGCGGGCCTCACCCGCCGCCGCCCGCGCCGTGCCCATCACCGGACCTTCCGGATATCCCAATCTGATCAAGTCACGAGCCTTCATTCCGGCAACCCGTCGCGAATCAGCATCGCATCGCCGTAACTGTAGAAGCGGTATCGCCTCTCGATCGCTTCATTGTAGGCCGCCAGCACATTCTCCCGCCCCGCGAAGGCGAAAATCATCGCCAGCAGCGTGCTGCCCGGCAGATGAAAGTTCGTGATCATCGCGTCGACAGCCTTGAAGCGATATGGCGGATAGATGAACAAGCGGGTCCAGCCCTCGCCCGCCTGCACGCGACCGGCGCCGTCCGCGCAGGTTTCCAGCACACGTACAGACGTGGTGCCCACGGCCACGACCGGGCGGCCCTGGGTGCGGGCCGCGTTCACCACGTCAGCCGTCGCCGCCGGGCACGAGTACCACTCGGCGTGCATCGGGTGGTCCGCAAGATCCTCGCATCGAATGGGTGCGAACGTCCCCACCCCCACGTGCAGGGTGACCATCGCCCGGGCAATCCCGGCCTCATCGAGCCGGCGGAACAGCTCCGGAGTGAAATGCAGGCCGGCCGTCGGCGCCGCCACCGCCCCGGGGTTTGCGGCGTAGATCGTCTGATAGCGTTCGACATCCCGCGCGGTCTGCTCCGGCGGAACAATACCCTTTCGTTCGATGTAGGGCGGCAGAGGCGGCCGACCGATTTCTGCCAGAATGGTCGCAGCTTCTCCGCCCGGCACCGGCTCCGCGCGCCAGACACCCGCCTCGACCCGCTTGTGCAACCGCAGTTTTCGCTTGCTGCCTTCCACCAGCAGTTCCTCACCCGGCTTGACCCGCGCCGCCCCGGTAAGCATTACCTCCCACATGCCCGGCAGGTTCTCTTGCAGGTAGAGTCCATCCACTTTCCCGCCCGATCTACGCCTCAGACTGAGCCGGGCCGGCAGTACGCGGGTATCGTTCATCACCAGCGTGCAACCCCTCGGCAGTACGTCAGGCAGGTCATTCATAGACCGGTGCCGCGTCTGCCCCGAATGGCGATCGAGCACCAACAGGCGGCCGGCGTCCCGACGCAACGCAGGCTCCTGGGCGATGAGCTGGAGAGGCAATTCGTACTGTAACTGATTTAATCGCATCTTCGCTTTATCGCCGCCCGTGGCGAAAAACCAACACTTGAACTCGCTCGGGTGACGGGCGGTAACACCCCACATAACATAGGGTTAGCTCCCGGTGCCCAGCCGTCTACCGTTGCCGGCGAGCAACAGCAGGACGCCCGATTACGACTATAACGGCCTTGTGGACGGAATAAAACCGTTTTCCAAACCCCGTTCGATCCAGATGTTACAGGCCCTTTGAATCCGACCCGGGTTTCTGTTGTGCCCTAGGCACATTGCTTGCAGTGAAGAACCCCGTCAGATCCCATATGGGGGGCCAATTCAATTCATTGGCCCGCTGGATCCAAAACGGTGTGCTTCCGGATGGGAACAGAGCCTGGGGGGGGGATTAGCAGATGGTTCACCCCGTGCGGTCTGTGGGTGAAGCGCCATTTGCCGAGACTGTTCTAGTTCTCGACGCGCCGCTGGCAGTGCGATGGCGCATGACGCGATTGGGCCGTCTCTACATATCCACGCATCGTCTTGCGTTGGTTCTGGCCATGCTGGAGGGAGCTTATCATGCGCCGGGGTCGTTGGGCCGGCGCGGGGTCGGGTGCGCGCTGTCAGAGGTCGGCTCCCTGACCGAGTCTGCCTTCATACCTGTTTGCGGGGATGACCTGACATCATTGGAAGCCTGGGCACCCTGGCCGGCACGCAAACCCTTCGCGGATGAGGTTTACCGCTGGTGGCCCAGCCGGGAGCTGCCGCCTGTCCGACAGGAGGCCGCCCCACCCGGCAACACGATTCGCCCGATCCCCGAGTTACCTCTCTTCCCGGCACACGCCGGCCTGCTGAATGTCTGGGCGTAAACACCAGCGTGGCAGATGGCCCGATAACTTCCAGGAACACAAGCCGTCCCCCCGGAGAGCCGTGGGAGGATTATCTCGCGCTACGATCCTTCTTTTTTAAATGAAATTCATACAGTAAACCACCACCGCCTGCAAGGCGGTGGCTTTGAAGACCGGGATGAACCTACGGACTGAAGTCCTTCGGCTCATCCCTCAATACCAAAGTTCTCCTCGTTTACAGGAGGCTCCTGGCCTTGCAGCCGAATGTACTCCTG
>DATIKE010000269.1:0-4611 GCA_035477895.1 Phycisphaerae bacterium
CAGGAAGAAAACAGCGAAAGGCGGTCGAAGCCGGTGATCGAGGCGCCGCCTTGGATGTGGCCGCGGCTACTTCGATGTGCGGCGTGTCAGCCGGGGATCACCGCTTGTCGGGCTTCTCGTCGCCGGGCCCCGGGTCATCCTCCTCGTCGCTTTTCCACCGGTCGGCCTCGTCGATATCGTCGATTTCACGTTCCATGTGGCGGAACATCTTCTCCTGCATCGGGGCCAGTCGGCGGTACATGTCCAGCGTGGCCTGGTAAGCCTGTACCATCATGTCGATCTTGATCAGTTGCCACTTTGCCAGACACTCCGGTTCCCTGATCGTCGAGAAGGGGTCGCAGGTCAGGCGCATCTGGCCGCCCGGCCCGCGAAGAAAGTGCTCGCACTGGCTGCACTGAATCATGAGATGGTCCTCCCGGATCGGACCTGGTCAATAGAGGACCCACGGCAGGGTCCGGTCAATGTTGGCCGGGTTGCCCTTCATGAGTTCCCGTAGGCGTTCGGCATAGAACGGCTGACGCTCCCGCCAGCGATCAAATTCGTCTTGTACGTCCTGCCGGAGTCCTTTCGTGGAGGCCTGGAAAGCCTCCACGTCCTGCCGGTGCTGCGCTTCCAGCATGTTGACGGTGCGCTGCAGATTCTCCGGCCGTTCGCTCTCGATGTCCTGGAGCATCGCCACCGTGCGGGAGAACTTCTGCTCCCGATCGGCGACCGCGGCCCGATGGCTGGGCTGTTCGCACCCCAAGATGCCCCCCAGGATCAGGATTGCAGCCGTCCTTGAGAATCCCGGCTTTCGCCAAGTCATCGGCGGTCTCCTCCATCGGATCGGTGACTCCTATGCCACCATAACCATTTTCGGACCTTTTGGGCAGTTGGGTATCGGGCAACTCCCTTTTTCATACCCGTTCGGGCCGCCCCGGGGTGCGGCGGGGGCTTTGCGGCAATCAGTTGGCCGGTCGTGCGTTCGTATCCTATGCTGGCGGCCCTATGGACAATGCTCAGATCGCCGAACTCGTGGCCCGTGCCCAGCGGGCCGATCCCGCGGCGTTCGATGAACTCGTGGACGCTTACAGCCCACGTCTGTACGGGTACTTCTATCGGCTCACGGGGGTTCGGCACGACGCGGAGGACCTGTTGCAGGAGGTGTTCGTCCGGCTGGTTCGCACGATCGGCGATTACAAGCACGACGGCCGCTTCGACGCGTGGCTCTTCCGGATGGCCACGAACCTGGTGCGGGATCGGGTTCGGCGGGTCCGGGCGTCCCGCGGTGCCGGCCTGGCAGCGGCGACGGGCGGGGACGGGTCGTCGGCATGGCTGCAGCGGCCGGACCCGACGGCATCCGATCCGTCCGAGGCGGTTCATCGGGCCGAGCAGGTGGATCGATTGCAGCGGGCGATCGCCCGGTTGTCCGAGGCCGAAAGGGAGGTGATTCTCCTTCGGCATTTTTCGCAGTTGAGCTTTCGCCAGATCGCCGATGCGATGGGAACGCCTCTGGGTACCGCGCTGGCCCGGGCCTACCGGGGACTTGCCCGGTTGCGGGAGTTGATGAACCATGAAGAAGGATATGGAACAACTCGAACGAGCATGTGAGGAGTTGCTGGCCTCGCTGAACCAGGACCTGCCGGTCCGGCCGGACCCTGCGGTGGTGGCGAGGGTTCGGACGGCGGTGCGGTGCGCGCTGGACGAGCGGTGGCTGGCGGGTCAGCCTCAACCTGCGCCGGGCGCGGCGGTCATGGATCGCGTTGCGGGCGCCGTCCGGGGCGAACTCGCGCGGGTGGTCCGCGGTCGCCGACGGGTGGTTGCCCTGCGTCGCTGGCTGGCGGTGGGCTCGGCTGTTGCCGCTGCGGTGGTTCTGATTGTCGGGTTGGCTCGCTTGAGTCTGACCGATCGGCCAAAAACCATGTTTGCGTCGCTGGCCGCCGACCAGTTGGCGATCGAGCGGTTCATCCAGGTGGCCGACAACGTCTGGGTCGAGGATCCCCTGACCAGCGACATGCGGGATGACATCGAGGCGATCGAGGAGAGTCTGACCGGATTTTCGGTGCCAACGGGCCTCGACCCGGCGGATTTGAACAGTCTGGGGAGCCCGTCGGACGGATCCGTGGGCGGCAGCCCCGCGGGGATTCTGAGCGATGCCGGTCTCCGGCGGACAGGAGTGGTGGGATGATGCGAGCGACGAACCTTATTCTGATTGCCGGCATGTTGACCGTGGGGGCCGACTGGCTTGCGGGGGTCAGGGTGTCACAGGCGGATCCGGGCGATCGGAGGCCGAATGCGGACCGGGCGATGACCCGGCCGGCTCAGGATTCAGGCGGGTGGGATCGGCCTGGGACCCAGCCGGCCGGCCCCCGTCGGCCTTGGGGTGCCCCGCCGCGAGGCTGGGGGCGCGACCGCCCGGAGTATCCCATGCGACGGGGGCCGGGGATGCCCCCGCCGGGGCAGATGAACGGGATGGGCCCTGGCGCTCGTCGGGGCGGAGAGGGCGAGGCCCCCTTGACTCCCGAGGAAAGGGAAGAACTGATCGGTTTTGTGCAGAAGCACTTCCCGGAAATGTATCATCGCCTGAAGCGGTTCCAGGCGACGGACCCGGTGCTTTATGGCCGAGCCATGCGCCGCCTGGCGATGCCGATGTTTCGGATGATGCAAATAGGCAGGCACGACCCGGAACTGGCCGAGACGATGATCGCCGAGCACAAGATCGAGATGGCCCTGGCCGATCTGGCGGCGCGGAATACGCCGCAGGCCTCGCAGGCTGATCGTGACCGGATTAGCTTGGAGGTTCGCGACCTGCTGGCGAGGCGTTTCGACTTGCGGCAACGGCGGCTGGAAATGGAGATCAAGGCCATGCAGCAGCGCCTGGACCAGGCGCTGGCCCGGCTGTCGCAGCAGGCGGCCGACAAGTCGCGGCTCGTCGAGGCTGAAGTGCGGCGGATGATGGGTGCGTGGGAGGATCAGCGATCGGGAAGGCCCCCTCTGCCGCCTCGGGCGGACGATACGCACGCATTTCCGGAGGCCGGGCCCCCGGACGAGAAGTGAGCGATTCTCAGGCCTTGGATTGGTCGAGCGGCTTTCGCCCCGCGAAGCCGGCGCTGACCTCGTGCCAGAAGGCCACGTCGCCGTCGCCGAGCCTCCAGCAGAGGCGGACTTCCCTTTCATCTCGAATGGAGGGGAAATCCACTAATCCCGTCTCGAAGTCCTTCAGTTCGCAGCCGACTTCCTCGAGTTCCTCGCGCAGTTCGGCGAGCCGGTCGGTGGCCGCGACGTACCCCCGGCGCGTTTCCTCCGCCTCGAAGATCTCGCCCTGCTGATCAAACATCTGGTATCGCTCGTGCAACTCGCGAAGTGCGCGGTAGTGGGCGACGATGTCGGCCACGATCCGCCGCACGAGAACCAGCGCGCGGTTGGCCTCGGCGGGTGAAAACATCCTCTTGCCAGTAGTACGTGAGGGTTTGGGCGGCGAGACGGCCTCGAAGGCATCCATGGCAACGCTCCCTTCAGCCGATCCGGGGGTTGGAGCAAGACGATGCGGCCGGTCGCCCAAACTCGGTGCGGGTCTGTCTGTTCTGTCGCCTTGCGATTGTTCCCCTCGGCTCAATCCCGAACGTACCAAATGCACATGGCCAAGTCAACGAATGCCTTTCTCGTATTGCCGCATCAGAGAGTGAAGGGCGATGGACCACTGTGGGCCGTTACTAATCCCATGTCGCACAGGAGGTTATCGGCCTGCCCGGGATTCGAGGCAGGCAGGATTTGCCGTTTGATCGTATCCAGGGGATCGGGCCGGCCGACCTGCGCGATCAGGGCGAGTGCCCGGCGGCGCGAGTGAGCAGCGCGTTGAGCACTGGCGCGACTTGGCAGAAGGTAATGCAGGCGCCGATGATGCAGGCGGCAATCGCCAGGCCGCGGCGCGACTCTTGTCGCAACAGCGAAGTCACCGCGAATACCAGGCCCGCGATGCCCAGGCAGGCCCCGATGAAAAAACAGATGACGGCCTCTCTGGGAATCAGCTCGCCCTTGGCCATCAGTTCCTGCATCATCATCTGTTGCTGTTGGGGTGTGGCGTCGGGGCCCAGCTTGTTCGTGATCTGGTTGATGGCCGCGCCGAAGATCAGCAGGTAGCCCGCCGCCGCGAACAAGGTTCCAGCCATTGCCAGCACAAACGCGCCCACGGCCTTGGATTTGCCCTTGCCTGCGGGGGGCATCGCGGTCTGGGCGGTGTTCCAGTACGGACCAGCCGGCGTGGGAGGTGAATACGTGGCCGAGGGGATACCCGAGGCAGGCGAAGCCATCGGAACCTGGCCGGGCGGCCAGGTGCTCTGGGGCGGCGAGGTCACGACCCGCCGGCAATAGGGACAGGCTACGGACTGCCCGGCCCAGGCGTCATCCACTTCAAGAGGTTGATTGCACGAAGGACACGCGAAACGGATCGCCATGATGGGGCGAATGATAGCTGTCGCCCCTGCGGGCCACAAGCGAATTGGGAACAGCGGGTGACCAGCCCTGATGAATAGGGGATTCTTCGCACCTCGGGGGCTGGCTGAGGGGCTCGAAGGCCGATGAGGGAGAGGAGAATCGGGGGGAGAGAGCATCCCGACCGAAATTGAAAGTTTT
>DATIKE010000270.1:0-2622 GCA_035477895.1 Phycisphaerae bacterium
CGGGCAAAGCGTGACGGCCCGCCGAACCACCGCCGATACGCGCAGGACGTCGCTTGCGAGTTGCATTACCATGACCTGTGCAAACACTTCCAGGGGCTCGCCCAGCGCACATTGAGCCGCTCGAAGATGAACGACCTCGCCCGCCCGTCGCAGCAGGAGCGCGAAACCGCCGCCAACTCCTTCACCGCATGGCGGCTCCTTCGACTTCTGGAACGCATCGATGTTGCTTACGGTCAGGGCGACGTGGACGCAGTGATTGATCTGATGGAAGAGTTGACGAGCGCGGGCAAACCGCTCGACGCGCCGACGACCTCGCCCGCCATGGGCGATGGCGGACGGAACCCGGGGTACGATCGAACCCCATCGCGTCAGCCCTCGGAGAGGGCGACGTAACCTCATGGAATCCCCATTCGGGCCGCCTGCCTGCGCAGGCAGGCCTTCCTCCCGGCCACAACCTTGCGTCACCCCCGTTCGGGGGTTTGCCGGCCCCGGACGGATCATCGCACACCCCGGGTTCCGTCCGCCTGCGGCGGTCTCCACCCGGGGCTACGACTGCGCCGCCCTTCCAGGGCTTCAGCGGTCTTGCCGACCTGTCTGCGTGCCTGCCTGTGCGTACACGCAGACAGGCGGGCTCGCACAGGCAGGCTTATGGGGAAAGCTCAGGATGCATGATAGTGTCCGCGAGGCGTTGGTTTGGCCCATTTCAGAGCGTGGATCAAAAGCGACGCCTGCCTGCGCATGCAGGAGAGCCCGGAGCGGAAGCGACATGCCCCCGCGCCCGCCTGGGCGGGGCCGTCGAAGGCATCGAGCACGGAGCGAATCGACGACATGCCCCCGCGCCCGCCTGGGCGGGATCACCCAATCAAGGCTTGCCTGTCCCCTGGGATGAGGCGATAATGGGGTGCGGTGGACACCGGCCGGCAGGCAAGCGCCGGGCACGACCGCCCCGGTGTACAATTACGGGCAGGCTGCACCTGGTCATGTATGGGTGTAGCCGTGACACTGCGACTTGGCACGGCCGGAATCTTATGGATACGACGACAAAGCAATCTGCGCCCGCCCAGAATCGCAGCACGATCGTTCCGCCCGGCAGGCCGCTCGACCTGCCCAGGGCCCAGCCGACGGCCGCCGCGCAGCCGGCACAGGCGGGCGCCCCGGCCGTCTCCGTCATCATCCCGACCTACAACCGGGCCACTCTGCTCAGCGACGCCCTCGACAGCGTGGCCGCCCAGACCTTCCGCGACTACGACATCATCATTGTCGATGATGGCTCGAACGACCAGACCCGCGATCTCGTCGCCCGGCGCAAAGAACCCATCCACTACCATTGGCAGCCCAACCAGGGCGTCGCCGAGGCCCGAAACCACGCTCTGCGCATCACCCACAGCGAGTTCGTCGCTTTCCTCGACTCCGACGACATGTGGGAGCCGGCCTTCCTGGATCGCAGCGTCACCTGGCTCCGCGAACACCCCGAGGAAGCCCTGGTCTACACGGATTTCGTCTCGACCGGCCCGAACGGCAAACCCCTCCGCGGTCATCGCAAGAAGCCGCATACCGGCCGGGTAACTGCCAACCTCTTCGCCAGCACCTTCATCCACACCTCGGCGGTCGTCGCCCGGGCCCACCTCATCCGTGACGCGGGCGGCTTCGACGGCCGGCTCACCCACAACGAGGACTACGACCTCTGGCTGCGGCTGTCACTGCGGCACCGCTTCGGGCTGATCCCCGAACCGCTCTGCCGGCGGCGCTGTCACCCGCACAGCCTGTCCCGCGACGGCTGCCGGCCCGAGACGCTGCTGACCAAGGCCGAACTGCTCGAACGCTTCTACGAGCACGGCGGCAAGGACCACATCCCTTCGACCATCGCCCGTCGCAGACTCGGCAAGCTCTACTACACAGCCGGAAAACGGTTCCTCAAGGCCCGCCGCCCGCACGAAGCGCTCCCTTTGCTCCGCCGGGCCACGCACCTGGCCCCGGCCCGGCTTCGCGGATGGTTCTGGTTATTCCTCGCCGGAGCCTCCGGCCTCCGGCGCCCCGTGCGCCACCAGCCGGCCCAGGCCAACCGCTGATCGCCCCCCCCTGCGTCTGTTTCAAAAGGGTGTAACTCGCCAAGCGCGCGATCGTAAGGTCCTATAAAATAAGCCTTTACAGGCGTTCCATGCGCGATATAAAGGGTCCCCGAAGGTGGATCATTGCCGGTTGCGGGCAATGTTGGCCCTTTTGGCAAGGGCCTGGCTGGCTGGACCTGCCGGCGAGTTTCGGCTCGGAGCGACCGCTCCGGCGCGACGAAGGCCCACCCACCGGCGGAAACACACTGAAAAAGCGATTGGCACAAGGGGGCGCTCGGGTATACTACATGGGCTTGGTTCGGTGGAGGAGGGGAGCAACCCTGCCTGCCGCCTGCTTGCCGCAGGCAGGGCAGGCAGGCCTCCTCAGAACACACATCAATCAGAGAAGGGAGAAGAAGATGAACACTTCCAAAGCAACGGGTTTGGTCTGTGTGGTGATCGGGCTATTGGCGGGCGCGGCCGGCGCAGTGGTCATAGCCACGGTTCCGGTCGGAAATGCAGGGAACGTCGGAGAGCTTTCCGGCAGCGGTGCGGGAGGCTACGGTCCTGATCG
>DATIKE010000271.1:0-2055 GCA_035477895.1 Phycisphaerae bacterium
TGAAGAAGGGATTGAGACTCAATGAGTGACTGGTGCAGTTTTTCGTCACCGTTAACAATTTGACCAGACACCCTGATGAAGAAGGGATTGAGGTGGACACTATCGGGCTGAGGCTTTCGCCAGCCTTCGGAGTAAGTTTGACCAGGTACAGCCTGACGGATGAATCGGGAGGTCCAATATCATGAACGCCGAAAACGCTCCTCTGCTCATCACCGGCGTGGGCACCGGCCGGGCACGGACGGACATCACCGAGGCCATCCTCTACTCGATCCGCAGGCACGGGGCCGGCCGGGTGGTGTTCCTCTGCTCGGCCAAGACATGGGAGGAAACTCTGCCCGTCATCCTGGAACAGCTCGCGTGGCCGCAGGACCGCTATCACGTCGACGTCTGCGAGAACGAAGACGACGTCCAGGGCCTGTTCCTGCGCTGGAACCGCCAGTGGAACGAATGGATCAGTGACTGCCCGGACCGCCGCGTGATCGTGGACTTCACGAGCGGCACCAAGCCGATGTCGGCCGCGGCCGTCCTGCTGGCCGCCGCCCGCGGGGCGGACACCCTGTCCTATGTGGTCGGCGAACGGGATGCCGGCGGCCGGGTGGAGCGGAGCACCGGCGTGTTCAGCCTCTGCCCGGACCTGATCGTCGCCCATCGCCAGCTTCGCCTGGCGGCCGAACACTTCAACGCCGGCAGCTATGCCGCCGCCCGGGATATCGCCGCCGGCTATCAGCGCATCGAGATGACGCCCGATGATCACCTCCGCAGCGTGGCGCTCAGTCTTGCGATGGTTGCCGGCGCCTACGAGGCATGGGACCGCTTCGATTACAAACAAGCGGCCCACCAGTTCAAACAGTCTGTGCGGTACTGGGATCAGTGGCCCTGGATCGAAGGGCCCGGACGGCTGGCCGACAATATGGAACTGGTCGTAAGGGCCAGGGACACCGCCAAACCCGATCAGTTCGACGCTCCCCTGGCGGCCGATCTGCTGGCCAACGCCGACCGATGCCTCGAACGGTCGAAATGCGACGACGCCGTCTGCCGGCTCTACCGGGCCTGCGAGCTTCTCGCGCAGATCAGGCTCCTTCGACAGCATGACCATAAAACCGGGGCCATCGATCCTTCAAGGCTGCCGGCCGGCATCCGTGAGAGCTATGACGAGCGATTGCGCCGCGACGGCGGCCACAAAATCAAACTGGCGATGGCTGAGGCCTACGGGCTGCTTGACGAACTGGGGGACGACCTGGGCAAAGAGTTTCGACGGCGTTACGGAACATGGGAAAAACGAGGTGAGCTGCATGCGCTTTTGGAGTTCCGCAACCAGTCCCTGCTTGCCCACGGGACGGTTTCCGTCCGTCAGGAGAAGGCACGCAACCTCCGCGAGCATGTCCTCAAGCTGGCCGAGGTCACGGACGCCGAGATTGTGGAGAAGTGGTATACCAAGGCGCAGTCTGTCAGGTTCGGATCATTATGAACCGTCGTTGTTCAAGGCGCCGCGGTCCCGCGAGAAAGTGAAAAGGGTAACCGGCACCGCGGCCGTCCGGGGCAAGGCGTAAAGCAAGTTGACGCCGGGACCGGCAGGCGGATCATAAACGGATGGCCGGTCCGGCCGCGGTCGTGATCGTGTTTCGATTCCGGGGGATTCAAGATGCCCATCGTGGTCACATGCGAATGCGGAAAACAGTTTCGCGCCAGAGACGAGCATGCCGGCAGGCAGGGACCATGCTGAGGAAGGAGTTGGTCATGAAGGCAAGAGGATTCCTGGTTTGTATTTCCGCGATTTTCGTGCTGTCGGCGATGGGGTGTGCTCCATCCACTCCCCCGGAGCAGCTCTGCGGGCAACTGATCGACTGCTACGGAAGCGGCCTGACCCTCGAGCAGAAGACCCAGGCCACGAACCTCTGTCCGGCCGCCCTGGGTGTAAGCGTCCGGCGAAGCCCATGGGCCGGAATTGAACTGCCGGGCACAGCGATTGCCTGCGTGGGGTTCAGTTCGACGGGGTGGCGGCAGGTTGCCAGCGGTCGGGCAGGAGTCGGTCGAGCCGGCTGACCGGCGTGGCGG
>DATIKE010000272.1:0-6565 GCA_035477895.1 Phycisphaerae bacterium
CAGGAGTACATTCGGCTGCAAGGCCAGGAGCCTCCTGCGAACGAGGAAAACTTTGGTGTTGAGGGATGAGCCGAAGGACTTCAGTCCGTAGGTTCATCCCGGTCTTCAAAGCCACCGCCTTGCAGGCGGTGGTGGTTTACTGGGGTGTCCCCACGTCCGACGGGCAGGCCCGCGGATTCCCCACTCCGGTGCGTCTGGCCGCCGCATCCGTCGCAGAGTTGCGTTCCCTGGCCCGCGTGGGCTACCGGGCCGACTTCATCCACGCGCTGGCCGACCGGGTCGCCCGCGGATCGATCGACCTGGTCGAAATCGAGTCTTTCGAGGGACCATCCGAAGCCCGCCAACGCCTGCTGAAGCAACTTCCCGGCGTCGGGGACTATTCCGCCGCTCACCTGTGCATGCTTCTGGGAGACTACAGCCGTCTGGCGATCGATACCGAGATGATCCGTTTCTTCCGAGGCCGCCATCCCCGTCGCCGCCCGACGCCCGTAGTCATTCGGGCGGCCTACCGGCGGTGGCATCCATACGAGTATCTGGCCTACTGGCACGAGATCTGGAGCGACTACACCCGCCGCCACGGCCCCTCCGCGCTCTGGGCCGCCGCCGACATGGGCCGGCGGATCACTGACCACCAAAAGGCGAATCAGGCGGGCGGCCCAGCCTGAACCTCTGCAATTCTGCAGTTTCCCGGCTCCCGCCGCCGATATTTGGTGTATAATTGTAACGAGCGAACCGAGGGTACATCCCACGGCCGATCGAAGGTCCTGACAAAGACTCAGCCGGACCGAGAAGGTCGCCGGCTGATCGACGAAACGTGTCAGGGGAAAGCCCTTTTCGCCCGCGTGATCGTGGGACTCGCCGAAACAGACATCAGACAGCCGGGTCTGTTCCGTCGATTCCCGGTTCATGCAGCGAAACCCGGAGAGCAGCGGCTCGGAGTTCTGATCCGACCGATCATGCTCTCCGTTTTTTGCGCCCTTTGCGGGCTTCGCGGGGGGGGAGAAGGCGGAGGGCGAATGGTTTCGACCCGACAGGTGTCAGGATTTCACCGGCGGTGGTGCCGAACCGACGGACGCGGGACGGACCATTTCCATGCCATTCGTCCGCAATTGCTCCAGTTCCCGCTGGACGGTCGCCGCGATGCCCGCCGCGTCGATGCCGCATTCGGCAAGCTGCCCCACCCGGGAACCCTGGGCGACGAACCGGTCGGCGGGTAATCCCAATCGAACGATCCGCTCGGTCGGCAGCCGCATCTCCGCCGCCTCCTCCAGGATCGCCGCTCCAAATCCGCCGGTCACCGAGTGATCCTCCGCGGTGATTACCGGGTGGTCCGCGCTTAACACCGTCCGCAGCATCCGCCGGTCGATCGGCTTGGCGAACCGGGCGTTGACCACCCGCACGGAGATGTGGTCCGTGGCCAGCAGCTCCGCGGCATCCAGGGCGTTGCTGACCGCCGCGCCATAGGCCAGGATCGTGGCGTCGCGACCGCTCAGCATCATTCGCGACTCACCCGGCACGAACGGCGGCGTCTGCCCTATCGACTCGGGCACCTCGGCCCGTGGATACCGGATCGCCACCGGCCCATTGTGCCGCAGGGCGAACCGCAACAGCGCCTTCATCTCGTTCTCGTCCGCCGGGGCCGCCAGCACCATGTTCGGCAGGCCGCGCAGGTAGGCAATATCCAGGAACCCGTGATGAACCGCCCCGTCGCCACCGACCAGGCCCGCCCGGTCCATGCAGAAGACCACCGGCAGGCCCTGGAGCACGACGTCCTGGAAAACCTGGTCGAACGCCCGCTGCAGAAACGTGGAATAGACCGCGACCACCGGCCGCAACCCCTGCCGGGCCAGGCCCGCGGCGATGTCCACCGTCGCGCTCTCGGCAATCCCGATGTCGCGGAACCGGTCCGGGAATTCCTTGGCAAACAGGTTCAGCCCCGTGCCTGCCGGCATGCCCGCCGTCAACGCCATCACCCGCTCGTCCTCCCGCGCACACTCGATCAGGGTTTCCGCGAACGCCTTCGTCCACGACCTGCCCGAGCCTACCTGCAGCGTCACCTTGCCTGCCTCCAGCCGGAACGGGTGCGGCGAATGAAAACAGTCCGGGTCCTCGATCGCGAAGTCCGCCCCCTGGCCTTTATTCGTGTGCACGTGCAGCAGCACCGGGTGCGGCACGTCCCGCAAACCCTGCAGCAACTGGATCAGGTGCCCGATGTCGTGCCCGTTGACCGGCCCGACGTAGACGAAGCCCATGTTCTCGAACACCTGGTGCGGCGAGACCGTCGCCTTGATCCCCTCCTTCAGGTGGTTCAGCATGTCGAACATCGGCTTGCCGACGATCGGCACGCGCGGCAGGATCTGCTGGGCCCGCTGCTTGACTTCTTCATAGAGTGAACTGGTGCGGAACTTGGCGAGGTACTCGGCCAGGGCCCCGCGGCTGGGCGAGATGCCCCAGTTGTTGTCGTTCAGAACCACCAGCATCTGACGCTTCAGCAGCCCCGCCTGGTTCAACCCCTCGAAGGCCAGACCGTTCACGATGCTCGCATCGCCGACCAGCGCGACCGTCCGGCAGTCCCGCCCCATCATCTGGTCGCCCTGGGCCAGACCCACCGCGGTCGCGACCGACGTGCCCGCGTGACCGACCTTGAACGAATCGAACGGGCTCTCGGCCGGGTCGGGGAACCCGCTGACCCCGCCCGCCTTGCGCAGCGTGTCGAAGCGCGGGTGCCGGCCGGTCAGCAGTTTGTGCGGGTAACACTGGTGCCCCACGTCGAACACCAAGTGGTCGTTCTCGAAGTCGAAGCAGTAGTGCAGAGCAATGGTCAGCTCGGCCACCCCCAGATTGCTCGCCAGGTGCCCGCCGTTGGCTCCCACCACCTCGATGATCCGTTGGCGGATCTCGCCGGCCAGCTCCTTGAGCTGATCGACGGAAAGCTTCCTCAAATCACGCGGATGTTGAATCTTGTCCAGATGTTTCATGAACCGATGTCCCTGCATGCTCTTGCCCGGTCGGCATCTATCCTGCGTCCCCTGCGCCGCGAAATTGCCGCCGGCCCGGACGTTCATCGCCTATTTCTCGCGATCCACCACGTAAACCACCAGTTGCCGCAGATCGTCCGCGTCAGGCCCGAAGACTCTCAGGGCCTCGGTCGCCCGCTCGGCGGCCTCCCGGGCGGCGTGCCGGCTTTGCTCGACGCCCACCGCCGCCGGGTAGGTCTGCTTGCCCGCCTCGGCGTCCTTGGCGACCGCCTTGCCGAGTACCGCTGCGTCGCCGGTCACGTCCAATAAATCATCGGCGATCTGGAACGTCCGTCCCAGCCAGTCGCCGAACGCCGCAGCGGCAGCCGTCTGCTCCCCGTTCGCTTCCGCGCAGATCGCCCCAAGCCGACCGGCTGTCTCCAGCAGACGCGCCGTCTTGTATCGGTGAATCCGCTGAACAAGTGACAGGCTCACCGGCCGGCCCTCGCTCAGGATGTCCATCGCCTGCCCGCCGATCATCCCCGACCAGCCGGTACCGCGGGCCAACTCCTGCACCGCCGCCGCCGCGACCGCCGGGGTGGCGATCCGACTCGTCAACATCTCGAACGCCAGGGCCAGCAGTCCGTTGCCCGCCAATATCGCCACCGCCTCGCCGAATGCCTTGTGGCAGGTCGGCCGGCCGCGGCGATAATCGTCATCGTCCATCGCCGGCAAGTCGTCGTGTACCAGCGAAAACGCATGCACACATTCCAGTGCCGCCGCCGCCGCCGCCGCTCCCTCGGCCGTTCCGCCGCACAGCTCGCACATCCGCGTCAAGATGTACGCCCGCACCCGCTTGCCGCCGCCGAGCACCGCGTACCGCATGGCCTCGGCCAGCTCCACGGGCACCTCCGGCCCGGGCGACACCATCTCGGATATCACCCCCTCGAACCGCTCGGCAAACGCGATCAAGCGTTGCCGGATGTCGATCTCCCGTGTTTGGCCCGCCACGGCCATGCGTAAACTCCCAAACCCCCGGGTGGTATCCTTGCTCGCCGCATGACCGGCCGACCCTCGGCCCCCGTTGTCCCCGGGCCGGCCATAATCGGTATAGTATACCCGCTCCGGCGTCCAAACCCACCCAAGCCGACCGATTTACGAGGGTCAACGGGTCGTAACTCCAGGGAGCGGTTTTGTCGAGGGCAGGCCCGGGAGATCCCCGGCCTGCGCAGGCAGGCGAAAAGGGACCCCTTTATCAAGAAGTACGCTGTTTTTCGAGTGACTTCGCGCGTTGACCCCGTGAACGGTTGTTGTCCGAGAAAGGTCTGATTCGCTTACCCGCCCAGCATCTCAAGTCGCTTCAACGCTTCCCTCTTGCCGATTCCACGGATGGACGCCAGGACGGTCATCTTTGCCCGGCGAGGTTTCGATTTGCCGCCTTCCCAGTTGTAAACCGTCAGTCCCGACACGCCCACCAACCTGCCATAGTCGGCACCCGACAAGCCGAGACGCTCCCGATGAACCTTGAGCCAGCGAGGGGAGAACCGAATTTGTCCGGATGGCGCTTCCGTGATGGGCTTCGAGACTCGCTTCTTCTCCTGCGATTCGAGAAAAACGACCCGGTTCGAGAGGGTTTTCACCAGGCGTTTCAACTCGGCGATGTCCCGTCGATGTTGGGCGGCAGCCCGTTTCGTGACTGCCACCCGGGATCTGATTTCTCGTCGGGCAAGACGACGTATTTCATCCTTCAGAATGATTGCGAGATTGGGCATTGTCCGCTCCTCTGAGTTTCGAAAGGTTTATCTCATATCCCATCTGCCGGCATTGTATCCGGTTTCGACGGATCATGCCCACTCATGCACGACTTGCTCGGCCCCGCAAGCCGCGCACACACGATGGAACCGGGGGGTCCGGACTTCCGGGATTCGTCCCTTATCGTCGCAGGATCGGCGGGGATTATCGAGAGGGCGCAACTCGCCCGGCTGTGGGGTCACAAGTCAATATTATGCAGTTGGTTATGGAGGCTTAGGTGTGTTCCGGACTTCGCGAAATCGCCGACCCTGTGCCGCCGGTTGGAACGGATACCCGGATTCCAGACTCTTGGATGAAAAGCCCCCCTTGACCCGACCCTTTTCCGCGGCCGATCGAGGCCGCGGGACGCGAGTTACGCCCGGGAGACGGGTATCAAAGCGGTTCGTCCGGTTCCGCCAGGCGATTGATGCGCAGGGCCCGGTTGTCCTTGTGGCGGTAGAGACGTCCGGCGAATTTGTTGCGGTCCTCGACCTGGAGGATCAGATCGGCGTCGGCGGGCTTCTTGGTGGTGATGATGTCCCCGGGCTGTAGATGGAGCAACTCGTTGATGGTGATCGTGGTCTGGGCGAGGAACACGCGGACCTCCACCTCCGTGGACTTCAGGTGGTTGGTGATCCGTTGGCGCTGCTGCTGGCTGGCCGCCTTGCGCTGGTAGGCGAGCCAGCTCTGGGTGGCCAGCTTGCCCATGACCGGCTCGATGACGTTGAAGGGGATGCACAGGGTCATGGTGCCGGCCCGGGTGCCCATCTTCAGTTCCAGGCCGATCACCACCACTACCTCGTTCGGGGCCACGATCTGGACCAGGTGCGGGTTGGACTCGGTCTCGGTCAACTCGAACTTGACGTGAACCAGGCTGGACCACACCTCGGTCAGACAGGCGACCGCGCGGTCGGTGATCCGCTTGACCAGCCGCCACTCGATGGCGGTCAGCGGTCGCTGGGGGATGAACAGCTCCGCGTTCGAGCCGCCCAGCAGGCGATCGATGATCGGGTAGACGATCAACGGGCTGATCTCGAGGCACATCTGCCCCTCGAGCGGCGAGGCATTCAGCAGGTTGAAGCAGGTCGGGTTCGGCAGCGAGTGGATGAATTCGCTGTAGGTGAGTTGCTCGATGGTGGCGACCCGCACCTCGACGATGGTCCGCAGGAAAGCCGACAGCGACGCGCCGAAGTTCCGGGCAAATCCCTCGTGGATCGCCTCCAGCGAGCGCATCTGGTCCTTGCTGACGCGCTCGGGCCGCTTGAAGTCGTAAGTGCGGACCTCCTGTTGTTTGGAGCGCGGCTTGCCGAGCATCTCGGGTTCGGCCTGAGATCCGATGCCGCTGTCCACCACCGACAACAGGGCATCGACTTCAGTCTGGTCGAGAACATCGGCCATGAAGGGTCACCGCCACGACGGGAGCCGGAGCATGCGCAACTTCCGCGCATGGCATCGCTGCCGTGGAGCATTTATCGGACAATTCCCGGCCGACCCTTGAGGACGGCGGCGGTCAACGTCCACGGTCCGATAAGTTTACCCTGTCGTTGCGGAAATCGAGATCCCGGCGGCAGGATTCGCCTGTGGGCATAGGTGATTCCCGTCCCTCCCCAGCCGCTTAAGGGGACATCACTGATTTCCTTTTCGTTTCGCCGGTCGGCCTGGGTTTCTCATCGTGGACTCCAAGCCCAGCCGTCGAGCGGTCTGCCGGACCCACGCCTGCTCGCCCCACGGTCGGCCGCGATTCACGCTGGTCCGCAGGCCGTCCAGCGTCTCCTTGCCCATCGCCTCGTTCACCAACATCGTCCACGACCGCGGGC
>DATIKE010000273.1:0-6142 GCA_035477895.1 Phycisphaerae bacterium
CGAGTTCGACCGGGCCAGGGGGGTGTTCAACTCGCTGGGTGTCGGCGGGAAGATCGCACTGACCGTGAGCGACGGCGGCGCCGGCCCGCCAGGATGCATCGACACGCTCAATACTTTTCTCGCCGCGCTCGGCCTCAAGGAAACGCGTAAGTCCGACTCCGACACGCCTCCCCCGGCCGACAGCCGGAAGGGCTTCGACCCGCAGGCCCGACAGAAACGCCAATTCGAACAAATGGTCGAGTTCACACGGACGCTTGTCTGCCGGGCGGAGTCACGGCGAAAGCAATTCTGGTCCAAGGCCGACCCGTCAAGCCCGCAAGCCTGGCAGGCAAGCTGTGAATGGTACCGCCGCTACTTCTGGCAGGAAGTCATTGGCCGACTGCCCGATCCGAACGTGCCGGCCACTCCGCGCACCCGGCTCGTCTATGACCGGCCCGATTGGCGCGGCTACGAAGTCATGCTCGATGTCTGGTCGGATGTCTTCGCCTCCGGCCTGCTGCTGGTTCCCAATAACCTCAAACCCGGCGAGCGCCGCCCGGTCGTCGTCTGCCAGCACGGCCTGGAAGGCCGTCCGACCAAGACCATCAATCCCGCCCACGCCGCCGCGTACAGCCTGTTCGGCGCCCGACTGGCCGAGCGCGGCTTCATTGTCTACGCCCCGCAGAATCCATACATCGGCGAGGACCGTTTCCGCGTCCTGCAGCGGAAGGCCAACCCGCTCAAGCTGACGCTCTTTTCGTTCATCGTCGGCCAGCATGCACGCACACTCGAATGGCTGGGCGGCTTGCCATTCGTTGACGCCAAGCGCATCGGCTTCTACGGCATCTCCTATGGCGGGAAGACCGCCATGCGCGTGCCCGCCATCCTCGACGGGTATGCCCTGTCCATCTGCTCCGCCGACTTCAACGATTGGATCGCCAAAATCACCAGCGTCGACCACGCCTTCAGCTACATGTACAGCCGCGAGTATGAAATGCTGGAGTTCGACATGGGCAACACGTTCAACTACGCCGAGATGACCGGCCTGATCGCCCCGCGACCCTTCATGGTCGAACGCGGCCACGACGACGGCGTCGGAATCGACGAGTGGGTCGCCGCCGAGTACGCCGGGGTTCGAAGATTGTATGACAAGCTGGGCATCGGCGATCGGACCGAGATCGAGTTCTTCGACGGTGGGCACAAGATCAACGCCCAGGGGACGTTCCGGTTCCTGCACAGGCACTTGGGCCGGCCCGAGCCGGAATGAACGAAACCGAAAGAACGAAAGGTTGTATGCCGAACCGAGCCCCCCGCGTCAAATAGTGGACTTATCCCCCCAAGTCCCCGTGAGAGAAAGGATTCTCGGGCGAGCAATTCCGTCACATCGTCACGCAGATCGCCTGATGCCCGAGCATCTGCGGCAACACGAACCGCGCGATGCCGCCGGCCTGCGCGAACGGCAGCGGCTGACGGCCCGGCACGCACCCGACCGACTTCACCCTGGCCGGACATGCCAGCTCCACCGCGACGTCGTTCAGCGGCAACGGCTCCTCAATGACCTCGAGCGTCCCGAACCGCCGCGTCGTCGGGTAGTTCAGCAGGTGCACGATCCGCCGACGCTCCCTGCCGACCTTCTGCTCGAGCACCGACACCCGCCCGCAACTCGGCAGCGACGTCCGAACCACCCGCTGCGGCAGTAGACGCTCGATGCACGCCGACACGATCTGGCGATAGATCAGGTTCCCGTTCCGGGCGTACGCTCCGAATATCGGCGCGTTGATGTAAGCCGTCCGACCGGTCAGCACGACCACCGGGTCGCGCGTCGACCTGGCCGGCGGTGTCTGGAAGTGCGAGCAGAAGTGGTTGACCGTCCGGTTGAAATACGGCTCGATCACGGTGGCCCCGACGGTTGCCTTGCCCGTCGCCCGAACCCGCAACCCGGCCTCATACATGCAGTAGTCGATGGCCGGGATGTCCCGGCCGAAATCCTTCTCCAACCGGATGTAGAACGGGCAGTGGTCCAAAGACGACTTGTATTCCACATGCAGCGCCGGCAGAGCGAACCTGCCGGCCCTCTCGTCCAGCAATGACTTGTAACTGGCCAGGATGCGCCCGCCTTGGGCGAGGTACTGCTTGAGCCGCTTCAGGAGCTTGGCGTCCGGAGCAATCTGGTCCGGCAAAATCAGCAGGTCGTAGTCCTCGAAGCGCGACTGCTCGTCCAGCAGATCGAACAGGTGGTGCGTCTCGTTGAGCATCGCGGTCGCGCCGGTATCCGCCGCGGTCGCCTCTTCTTTCGGAAAGGCCGGGTTGGTCAGCAGCGAGAGCACGCCGACCTGCGCGACCGGGGTCGCGTCCTCGCTCCAGGGCTCGAGGTCGCGGACCTTCTCGTAGATCCGCCCGATGATCTCGTAGGTGGCCGGCTCGAGCGTCCCGCGCGGGTGCATCTGATCGCCGATCGAGCACCCGCCGCCATGGGCGACGGCCGTCAGACATTCGTACTCCATCGCCGACTCGTTCTTCAGCGTGCCGAAGTCCGCCCAGCTCTTGTGGAACCGCGCGGTCATGCCGAGGAACGGCTTGCCCAGCGTCCGCACGTGCCGGCCGATCCGCTGGAAGTGGTCGTAGCCCCAGAAACCCGACGGCAGCGACTCGACCTCGAGGTGGGTCAGGTAGGGCAGTGACTCGCGCATGGCGATGTTGATCCGCCCGTTGTAGAACACCGGCGTGCCGCGGCGGATTTCCTGAATCAGGTTGTGGAACTCGCGCATAAAATCGACCATCACCCGCCGCTGGAACATCATCCGGGAGTTCCTGTCGTTGATGTCCACGCCCTCCTCGCGCATGCGGGCCAGGGCCGTCTCGTTGCAGTTGTCCAGATCCTCGACGATGTCGAAGAACACGCCGTCGACGTCGTAGTTGCTCACCAGCTCCTTTACCGTGTCCGCAACGTACCGGCGGTAGCCGGTCAGCACGCAAAGCGTCGGCCAGCTGCAGCCCGGCATCGGGTCCAGCCGCGGGCCGGGCACCTTGCTCTCGGGAGACACGATGCACCACTCCGGGTGCGTCTGGCCGGCGTATACGTCCCACTCGACGCTGACGTAGGCAGGGACGGCAATGTCCTTTTTGTGGCAGGCCCGCAGTGTTTCCTTCAGCATGTCGAACTTCAGCGACGGGTGCCGCGGCCCCACCTTCGAGTTGTAGTAGAACATCCCGTGGTGGCACTTGGCGAAGCACGTCACGCTGTTGACGTTCGCCTTGCCGAGCATGCTCGCCATCCGCTCGGGGTCGAACCGGCTGCCCACATCGGGCACGAAAGGCGACGTGTGAAAGTCCATGTGGATCTGTCGTCGACGCATCTTCACCTCAGGACCTCCTGGTAGAAAAACTCGCGATTACTCCCCGCACTTCTCCCGCAGCCGCTTCGCCACGTTCGACGGCACCAGCCGGCTGAGTCGTTCGATGTCCCGCATCCCAAGTTCGACGATCTGCTTGATGTACGTGCTGGAGGTCAGCGCAAACTGGTCCCGCGAGAGCAGGAAGATCGTCTCGATTTCCCCGATCGCCATGTTGATGTTGGCCTGTTGCAGCTCGTAGTGCAGGTCGACGTTGTCCCGGATGCCGCGCAGGATGATGTCCGCGCCGACCTGGCGCATGAACTCGGCGGTCAACCCATCGTAGGCCATCACCTTCACGTCGGGCAGGTCGCCGATCAGCTCGCGCAGCATCTCCATGCGTTCCTCGGCCGAGAAAAGGGCCTTTTTTTCCGGGTTGTGCCCGACGGCCACGATCAGCTCGTTCACCAGCCGCCGGCCGCGCCTGATGATGTCCATATGCCCGTTCGTGATGGGGTCGAAGGTGCCCGTGAAGACACCTATCTTCGGTCGATGATCCGTCATGTCCTTCAGCCTGGCCCCCGGCGGGCCGATGAGAATAAGGGTGTGGGCCGCCGACGGCGGCGGTCCGGCAGGGGGCGATTGTATCGCCGGTTTCCAGCCTCCACAACAGCCCGCTTGCCTCCGGGACGCCCGATCGCTAGAATACAACGTCGATGAGAAACGTGCCTCTGAACATCCTGCCCGACGCTCGAACCGCCCGCTCCGAACTGCGGATCGGCATCATTTGCATTATTATTCAGGAGCGCCGCACCGGGTAGGGCGATCGAGGATCTTCCGGAGAAATCGAGAACCCTGCCGGAGCGGCAGGGTTTTTTGTTACGCGGGCCGCGCCCGGCCGCGGCCGACCGACAGGTGGAACATGGCATCGACGAAAGAACGCATCGAACTGTACGACACGACCCTGCGCGACGGCACCCAGGGCCATAGCGTCAGCCTGTCCCTCCAGGACAAGCTGCTGATCGCCCGGCGCCTCGACGAGCTGGGCGTCGACTACATCGAGGGCGGCTACCCGCTCAGCAACGCCAAGGACATCGCCTTCTTCAAGGAGGTAGCCGCGATGAGCCTGAAGCACGCCCGCCCCGTCGCCTTCGGCATGACCCGCCGAAAGAACACCAGGACCGCCGCCGACGAGGGCATGAAAGCGCTGCTCGGCGCCAGGACCCCAACCGTCTGCATCGTCGGCAAGAGCTGGGACCTCCACGTCCGCGACGTTCTCCAGGTCAGCGAGCAGGAAAACCTCGACATGATCGCCGAATCCGTCGCCTTCTGCGTCAGGCGCGGCCGCGAGGTCATCTACGACGCCGAGCATTTCTTCGACGGCTATGCCGCCAATCCGCACTATGCCCTGCGGACGCTGCTGGCCGCCCAGGACGCCGGCGCGTCATGCATCACCCTCTGCGACACCAACGGCGGGTCGCTGCCAGACCTCGTGGCCGTCATTCTGACCGCCGTGCGCCCCTCGCTGAAGGTCCGCATCGGCATCCACACGCACAATGACTCCGGCCTGGCGGTGGCCAATGCACTGGCCGCCGTCCGCCACGGGGCGACGCTCGTGCAAGGCACGATCAACGGCATCGGCGAGCGCTGCGGCAACGCGGATCTCACCACCGTGGCCGCCAACCTCGCCCTCAAGATGGATCGGCAGGTGCTGACCCTCGAGGGGCTGGCCCGGCTCACCGAGGTCAGCCGCTACGTCTACGAGGTCGCCAATCTCATCCCCGAGGACCGACAGCCCTACGTCGGGCAGGCGGCCTTCGCCCACAAGGGCGGCATGCACGTCCACGCCGTCCGCCGCATTGCCCACAGCTACGAGCACGTCAAGCCCGAGGCCATCGGCAACAGTCGCCGTATCCTCATCAGCGAGCTGTCCGGAGCCAGCGGCGTGGCCGTCAAGATCGGCAACAAGCTCGACATCGCCCACGACAAGACCCTGCAGCGCCGCCTGATCAAGCGACTCCAGGAGTGCGAAGAGCAAGGCTACGTCTTTGAGTCGGCCGAGGCCAGCTTCGAGCTGCTCTGCCGCAGGGAACTCGGGCTGTACCACCCCTTCTGGGAATTCGGCCACTGGCGGGTCGTGGCCTTGCGCTCGGCCAACGACGACGAACCCAACACCGAGGCGATCCTCAAGCTGAAAGTGACCGACGGCTTCGAGCACCACGTCTCGCCCGGCCACGGCCCGGTCGACGCGATGGCCAACGCTTTTCTCAAGGCCTTGACGCCCCACTATCCCGATGTGGCCCACGTCCGGCTCATCGACTACAAGGTCCGCGTCATCAACCCCCGCGCCGCCACCGCCGCAAAGGTCCGCGTCACCATCGAGTTCCTCGACGACCAGACCCACGAGATCTACGGCACGGTCGGTGTCAGCGAGAACATCATCGAGGCCTCCTGGCAGGCCCTCGTCGACGGCTTCGAGTACAAACTCATCAACGACGAGGACTGGGCCCGCAAGGCCCGCCCCGCAAAGGCCGCCAGGCCTTCCAGGGCCCGCAAGCCGAAGTGACCATCCGCCCCCGCAGTCCCGCAGGGACGATTGATCTCACCCCCATATGTGCCGCTCGTCATATGCAACTCGGCCAGGTTCGCCGGAATCAGGTTGCGGCGCCCCTTGGTGCTGAACACTGAACACATAATGCACGAGGCAACTGGAATAGGAATGGCTCGTGTCGAGGTCCTCCGCGCGCGGTTCATCATTCGTCCCTACGGGACTCGATCTGTTCTGTAATCCTTCCTTTTCCCACCGTTGAAACGGTGGGCTATTATCATCG
>DATIKE010000274.1:0-7914 GCA_035477895.1 Phycisphaerae bacterium
CTCGGGGAGTATTCGTCGTGGTCCGGGGCCCGCCGATACGCCTACTCGCCGGCCAGCTTGGGCAACATCCGTTTGCCGGGCAATTGACCCGCCGGGACCGCCACCCGCGACATGGCCGCGCCTTCATTCCAGGTTGGCCTGCCAAGTCGAGCTGTTGATGTCGATCAGGCCGGGCTCGATGTGGATGGTCAACCCGGGGGCCTGTAGGCGGAGTTCCTGTTCGTCCACATTGAGGGACAGGTTTGGCATGTTGACCTGGCAGGTGGTCTCGAGCACCACGGAGGCCAGCAAGGCGGCCAAAGCCAGGGAGACGGGTTTTTGGGGGCCACGGTGGCCAGTCAGATGTGTCATTGGGCTTCCTCCTCATGGGCCGAACTGAGATGAGGGCATGGGCCTTACTCTCTGGAATCATACACCATCCTGCTCGTTCCTGTCCTCTGCATAATTCAGGGCGGCCATCTTGTCGTGTCGCCGGAAAAGGCCGGGTTTGTTCCGGTCCGTGACAGTGTAGCCCGGATTATTCTTTGCCGCCCCCTATTTTACGACCTCCTTGTGGGTTAAACTCAATACCGTTCAACATAATATCGCCGCCGCATCGCGGAACGCTTTGGTAGGTTGGGGAGTATTATAGTGTTCCGGCCGTTTTTTGAGCCAGTTGGCCATCTTCCGCTTGATCACCCGGGGATTGATCCGGTTGCGGCGCTCGGGGATGACTTCTTCGCTGATTTCTTCGAGCAGATTGCGTCACCACGCTTGCCGTGCCGGGGAGCTGCGGGGGCATTCCGGCAATCGACAACGCAAGATCTTCAACGTCCCCACGAAGGAGACCCGCAGGGGGCTGACCGGCACTTTACGGGCGGCCTCGTGCATCAAAGTCCGCAGCACGTAATGCCCCGGCATCAGCCCGTAGATTTCCTGTACGACCCCCGCCGGCGTTTGGCTGCACACGCAAAAGGGGACATCACTGATTATTGACATACGCTTCATGATCGGATAGGGGTCTTAAGAGGGTACAGAGGTCTTATGAGCCGCCGGGCGGAGAAGGAATACTCGACCTACACCGGCAGCGGGTGGGTGGTGCAGTCGACGCGGCGGTTCGATGAGTGGAACGTGGTGCTGGTGATGGACGGCGACCCGGCCATCACCGTCGATTTGCGGGAAGACCCGGCCGCCGGCACCTGCGTGGTGACCGCCACGCTTCCGGCAGGCTACGGCCCCACGACCAGAGAGAAAGCGGTCGAGATCCTGGCGCGGACGGATCTCCCGAAGGAACCCTTGATCCGTATCCCGGTGCACATCCTGCCAGCGCAGCGGCCGGACCGCCAGATCTGGGTGAGACAGGCCATGATGCTGATCGGCAAGCCCCTGCCGGCGGTGACACCGGGCTTCCGCTCCCTTACGGCCGCGGTTCGGATTTTTTCTGACTTCTCACGCACGCTCCGGGGTTTTGTCAGCCCTTCAGCGGTCGGATGTAGATGTTCCGGTACTCGATGGGCTTGTGGTCGCCCTGGATCAGGATGGGTCCAGGCTCGCCGGGCCTGATCTTGAGCTCGTCGTAGACGAACGTCGGTCGCTCGAGCTTGAAGTTGTCGATGATCTTCTCGCCGTTGAGAATCACGGTCACCGTGTTTTCGGCGAGCCTGGCGTGGATGGACTGCCACTGGCCGGCCGGCTTGCTCGCGTTCTTGCACGGGGGCTTGAGACTCCATATGCCGCCGTTGCCGGAGTCCTTGGGCTTGTCGACGGGCACGCCGTAGTCGTCAATGATCTGGATCTCGTAAATGCCTTGCAGGAAGATCCCGCTGTTGCCGTTCTCGGGCAGCTTGTACTCGGCGTAGAACTCCAGGTCGCCGAACTTCTGCTCGGTGTAGATGTTCACACCTCGGGCTTTCTCATTGACCAGCGCGCCGTCGACGGCTGACCATGACATGGGCTGGTTGGGCGTCATGCTCTTCCAGCCGGTCAGGCTCTTGCCGTCAAACAGGGCGATCCACCCCGCGCCCTTTGGCCCGTTGGCCTTGTCGAGGAAGCTGACCCCGGCCGAGGGGCAGCAGGCGGGTTTGCACTTGGCGGTGCCGGCCAGGGCGCAGCCGGCCGCGTTCGGGCACTTGCTCTTCGGACAGGCGGGTGTGCCGGCCTTGGGGCAACCGGCGGCCGGGGTCTTGTCGCAGGCCGCCGCTCTGTCGCAAGGCTTTGGGCGACTCGGACACTTGCACCCGGCGGAGCACTGACCGGCCATCGCGGGCTTCCCGCTCGACTGTTGCTGCTGACAACCGGTCGCCCCAAGCATCAGGCCGGCCGTCGCCATCCAGGTGATTGCAAATCTGTAAAAGCTCATATTCCATCCTCCCGTTTGCAGCCTTCGTCTCCAAGGCAAGGCCCCGGATAACAAATCCGGGGGCTGCCGAAGTCGACCATCTTCTTGCCGTCGGGTCCGAGCGTCAGACTGCGGGCAACTCGTATCCCTTGCGATACTCCCGGGTCAGGTGCTGATTGGCCTGCGGATCGAGGATCGTCTTCTCCGCATCCTTGTAGCAGAGTTCCTTCCGCGGGTCCCAGAAGAGCTTGCGGCCGGCTTGCAGCGAAACATTTGCCAGGTGGCAGGCGGTCACCGTCTTGAAGTGCTCCTCGATCGTGGCCACCGGCTTCTTCCGCGTCCGCATGCAGTCCAGGAAATCCATCACGTGTTCGTAGTGATTGTCCACGCCGTCCTTCTTGAAGCTCTCCGTCCGGTAACCCTGGTCGGGTTTGTTCCAGTCCTTGGCGTCGGCAATCACCTCCCACTCCTTGCGGGTGATGTGCAGCTTGCCGTTGGTGCCGTGGAACACCATCCCGTAGCCGTTGCGGGACCACGGCGGGCCGCTGGCCTTGCGCATGGTATACAGATGCACGTGGCCCTTGGGCGTGTATGGGCCGGGCTTGAACTCGTAAGTGGCCAGCATGGTGTCCGGCGTGTCCCGGTCGTCGGTCAGGACCAGCTTGCCGCCCGAGGTGGACACGGCGCTGGGATAATCCGACTTGAGCGTCCACATGGTGATGTCTTGCAGGTGGACGTTCCAGTCGCCGACCATTCCCGCGGCGTACGCGAAGTACCAGCGGAACCAGAAGTGGAAGTGCCTCTTATTGAAGGGTCGCAGCGGTGCCGGCCCCAGCCACATGTCGTAGTCGACGCCGTTGGGCACGGGCTCGTTGGGCTCGTGGCCCATGCCGTCGGGTGCCTCGTTGCCGTAGGTATACGTCTCGGTCATGCTGATCGTGCCGAGCCTGCCCGAGCGGATGTACTCCATGGCCTCCAGCATGTGCTTGGCGCTGCGCTGGTGCGTGCCGACCTGGACGACGGCGTTGTACTTCCCGGCCGCGTCGACCATCGCCCGGCCTTCCTTGATGTTGTGGCAGCAGGGCTTCTCGACGTAGACGTCCTTGCCCGCGGCGACGGCGGCGATCATCTGGGCGGCGTGCCAGTGGTCGGGTGTCGAGATGACGGCCGCGTCGACGTCCTTCATCTCGAGCACCTTGCGGCAATCCTTCTCCAGCTTGGGGCTCTGGCCGGTCGCGTCCTTGATGAGTTGGGCCATGGTCTCCAGCCGCGATCGGTCCACGTCGCACAGGGCGACGAAGTTGCACTGCCCGGTCTTGATGAAGTCGTTGAGGTTGGTCTTGCCCATCCCCCCGCATCCGATCATGGCAATGTTGACCTTGTCGTTGGCGCCGATCGTACGCCGGCCGGGAACCATGGCGACCTTGTTCGGGCCGCCGCCGGCGCACCCTCCGGCGATCGCGCTCAGGGCGGCCATGCCCGCCGCGGTCTTGCCGCTGTTCTCCAGGAAGGTCCGACGGGTCCATCGGTGACTCATGATTCCTCCAATTTCGATTCCAGCCAGGGGTTACTCAGGCCCGGCCCGAACAACAAAAGGGTCGGGAGTCTTCCAGCATACTACCCTCCGTGTCGAGTCCGCCCAAGTGGCCCGGGCTGAATCGCCGGGTATCGCCAGGAGGACTTCCGGCCCCTTGTCCTCCCTGCAGCCGCCGGGTCGGGCAAGGCCGGCCGGATTCGCGCAAAGAGTTATATCTAACCGTTATACGAGGATCGGACAAGGCCGGCGCAGTCCCTCGAACTCACGGACAGCCAACTTGAAATTCAACAGGGGGGGCATTAGACTGACTATTACCTGTTTGAAAACCCGCTCAAGCGGCCGGCTGGGTGTTGTCCCGGAGGCGTCGGCAGCGGGGATCATAATGGCCGGCCGGCACCGGCATTGGCAGCCGAGCCGCAAAAGTCGCAGAGGTGCTGAAATGAGCCCAGCCGCAAAAGTCTGGGTGGCCCTCCGGCAGACCTCTTGATCGCCCGCCACGTGCAACACGGCGGCCGATCCCCGAGGCTGCCGAGGTGGGCTCCCCGAAACAGTTCAGGAATGCGACGCGTAACCGCGGTTGCGGTTTTTGCTTTTCAGGGGTGTTGTTATTCGGCGTCAGGGACGCCGGCCAGGAATGAAAATCAGGGCTCGCTCCGGGGGTGAGTGGGCGGATAATGGAAATGGATGAAGGACAGATGAATCTCGGCGATCTCAGGAACATCGGTATCTCCGCCCACATCGACTCGGGCAAGACCACACTCACCGAGCGCGTTCTGTACTACAGCGGACGCATCCACCGCATGGGTGAGGTCAAAGGTGACGACGGCGGCGCGACCATGGACCACATGGAGCTGGAGAAGGAGCGCGGCATCACCATTACCTCCGCCGCGACCACCGTCGAATGGCAGGGGCGGACGGTCAACATCATTGATACGCCCGGCCACGTTGATTTCACGATCGAGGTCGAGCGTTCGCTGCGGGTGCTGGACGGGGCGGTCCTGGTGCTGTGCGCCGTCGGCGGCGTGCAGTCGCAGTCGCTGACCGTCGATCGCCAGATGAAGCGTTACCGCGTCCCGCGGGTGGCCTTCATCAACAAGTGCGACCGCGTCGGCGCGGACCCGGCCCGGGTGGTCAACGAGATCGAGAACAAGCTCGGCCACGTGGCCGTCCCGCTGCAGATCCCGATCGGGCTGGAGGGCCGGTTCGAGGGCGTCGTCGACCTGATCCGGATGAAGGCTGTCTGTTTCGACGGCGAGCACGGCGAGAAGGTTCGGGTGGAGGAAATTCCCTCTTGGCTTGCCGAGGCCGCCCGGCGGGCCCGGGCCGGCATGCTCGACACCCTCTCGCTCTACAGCGACGAGCTGATGACCCTCATGCTCGAAGGGCGGCCCATCGACGAGGAACTGCTGCATCGGATCATCCGCGAGCAGACGATCGCCCGCGAGATCACGCCGGTGCTGATCGGCTCGGCCTTCAAGAACAAGGGCGTCCAGCCGCTGCTGGACGCGGTTTCGTGGTACCTGCCCAGCCCGTTGGATCGCCAGGCTTATGCCCGCAACAACGAGAACGAAGGCGCTGAAGTGTTCCTGAGCGCCGACCCGGACGCCCAGGCCGTGGCGATGGCCTTCAAGATCGTCGATGAGTCGTTCGGGCAGCTCACCTACACCCGTGTCTACCAGGGTCGGCTCGAGCGCGGCGGGACGTATTACAACAGCCGCTACGGCAGAAAGCAGCGGATCGGGCGTATTCTTCGGATGCACGCCAACCAGCGCGAGGACATCGAGGCCGCCGAGGCCGGCGACATCGTCGCCCTGATCGGCGTGGAGTGCGTGTCCGGCGACACGCTGTGCGCCACCTCGATCAACTATTCCCTGGAAAACATCTTCGTGGCTGAGCCGGTGATCGCGCTGGCGATCAAGCCGGCCAAGACCGTCGACCGCGACAAGCTCAGCAAGGCCCTGTCCCGCTTCTGCCGCGAGGACCCGACGTTCCACGTCCGCGGAGACGAGAAGACCGGCGAGACGATCATCTCCGGCATGGGCGAGCTGCACCTGGACATCTACATCGAGCGGCTGCGCCGCGAGCAGCGGATCGAACTGGAGGTCGGCCCGCCGCAGGTCACCTACCGCGAGGCCCCGACCCGGGAAGTCGAGTTCAACTACAAGCACCGCAAGCAGACCGGCGGCGCCGGGCAATACGCGCATGTGATCGGCAAGCTGATCCCGCTGGCCGAGGACGCCTCCGGTGACTACCAATTCGA
This sequence comes from Phycisphaerae bacterium, assembly GCA_035477895.1. GTDB lineage: Bacteria > Planctomycetota > Phycisphaerae > UBA1845 > PWPN01 > JAPKGY01. The sequence continues at coordinate 6,115 of DATIKE010000274.1, forward strand.
AAACGTGGTCAAGGGCGGCAGAATCCCGACGGAGTACATCCCGTCGTGCGACAAGGGTTTTCAGAGCGCCCGCGGCAAGGGCCCGCTGGCCGGCTTCGAGATCGTCCGCGTGAAGATGCTGCTCGAGGACGGCACGCATCATTCTGTCGACTCGTCCGACCTGGCCTTCCAGATCTGCGCCCGCGAGGCCTTCATCGACGCCTTCCGGCGGTCAAGACCGGTACTGCTCGAGCCGATCGTGAAGGTCGAGGTCGAGGCCCCGCTGCAGTTCCAGGGTAACATCGTCGGCGACCTTTCCGGCCGGCGAGGCATGATCCTCGGCACCGAGTCCAAGCAGAACGTGTGCGTGATCCAGGCCGAGGTCCCGCTGGCCCGCATGTTCGGCTATGCGACCGACCTGCGGTCGGCCACCCAGGGCCAGGGCACGTTCACCATGGAGTTTGCCTGCTACCGCCCGACGCCGCGCGACGTGCAGGATGATATCATCGCCGCCCGCCGCAAGGCCATGGCGTGAGGGAATCCATCCGCAGGCAGGTCATCGCCGGGTTGTGCGTCGGCAGGTGCGCGCCCGGGGCAGAACCCGTTCGATTACGGATAATCTATTGAATGTGACCCCGGAGCCACTGGGCGATCTGCTCTGCCGTCCAATTGTCGTTCTCGGCAGCGTAGCACATGGCAATGATGTCGTCATCAGACGCACCCAATGCACCCAGTGAATTCCTCTCCAGGAACCACTCCAGAGCCAGGTAAGCAGTCCTCTTGTTACCCTGAGCTAACCCATGATTCATCAGGAGCCCGTGGAAGAGATAGGCCGCCTGTTTCAGGCCGTCAGCCTCTTCGTATTGCGCGGCATGCTGGGGACGTGCCAAGGCCGACCGGAGAAATCCTTCGTTCAGGATGCCGTAGTATGTCTCCCGCATGTTGTCCCGCATCAGCACGACATGCAGAGCGATCAGATCTTCGTAGGTGAGATAGTGCATCACTCACCCAGGGCTTCGAAGACCCGGCGTCGTTTCTTATACAGGCGATCCACAAAATCCTGATTCTCCGGTGCGAGCTTCGGCACCACCACGACCGGCTGAACCACGACCCGTCCACCCTCGACCGTCGTTTCGACGAGCGTACCGACATCGATACCCACAGAAGCCGCAGACTCCCTTGGGAGGATCACCGCGAGGCTGTTGCCGTACTTAATGACCTTCTGGACCATGAGTTGTCCCCCATCGTCAACCCCCTCCGCCCAACTGATTTGATGTTCGTCGTGTGGGTCACGGCCTGTTTCACAGACCCACAAATCCCCCTGCCGAATCGTATTCCGTACGATTTATGATACCGTACTATGTATCGGTTTGTCGAGTCGACAACCAGAGGAGGCTGGAGAACATAAAGCTTCAGTGAAACCATGTCGGTTTCCGGGATGGTTGGCGGCGAGGCGTTCGCGAAAGCGTTTGTGGAGGGGGTAGAGGTAGATGTGTTTGATGGGGGATAGGCGGCGGTGGTGCCGGTCGAGTTTACCCCGCCCTTGGGTCTGTCCGACATGGATCCAGTTGGCTGCCCGATAGCAGGTTCCCCGAAAGCGATCGCATTCCACGAAGGTTTCCAGCAGAACAGGCTGATACCCATATCGGGATTTCGTGAAATAACCCGCCCAGGCTCTCGACTATCCCTTTGGGGGTCCGACGGGGACCCCGGCCGAAATGTGTGTAAGTCTTTTCATAAAGGAGACTTGCGATGACTTTGCGGATTATCAAATACGGATTGTTGGGCACGGCGGGGGTGTGCCTGGTCAGCGGTTTTTTC
>DATIKE010000275.1:0-1828 GCA_035477895.1 Phycisphaerae bacterium
CCATGGGGCTTGTGCTGGCGGAGCTTCGCGACGACCAGAAGGCCAAACTCCAGGCCAAGTACGACGGCGAAGTCAAGGCCGCTGCCGAGAAGGCCGTCATCGAGGCCAGGGCGAAAGGCGACGACACGCCGCCCGCCGCTCCGCCCAAGATCGAGCCGCCCAAGTTCGACGTGAGCGAAGTTCTCAAGGCATGCGCTAAGCATGAGACCACGCTCGAACTGGAATGCAAGGAATGGTGCGAGGTTGTTGACAAAACCAAGATCGATGAACTTCTCCGCGCCGCCAAAGATGAATCACTGATGCTGCGAGCGACGGCTCTCAACGAAGAGTGGCCGACGCCAAGGCTGGAAAACGAGCAATTCAAGGCTGCCAAGCTATTCAGGAAAAGTTTGATGCAGGCTGAGCGCCCGAAGCCGCCGGCGATTCACGCCAGCAGCAAGGACGGGGTGAACGCCGACATTCTCGCCGCGGCGTGTCTTGTCAGCGGCGGGTACGGAAACGGTCAGCGCGAATCGTCCGGAGGCAAGCCGGTAAAGCCGGAGGATCACTTCAAGCCCGAAGTGTTGGAAGCGGCTCATCGCCGGTTCCGCCGCGGTCTTGGGCTCCAGGAGTTGCTGCTTGAAGCGGCTTGGGCAAACGGGTTTCAAGGGCGAAGCTTCCGTCACGATCCCGAAGCGGTCATGCGGTTCGCATTCAACCCGATCCAGGCCGGCGGGTTCTCGACCGTGGCAATCAGCGGCATCCTGTCGAACGTCGCCAACAAGTTCCTCCTGGAAGGTTTCTTTATGGTGGAACAAGTCTGGCGGACAATTTCCGCGATTCGTCCGGTAAACGATTTCAAGACCGTGACGTCGTACCGCCTGACGGGCGATATCCAATACCGCAAGGTCGCGGCGGCCGGTGAAATCCAGCACGGAACGCTCGGGGAAGAGTCGTACACCAACAAGGCCGAAACCTACGCGCGTATCCTGGGGATCACGCGGCAAGACGTGGTGAACGACGACCTGGGGGCTATTACCACGGTTCCGCGGATGCTGGGTCGCGGCTCTGGCCTGAAGATCAACGATGTCTTCTGGACTGAGTTTCTCGACAACTCCAGTTTCTTCACTGCGGCCCGCGGCAATTACACCTCGGGCGCGGCGACCAATCTGAGCATCGACTCGCTCACCGCGACCGAGTTGCTGTTCATGGATTTGAAAGATGCCGACAGCAAGCCGATCGGCCACATGCCGTCGATCCTCTTGACCCCCACGGCCTTGAGTGCGACGGCCGCGGCGCTGTTCAAGTCCACCGAGATTCGGGACGGCGGGGCAACCGCCAAGTACCCGACACAGAACCCGCACACCGGGAAGTTTCAGCCGCAGGTCAGCCGATACCTCGGCAACTCCAGCTACACCGGGTACAGCATCACGGCTTTCTATCTGCTGTGCTCGCCGGCCGAAGTGCCCGTCATCGAAACCTGCTTCCTTTACGGACAGGAAGCCCCAACGATCGAAACGACGGACGCCGATTTCAACACGCTCGGTATCCAAATGCGCGGCTACCACGACTTCGGCGTTACCAAGCAGGACTACCGCGGCGCAGTCAAAAGCAAGGGCGCGGCGTGAGCCATTAACGACTCCGACCCGCGAGGATAACCAGACTACTTTTTTAGCAAAGGAAAACACACATGGCTCAAACGCCCTGCAAGTATGTCAGTGACGGCATTCGCTTGCCGCACACTTTTTCTGCCGACGCTGCTGTCGGCGACGTGGTTGAGATCGGCACCGTTCCGGCAGTCGTTGCCGCGGCGGTCGATTACAGCGAAGATCCGATCGGCACGGTGGAT
>DATIKE010000276.1:0-6237 GCA_035477895.1 Phycisphaerae bacterium
TGACGACCAGGTCGGGCGGCTCCTTCATCAGCTCGACCAGGGCGAGCTTTACGCAGTCTGCCGGCCGGCCGCCCACGGCGTATCCGAAGAAGGCATCCTGCACATGGACCCGCTGACAGGTGACCGGGCCGTGGATCGTCAGTCCATGGGCCGCCGCCGACTGCGGCGACTCCGGGGCCACCACGAACACCTCCCCCAGCCGGGCCAGTTCCTGCCGCATGGCCGCCAGCCCAGGAGCCAAAATGCCATCGTCGTTGCTCAGCAGAATTCGCATCGACGCATTGTATGAGGCTGGATAAAGGCGGTCCAACGAGCGATACTACGAAGGAAGTGGAGAATGGAGAGTGGAGAAGGTGCTCCTCTATCCCCGGTGCGCGCTCGATGTGGATCTGCTTTATCAAATCTCCACTCTCAACTCTCAACTCTCCATTCCGCCCGGTTTCATAGCTTGTGGGTGTTATCGATGCTCTCCGCGGCCCAGTATCTTCGTCCCGATGTGATCGCCAAGGTGGCCCGGCTCGATCTGCGGGCCCGGTTCATCGTCGAGGGTTTCCTGAGCGGCCTGCACGGCTCGCCTTTCCAGGGTTTCAGCGTCGAGTTTTCCGAGCACCGCAAGTACGAGCGCGGCGACGACCTGCGGCTGATCGACTGGGCGGTTTACGCCCGCACCGATCGGTTCTTCGTCAAGAAGTTCGATGCCGAGACGAACCTGGAGAGTTATCTGCTGGTGGACACGTCGGCCAGCATGAATTACCCCGCTCCCGCCGACGCCCTCCGCGCCGGCCGGCTGAGCAAGCTGGATTACGCGATCTGCCTGGCGGCGGCCCTGGGCTGGCTGATGATCCACCAGCAGGACGCCGTCGGTCTGGCCCGGTTCGACAGCCGGGTGCGGATGTTTCTGCCGGCCCGCAGCAAGCGCAGCCAGCTCACGCGGATCATCGGCCAACTGGCCGCGGTTCAGCCTTCGCCGGACCGCGCCGACCGGGGTTTGCCGGAAGCCCTCCACGCGGTGGCCGACCGCGTCCCCAAACGCAGCCTCATGATCGTGCTCAGCGATTTCCTGGCCGATGCGGACGCCACGGTCCGCGGCCTGCACCACCTGCGGTTCCGCGGACACGACGTGATTCTCTTCCAGGTCCTCGACTGGGCCGAGGTCTCGTTTCCGTTTGAGCGGCCGGGCACCTTCATGGACCCGGAGACCGGCCTGCGGGTGACCGGCGAACCGGACGCCGTTCGGGCCGGCTACCTGCGGGCATTGCGCGACTGGACGGACCGACTGCGGCGCGAGGCCGCCGCCGTCCGGGCCGACTTCGCCCAGGTTCACACCGCCATGAGTTTCGACCGAGCCTTGATGCAGTACCTAATCGAACGCCAACGCAGATTCTGAGAATCACCCGCCCTCGGATTCGCGTCATACATTTTCTGTCGGATGTCTTTCGTTTAGAACTTGGCCAATCGCGCAGGCACGTCCCCTGCGGGTTCAGGCCTTGTCAGGGCGACGCGACCGGCGTGGTTGTCGTGGCGGATGAAGCGACAATCTCGAAATCCGCCACCAGGGGCAGATGGTCCGATGCCTTGGCGCTGTCGTCGCGCTGCAGGCCCGCGGATTTAAGATCGGCGTCGGGCAGTTCGGCCGTGTCCAGTATGAACGACCTGGCCGCCCGCATCGCGCTGTCGGTATAGAGGATCGCGTCGAGTCTTCCGGGCGGGAAGCCCTTGCTGTCGTCCCGCCAGGTGTAGGCCAGCGGGGCGGCGGCATGCAGCGGGCGAAGATCGGTCAGCGGCGAGCCGTCCCAGTCCGGCGCCGAGGCCGGGCCGAACATGGCCGTGTCCACGATGTCGCCGGTGAGCAGCGTGTCCAGCACCTGCGGCCCGCCGACCAGGTTCAGGTCGCCGCACATCACGAAGGGCGTCCCTGAAGGTAGGGTGATCTCGCCGCCCGGCTCCCTCAGGTCCTTGAACCACCTGACGGTGGCATCGGATTGGATCTGCCGCTGCCTGTCCTCGTGGCTCCCGATCTGCCCGCAGCACCGGTAGTGGGCCGAGATGACATACAGGTCCTTCGTCCAGCGATCGTCCGGCAGGTCGATCAGGGCCATCGCCTGGCCGTTGTTCGTGGGGAACGACGTGGAGAAGTTGGCCCGGCCGATCGGCCAGCGCGAGGCCAGGACGCTGAATCCCTGTTTGTGGGCCGACCATTCCCCGCTGTCCGGCAGGGGAAGCATGGCGTTCAGGCGCTGCCGGACCAGCTCGATCGGCCGTCTGACTTCCTGCAGACAGATGATGTCCGGCTGAAGGGCCTTGAGGATGCGTTCAAAGTATTCAGGCCGCGCGGTCAGGCCGTCCCACAGCGTGTTGTAGCTGACCAGTCGGATGGTGTTGCCCGCGGCTCTGGCGAGAGGAACGGTTGGCCAGGGTGGCGGCGTTCCTTCGATAAAACGCCAAGTGAACGGTTTTTGCCCGTCCGGCGCCCATTCCTCCGGCTCGCCGTCCAGGGGCCGGCCGACGATCAACATATCGAATTGCGGCTCCGAGAAGATCTGCCCGCCGCGCTTCGGGAAGACGGCCTCGCGCGACAGGCGCATCTCGAATTGCCTGGACGCGAGGGTCGGCTCCCAGATCAGATCGAGGTCCGCCCGGGGGATGGGAGCCGCCTCGAATGCCTCGGCGATCTGCTCGACGATCCGCCGTTCGGGCAGCAGAATCGCCAGGTCGGACCCCATGCCTGCGATGCGCTGCCCGGTATTCGCCGAGCGGTCGGCGTCGAGGTGAATCCGCAGCGGCGTCGGGGCGTTCTGGAGATTGATCGGGCTGCCGAGTTCAACTTGCAGGTAGAGGTAGCGCTCGTCGCTGGTCAGCCGGACCGCGCGGACATCAACCGCGCTGCGGCCCTGGTCGCCCGCCGGGTCTGTGAACGCCACGGGCACGCTTTCCCAGTCGTCAAAGCATCCGTCTATGATGATGCGGGGCGGAGGCGTCGGCGAGGCGCCCCATGAGATACACGGCAGAACCAGGCCGACAATGAGAGCGGCAAAGCGGAGCATGCCGAACGTCCCCCCCAAGGTCTGCGCTACTCCAGATATCCCAGGTCGCTCAGCCGCTTGGTGAGGGCTTCCTTTTCCTTGTCGCTGTAGACCTCTTCGTATTCGGCCGCCTCGATTTCCTGCGGCGGCTCGAACTCGATGACCGGCCTGGTCTCGAAGAGATCCGACAAGACCTTGCCTTCCATGTCCTGCGGTACGCGCAGGCCCATGGCGGCCAGCAGCGTCGGGGCGACGTCCGCGATCTGTGCATCCAGCTTATGCCCCCGGTGGACCTCCGGGCCATTGGCGATCAGGATGCCCTCCACCCGGTGGGTTCCCTCCATGCGCCCCGGGGGATACCACCGCACCGCCGCCGATCCGCGGATCTTGCGAACCACCGCCAGGCCCGGGTAGGGCACCAGCAGCAGGTCGGGCAGCCAGGGCTGATCCTCGCGGCGGCAGTTGTAGAGTTCCTCGGTCTTGTGCACCTCGGGGAAAACCTGGATGGTTTGGCCGTCCGGGTGCCGGGTGACCACGGACAGGAAACGCCGACGAAGCTCCTCCCGCAACCGCTCGTAGTCCCTGGGATCGACCACCCCGTTGGGTTGCCGATCCTTGAGGCTGATGTAGAGAAAACCGTACATCCCCGCGTGCATCACGCAGGCCTGGGTCCGCGACCAGTCCAGGGCGAGGTCATGTTCGATGCCCAGGTTGGCCGCGAAGCGTTTTGTCGTTCGCCCGAGCATGCGATCCGCGATCCGCTGGGCACGGATGCCGGTTTGCGTCAACGGGTTCTTGATCTTCAAGTATCCCCATTGCCTGAGCAGGGCGTTGGCCTGGGCTTTTCCGTCCAGGCTGCCGTGCCCGTGGTCGGACATGACGACGATCAGGGCCTCCTGTCGGCGGGCGTAGTCGACCAGTTGCCCGACGCTGCGATCCAGGGCCTCGAAGCACCCGGCGGCCATCTCCGCCCTGCGGGGATGACTGCCTGCCGTCTTGGGATCCAGGTACTTCCAGGCCTTGTGCTGGAGGTTGTCGACCAGCTTGTACAAGACCATCATCACGTCCCAGCCGTACTTCTCTCCGCAGAATGTCGCGATCTCGAGTCCCTGCGAAAAGCTCTTCTCGATGTACTCGATGTTCCGACGGAGCAGCTCATCCCCGCCGAGAGTCCGCCGCTGCCAGTCGGAGCGGTAGTTATAGTCCGGCCAGCGGGACAGGATGTCCTGCTTCAGTTCCGTCGGCCACGTGAAGTCCGTGTCCGTGCTCGGCGTCTCGAAGCCCGAGATCATGAAGCCGTTGACCTTCCGCGGCGGGTAGGTCATGGGCAGGTTGATCGAGCCGACCCGGAAGCCTTTTTCGCTCAGCATCTCCCAGATCGTTTTCTCGCGGATTTCGTAGGTGCTGTTGAACGACAGTCGGTTGGTCCGGACGTCGTACTTCTCGAAATCGACGATACCGTGCCGCCCCGGCCCCTTTCCGGTCATGAACGTGGTCCAGGCGGCCGGGGTGATCGGGGGCTTGGTCGAGTGCAGGATGCCCGAGGTTCCGGTTTCAATCAGCTCCTTGAGCCGGGGCATCCGCCCGGCGGCCATCAGCGGGTCGAGCACGTCGAACGTCGCGCCGTCCAGGCCGATGATGAACACCCGCCTGGCCAGGAAGGGCAATTCCCGCCAAGGCTCGGGAGGATATGGGCTTGCTGCCGGCGCGGGCGCGCCGTAGCCCGGGGTAGGCCGCTCGCCCGCCGGAGAGTTCTGACTGATCATCGCTTTTTCCATTTTCGTGCAATCGTGGTTCACAGCCGGGTCGGGCTGACGCTTTGCTTTCCAGGCGACCCTGGGGACCGGGCGTCCCCCCGGGCCCCGACTGTGTGCCCGCCATTATACGCATCCCGGTTGAATGTACTACCAAAGTCTCCGGTCCGGCAGGGGGCCGCCCCGGCCGAAAAAGCGAATTGTAGTGGCGAACGAGGCGCGAAACCCGACACATTCTTCCCCCGCGCGGGTTCCAGGCTTGCGGTGGGTTTTTCTTGTCGCATGTGGATGCTGGGTAAACCGCTACGTTTGGTTTATGATGCCACCAGCCGGTCAGGTCCAGGTGTTCCGGGGCGCGGGCCTGTGGCCATGACCGGCGCGGCCTCAAGTCATTCATCCGGATCGTTGACAAACCCGGCCAGGCCATCGGCCGGTCGCCCTTCGGAGGCGGACCATGGATTCCCAACCGCCCGGCATCAGGCTGATCGCCTTGGAACGCAAGCTGAACGCCCTCCAATTGCAGGTGGACGGGCTTCACCAGCAGCTCGCGGAAGCCCGGGTCTCCATGATGGAACTGGTATCCTCGCTCCGACCGGCGGCCGAGGAGGCCGCGGCTGACGAGCCGGCGGGGATGGCTCGCGCCGTACCGACCGCGCCGCCGACCGTGCCGGTCCGCCCGATACACATCGAGCCTCCACCATCGGCGGTCCGGCCCGCAGACGAGATCGCACCGACTCCGCCCGTCGAAGTGCCACCGACTCCTCGCCGGCCGCTGCCGTTCAAGGAAGAACGCCATGTCAACTGGGAGGCGGTGATCGGCGCGAACTGGTTGAACCGGATCGGCGTGCTCGTCCTGCTGCTGGCCGGAGCGTTTCTGGCCCATCTGGCCTGGCAGCGGCACTGGATCAATCCGACCGCCCAGACGGTGTTTGTATTCGCCGTCGGCGTCGCCTTGCTTGTGGCCGGCGAGGTCTTCCAGCGGAGAAACGTGCTCATATTCGCCCAGGGGCTGACGTCGCTGGGCATCTTCGCGCTGTATGCCGGCGGCTTCATGGGTTACCACCTGCATGGACTCTTGTCGCTGAACGCGACCTTCATTGCGTATACGGTCATCACGGCGATCGCGTTCCTGCTGGCCGCCCGGACGAACTCGATCGCCGTCGTGCTGATGGGCATGCTCGGCGGATACCTGACACCGGTGATTCTGTCCACCGGCCAGGACGCGCCGATCGCGCTCTTCACGTACCTGCTGTTCCTGAACGCGGCCATCGCGGCCACCGCCATCGCCAAGCGCTGGGATTTCCTTCAGCTCATCGCTTTCGCGGCCACCTTCATCATGTTCGCGGGCTGGTTCATCAAGTTCTATGAGCCGCCCAAGCGCTGGACGATCGAGTGGATGCTGAGCCTGCACGCCGGATTGTTCATGCTCGCGTCCGTCGTCCCGCGTGTCGTGCTGGGGC
>DATIKE010000277.1:0-24937 GCA_035477895.1 Phycisphaerae bacterium
CCGGACCACCGGCCGATAACAACTTTGATCTCAAACAGAACGCATGGGGCCGGTTTCCCTGCCTGCGGCAGGCAGGCACAGGCAGGGCAGCCAGCCGGTCAACTGAAGGGCTGACTACCGATTGCCCGCCGCGAACGCTTCCCGGTTCCCGAGTTGTCCGCAGGCGGCCATGTGGTCCCGGCCCTTGGTGAGCCGGCGCTTGGCGTACAGGCCGGCCGCCTTCAGGTCGCCCATGAACCGCACGACCGATTCCTCCGCCGGAGCCGGCCACGGCGAATCGCGACGCGGGTTGTACGGGATCACGTTCACCACGCACTTGACCGGCCGCAAGTACTCGGCCAACTGCCGGGCATGCTCGGGCGCGTCGTTCAACCCGGGGATCAGCACGTACTCGATCATGAAGAACTGGCACTTGCGCAGCGGGTAGGCCAGCATGGCCTCGCGGAGTTTCTCCATCGACTCACTGCGTGCGATGGGCATGATTTGCCGGCGAATCTCGTCGCCGGGCGCGTTCAACGAAACCGCCAGGTTGATCCGCCGCCAGCCCAGCTCGGCCAGCCTGCGGATGCCGTCGGTTCGGCCCACCGTCGAGATCGAGACCCGCTCGAACGACATCGAGAGGCCGCTGCGATCGGTCAGCACGCGGACGGCCTGGATCACGCTGTCGAAGTTGTCGAACGGTTCGCCCATGCCCATGAACACCGCGTTACGGATCGCTTGGCCGAGCTGTGTACGTGCGGCCACGACCTGCCCGACGATCTCCGCCGGCGTCAGGTTTCGCCGGAACCCGAGCCGGGCGGTCTCGCAGAACTCGCATCCCCGGGCGCAACCGATCTGCGATGACACACACAGCGTTTTCCACGACTGGCCCCGCTGCCGCATCGGAACGCAGACCGATTCGATTTCCCATCCGTCCGCCGTCCGCTGCGCGAACTTGATCAGGTCGCCGTCGACGATCGAACGGACGATGGGCAGCACCTCGACGCGCAGCCCGAAGCCGTTGGCCGCCCCCTGCCCGGCCAGCAGGCCGCGATACTCCTCGCGCAGCCGCTTGACCTGGTGATCGCGCGGCCGGATGGCCGATCGCACCTCCGCGAATGTCAGGCCGAGCACGTCCATCGTGGAGCCCATTCTACCGTGCGGTCGCCCGCGGGGCTGCTCGATAAGGAAAAAGAGGGGACACATCCCCTGCCGTCAGGATGCTCCAACCGTAGGGCGGGCTTTGCCCGCCTTCCGATTTCTCCGAGGCCAGGCGGGCCGGACCCGCCCTGCGTGAGGAGCGCGAAGGCGGCCCGGCTCACCAGAACTTGATGTACAGGGCCACGGTTGCCGCGATGATCAGGCACCCGAAGACATAGACCCTCGGGTGCGCCGTGGTGTCGATCTTTGACTGCGGGAGCGATACCGGCCGATCCAGCGGGCGGATCGCGGTGACGATCAGCATGAAGGCCGACAGGATAACGAACATCAGCATCATGTGATGGAGGAACGGCCAGTTGTTGAAGGAGGCCACCACCGCCCGCAGGCCGGTCAGGGCCTCGCCGGGCACCGGCGTACCCCACAGATGCTGCCCGAATCGGAAAAAGCCGTAGAGCGGAACGCCCAGCACCAACGCCCATTTGGCGGCCGCCGGCGGGGTCTTGGCCACCACCAGCCCGACCACGAATACGGCGACAATGCCCGGCGAGACGAACCCCCAGACCATCTGGATGTACTTGAACACGCCGTGCTCGAACTTGAGGATTATCGGGGCCCACAGGCAGGCGACCACCACGACAACCCCGGTGGCGATCCGTCCGACCACCACTTCCTGCCGCGGCGGCGCGTTCGGGTTGATGTACTTGCGGTAAATATCCATGGTGAAGATCGTCGAGGACGAGTTCAGCCCCGAGTTGAACGTGCTGATGACCGCCCCGCACAACGCGGCGAACATGAAACCGCGCATCCAGGCCGGCACGATCCGGCTCATCATCGTGGGGAAGGCCTTTTCCCCGGCTTTTTCCAGGATTTTGGCCTCGTCCTCCGGCGACAGGGCGTCCGGCGTGACGCCTTCCGTGACGGTTGTGACCTGTGCCCGGTTCTGGAGGTGGGCCCGGCGGGCCTGGGCGGTCAACTCATCGCCGAAAAGCTGGTAAGCCATGATTCCCGGCATCACGATGATGAACGGGATGGTCAGCTTGAGCACGGCGGCGAAGAGAATCCCCTTCTGGCCCTCGGCCAGACTGCGGGCCGCCAGTGTTCTCTGGGTGATGAACTGGTTGAGGCCCCAGTAGAAGAGATTCGGAATCCATATGCCCCCCAGCACGATCGCCGTCCAAGGCAGTTCCGGATGGCTGGCCGGCAGGACCATGTGCAGCTTGCTCGCGGTCTGTTCACTGCTGGTGAACCGCTGCCAGCCTTCGATGATGCCGCCGGCGATCCGCTCGCCGTCCGGCGTCACCTCGCCGCCGATCAGCCGCAGGGCGAGCACAAAGGTGATCAGCCCGGTCAGCAGCAGGCCGCTGCCCTGTATCAGGTCCGCCCAGACCACCGCCTTGAGCCCGCCGTAAATCGTGTACGTCGCGCCGAGAATCCCGATGACCCACATGATCGAGACCACCGCCCAGAACTCGGCGTCGGCCGGTGCCAGGCCGAATCGGCTCTCGAACAGCCCGCGGATATCGAAGATGGCGTTCACCGCCTGGGCCCCGCTGTAGAGCACCGCCGCCAGAAGCACAACGATGTAAATTACCAGCATGTAACCGGCCATAATCGCCCGCGTGCCCTGGTCGTAACGGTATTCCAGGAACTCCGGCATGGTGTAGATGCCGGCCCGGAGGAAGCGCGGCAGCAGCCACCACGCGACGAATACCAGTGTTATCGCGGCGATCCACTCGTAGCTGGCGATCGCCAGGCCCACGGTGCCGAATCCGGTGCCGGCCATGCCCACGAAGTGCTCGGTCGAGATGTTCGCGGCGATCAGCGAGAAACCAATGAACGGCCAGGTGAGTCCCCGGCCGGCCAGAAAGTAGTCCTCCCCCGATGCCTTCCGCCGGCCGGCCAGAATCGACACCGTCACCACGGTGGCCATGAACAGCCCGAATACGAGGGCGTCCAGCAATGTCAGTTGCATATGGCTGTCTCCTTGGAGTGCTTCCTGAAACCCGTGTGAGGAAGGCTTTCGGCCGGTCGGTTTTCAGGGCGCACTCGAATGCTTACCGTGCGCTGAAGCGATACACCGTTGTTTGTCGATACGTCTGTCCGGGCTTCAGGATCGTCGAGGGGAACTGCGGCTGGTTGGGCGAGTCGGGGAAATGTTGTGCCTCCAGGCAGAACCCGTATCGGTGCTTGTAAGCTTTCCCGCCCTTGCCGACGTTGCTTCCGTCCAGGAAGTTTCCCGCGTAGAACTGCAATCCGGGCTCGGTCGTCAGGACTTCCATCACCCGGCCGGTCGTCGGCTCGTACACCCGGGCGGCCGGCTCCAGCCCGTCCGGCGTCTTGCGATTCAAGACCCAGTTATGGTCGTAGCCGCCGCCGAACCTGATCTGCTGATCGTCCGCGTCGATCCGGGCGCCGATCCTGGTCGGTTTTCGGAAGTCGAACGGCGTGCCTTCCACGCTCTTCAGCTCGCCCGTCGGGATCAGCAGCTCATCCGTCGGCGTGGTCTTGTCGGCGTTAATCGTCAATTCGTGGTCCAGGTTGTCCCGAGTTCCCGCGCCGGCCAGATTGAAGTAGCCGTGGTGAGTCGGGTTGCAGGGCGTCGGCTTGTCCGTGGTGGCTTCGTATTCGATCTTCATCTCGTTCTGGTTGGTCAGCAGGTACTTGACCGTCAGGTTCAGGTTGCCCGGGTAGCCCTCCTCGCCGTCCTTGCTCAGGTGCGTGAGTTTTAGGCCCACCGCGTCCGATGTTTCGACGGGCTGTGCGCTCCAGATCACCTTGTCGAAGCCTTTCGTGCCGCCGTGCAGGTGGTGAATCTTCCAGTTGGTGGCGAGCTGGTATTCCTTGCCGTCGAGTGTGAACCTGCCGTGGGCGATGCGATTGCCGTACCTGCCGACGATCGCCCCGAAGTACGGAGTGTCCTTCAGATAGTCCTCCAGCTTGTCGTAACCCAGGACCACGTCGTCGAGTCGGCCGTCGCGGTCCGGCACCCACAGTTCCGTCACGATCGCCCCGTAGTTGGTGATCCTGGCCGTCATGCCATGGGTGTTCGTCAGGGTGTACAGGTCGACCTTTTGCCCGTCCGGAAGTTGGCCGTAAGGCTGCTTCTCGATCTTCATCTTGCACTCATCCTCTGCCGCGGCCTGTTGCTTGCCTTCCTTCTGCTCCGTGCAGGAGCACATCCCGGTTGCGATCACGGCCAGCCCGCCAATCCACAGCAGCCTCCCGCCGATCATGTGCCGTTCCTTTCGTTCCTTGGGCATGGGAACCTGCGACGCACCTTTCAAAGTCGCAGGGTACGGGCGGCATTCTATCACTGCTCTGTCATCCGGCCAATTGCGCCATGTGCGGTGGACACAGTTGATGTTGTCGCCTTGGGCTGTAAGCCTCCGCGGACCCAAGCCGCCCGGTGGTTCTCCCGGATCGTCCCCGGCGCCCGCGGCCCTGGGCGCCCGACACCCTTGGAACCCCTCTCCGCTCATTGAAAGCGGGGGGTCGGATCGGGTACACTATCCGGAGGTCTCGGGGGATACGGACATCATTGGGGCGTGGAATCTCCGGATGGGTGCATACCGATCTCACCGGCGGCGATCCGTGGGCACCCTGGTAGAAGCCGGACTTTGCGTCGTAATAGAGGACAACCATGGGCGTCCGCCATCCGGCTTTCAAGATTGGCTGAGACCCGATGCCGACCACTCGCCATCATCGGTTGATCTACTTCCTGGCCCTCGCGGCACTGGGGTGTCCGCTTTTTTTGCCGGCCAACTGTACGTATTACGGTGAACAGCCGTACCCCATGCGACTGGTCGTGCTTGCCCCGTGGGTTCGCGAGGTCGCCTGGTGCGTGACCGTGGCGGCCATTCCCTGTTTCCTGGCCCTGATGATCCTGGCCGCCTGGCATCGCCGGAACCTGGGCGTGGCCGCCTCCCTGGGCGCGGTCTTCCTGCTCCTGCCGATCGAGTGCGGCTACGTGCTCTACCGCGACAGCGGCGCCTGGACCGTCGAGGACAAGGTCCTCGCCTCCGATGGTCGAACGTATCTGCTTCTCGATTCCAGCACCCTCGACCGGCAGGCCATGGCCATCGGCCGGCTCCGGACCAGGAATCTCTTCTACAAGGACATCGAGGTACTCGGCACCGCCCGCATCGCGGAAAAAGGAAGCTGGGCCGCGATCATCGCGCCGGCCGGCAAAGGCGATCTTCAGTACCGCGAACTCTACCTGTCGCCATCCGGCCTGCTGCTCGGCCTCCGGCACGGGCGGCAGTGCCTCCTGGCTTTCGATGTGAACCGGCAGCGGTTCATCGGGCCGGGTGAGATCGAGCACCTTTCACCCTTTGCCCTGCTGGATCACGACACAGCGCCGTCGCAGTCGGACCTGCACCAGGTTATGGAGCACATGCGATCTATTCGACCGCCGGCGCCGGGCTACCCTCATCGCGACCAGATCGAGGCCGGCCTCCAACACTTCAACCCCCAGATCCGCGACATCGCCCGCCGACTGCTCGACCTGTACCCGCACGATCTGACCGGCGAACCTCCGGGGACCCGGGCCGCGTGGGCTGCTTTGCAGTGACCGTTGTCCCCGAAAACGATGGAAATACCCTTTCCACACCAAGGCCGGGAAGCCCCGTGGGAACCCTGGAAGGGCCTTCAAGAGACTTTGTCCCCAGAAACTCACAAGTGGATTGTGGATAACTCACAATGTCCGCTCCACTAACTAATAGACATAACTTACTATTTCATAGTTGTTTATGGATAACTGGGGGCCAGATTCCGGCAGGATCTGCTGAAGATTCCGACAAAGCCTTGAAAGATTTTGATTGAAAATTAGCAAGAATGTGCGATATTACTGGTAGATTCTGAGATATTTATGGGACACCTGAGGCGGCCATGACCGGAGAAGAGCGTCGACAACAGTTGTCAGAGGTGCTGGCCCGGCGGGGGTTCGCTGACTTGGCCGCACTGGCGGCAGAGCTGAACGTCTCGGAATCGACCGTGCGCCGGGACCTGACGCAACTCGAAGAGGAGGGTGTCGCCCGGCGAACGCACGGAGGCGCGGTTTTCGTCAGCGATCGGTTCAGCGCGTTGAACTACAGCGCCCGGGAGATGACGGCAGTCGCGGAGAAGCAGGCGGTCGGTCGGGTGGTCGCCGGCCTGATCGAGGACGGTGAGACCATTCTGCTCGACGGAGGCACGACGACGTTCCAGGTGGCCAAGAACCTGTTGAACCGAACGCTTCAGGTGGTGACCAACTCGTTGCCGATCGCCAACGTGCTGAGCTGCGCAAGCAATATCGAATTGACCTTGGTGGGCGGGTACATCTATCCGCGGACAGGGGTGGCGTTGGGTCCGATCGCTCTGCAGACGCTGGCGTCGCTGCACGCCAGCAAGGCGATCATCTCGACGGCGGGGATCACCGAGGACGGGTTGTTCAACGCCAACCTGCTGATGGTCGAGTCGGAGCAGCGGATGATGGACGCCGCGGATGAGGTGATCGTGGTGGCGGACAGCGGCAAGTTCGGGAAAAAGGCGCTGGCGAAGATCTGCGGCCTGGATCGCGTGAATCGGGTGATCGTCGACGACAAGCTGTCCGTCGAGTGGCAGAATCGGCTGGGACAGGCAGGCGTGGAGTTGATGCTGGCGTCGACGGCAGAGGCGACCGTGGGAGGTGGCGGATGAGCACGACCGTCCGATCTGGAGGCCTGGACCGGGCCACGGTGGAGCGACTGGTCCGCGAGGTGGTGCGTCAGAAGTTCGGCGGGGCCGCGTCGGGGCCGCCACTGGTCGTGAACATCTCGGCCCGGCACATGCACATTACACAGAAGGACCTGGATATCCTGTTCGGGCCGGGCGCGAAGCTGACGGCGTACCGCGACCTGTATCAGAAGGGCTACTTCGCCAGCGAGCAGATGGTGACGATCATCGGCCCGCGGCACCGCACGATCACCAACCTGCGGATACTGGGGCCGGTCCGGCCTGAGAACCAGATCGAGCTGTCGTTCACCGACGGGATCGCGATGGGCATCGATCTGCCGGTGCGCATGAGCGGCGACATCAAGGGCACGCCTGGCTGCATCGTGATGGGTCCCAAGGGCTATATCGAGATGAAGGAGGGCGTGATCCGGGCCCTGCGCCACGTGCACATGGATCCGGATGAAGCGGCGTACCACGGCGTGAAGGACGGGGACATGATGAAGCTGCGGGTGAACAGCGACTGTCCGATCACGCTGGAAGGGATCGTGGTTCGGACCGGGAAGGGGCTGAGCCTGGAAGTGCATCTGGACACCGACGAGGGGAATGCGTGCAATCTCGCGAATGCGAGGAACGTTGAGTTGACGAGAGAGTAGAGGAAAGAGGATGCAGGAGGCAGAGTAATGGCAGGTGAGCCTTGCTTTGGTGAGAACCACCTGACCTGCGAAGGTTCCGCGGCGGCTGAGGATAGAAAGAGCGTGCATGGAGTGTCCGGCCATGCACCGGGTTATTGAGAGGAGTGCCAGGCAATGGCAACACTGGAAGCGTTGGGAATGGTGGAGACGAAGGGTTTTGTGCCGGCGGTCGAGGCATCGGATGCGATGCTGAAGTCCGCCAACGTCCGCCTGGTCGGGTACGAGAAGGTCGGGCGGGGCTACGTCACGGTGTACGTGAAGGGCGACGTCGCGGCGGTGAAACAGGCGACGGATGCCGGCTCGGCCGCGGCGACGAAGGTCGGCGAAGTCGTGAGCGTGCACGTGATTGCCCGGCCGCACGAGGAGCTGGCCAACATGCTGCCGGCCGAGAAGAAGGGCGGCAAGTAATTCGTGGCGCGAGATAAACCGACAGGACGGCCCGGGCGGAATTCCCGGGAATCCCATCGGGGGAAGCCATGGGGTTGCTCCGTACACCTCCACTTCATGGAGCCGTGTTACGCAGACCCGTGCCGCCCCCAGGCGCGGCGTGAACGCTTGGAGGTTGAGACCATCGGCCGGCGCATCTGCGGAGCGGCGGGCCGACGGGTGCGAATCAGCGAAATGGAGTAAGTGCGATGAGCGATGCATTGGGATTTGTTGAAACCATGGGTTTTACGGGCCTGGTCGAGGCGACGGATGCGATGTGCAAGGCGGCCAACGTCGATCTGGTGAAAAGCATCCAGATCGGCGGCGGGTACGTCACGACGATCGTCCGCGGTGACGTCGGCAGCGTCAAGGCGGCGGTGGACGCCGGAGCCGAGGCCGCCAACCGCGTCGGCGAGCTGGTCTGCGCCCACGTGATCGCCCGGCCTCACGAGGGGCTGAACGGCGTGTTCTTCTGATCCTCCATTTGAGTCACCGCCCATGCAGAGAGCGGACCGGATGGATGATTCGTGCGTCGGGGCGCCCATCGAGGTGACGGCATGATCGTGCTGGTGTCCAATATCGGGAGCACGTCGTTCAAGTTCAAGATCTTCGACATGACCGGCGAGCAAGAACTGGCTCGCGGGGGTGTCGAGCGGATCGGGAAGGACGACGCGAGCGTCAAGGTCGGCGACAAGGCGTGGAGCGGGAGAATCGCAGACCACGGCGAGGCGATCGACAAGGCGCTGCAGATGCTCCCCGACCCGGACCTGAAGCTCGATGGGATCGGCTTCAAGGCGGTGCACGGGGGGGCGGCCTCCGCCGCGGTTCGGGTGGACGACAAGGTCATAGCGGCGATGACCGAGTTCTTCGACATCGCCCCGGCCCACAACCCGCCTTATGTGGCGGCGATGAAGGCGTTCGCGGCCCGGCTGCCGGGCGTGCCCCAGGTCGCGGCCTTCGAGACGGCGTTTCACCAGACTATCCCGGCCTCGCGGACGACGTACGCGATCCCGTGGGCGTGGACGCAGGCGGGCGTGCGGCGGTACGGGTTCCACGGGGCGAGCCACCGGTACATCGCGGTGCGGTCGGCCGAGCTGCTGAAGCGCAACGACCTGCGGGTAATCTCGTGCCATATCGGTGGCAGCAGCTCGATCTGCGCGATCAGGGAAGGCCAAAGCGTGGCCAACAGTTTCGGCTCGACGCCGCAGTCCGGCTTGCCGCACAACAACCGGGTGGGCGACTTCGATCCGTACGTGCTGCTCAAGGCCCTGCCGGCGTTCAAACTGACCTTCGAGCAGGGGCTGGCGGAGATGGCCAGGGCCGGCGGGCTGCTGGGCATCAGCGGGGTGAGCAACGATCACCGCGACATCGAGAAGGCGGCGGGCGAGGGCAACGAGCGGGCTAAGCTGGCCAACGACGTGCTGGTCGAGGCGGTCCGCCACTATGTCGGGGCGTACCTGGCGGTGCTGAACGGGGCGGACCTGCTGGTGTTCACCGGCGGGATCGGGGAGAACGCCGCCGAGTTCCGGGCGCAGATCTGCCGGGACCTGGACTACGCGGGAATCAGGCTGGATGCGGATCGCAACAAGGTTCGCGGCAAGGAGACGACGATCTCGGCGGACGATTCGAAGGTTCGGATCATGATCATCCCGACGAACGAGGAACTGATCGTCGCGCGGCAGACGCGCGATGTGCTGGGTGGAAAGTGAAAGTAATTGAACCACCAAGACACCAAGGCACCAAGAAGAGGCGGATAGGGTGTTGAGCCACGGAGGCACGGAGGGCACGGAGAGGAGAAGGGGGGAGGGAGTTGAGAGTGGAGAATGAAGAATGGAGAAAGGTTTCCCGGGCGAGAGAGATGGCGCGATAAGACGGGTGAGATGGAATTGAGATGAGTGTCCGCCGATCGGGCGGGCAAGAACAAGACAGGAGTTGAGACAATGGCACAGGAAGCAATTGGGCAGATCGAGACCCGCGGCATGGTAGCCCTGGTGGAAGCGACGGACGCGGCCCTGAAGGCGGCAAACGTCCACTACCGCGGGTGGAAGCAGGTGGGGTCGGCGCTGGTGTCGGTGGTGCTGACGGGCGACGTGGCGGCGGTCAAGGCGGCGGTGGATGCCGGGGCGGCGGCGGCGGCCAAGGTTGGCGAGGTGGTCAGCGTGAACGTGATCGCCCGGCCACACGCCGAGGTCGAGAAGATCCTCCCGCGTTGATCGGTACGCCGGTGCCGCTACGGAGCGGCCTTGCGGGCTTCAAGCCCGCGGCTCTTTGGGCGGCGTGGAGAGACGATCATGTTCATCGGCAAGGTGAGCGGAAGCGTCGTATCGACGCAGAAGATCAAGTCGGTTGTCGGCAGCAAGCTGCTGCTGGTCAAGGCGATGACCGTGAAGGGCGACTCGCCGGGCGAGGTCGTGGACACCGGCCGCGTCGCGGTGGCCATCGACATGCTCGGGGCCGGCGAGGGTGACTTGGTCCTGGTGACCCAGGGCAGTTCGGCTCGTCTGACCGAGGGAACCAAAAACATGCCGACCGACGCGGTGGTCGTGGGCATCATCGACGAGATCCAGGCCGGCAGCAGGGAAATCTACAAGAAGCGGTAGGATGCCATCGCCACGGGTGATGCCAATGCGCAAACGGGTGACGGTGTCGTCCAGCGAGGATTGTGTGAAGAATTGAGAGTGGAGAATTGAGAAAGGTGGATGCCGGCTCCGGAGTTTGATCGGAATGGTTGAGGTGACGACCGGCCGGGGCGGCCCTGGGCGGACGTGAGCGTTGGGAGCGAGCACAATGAGCACGGAAATCAATGAAACACTCGTCCGTGACGTGGTGAACGAGGTCATCAAGCGGCTGCAGACGGGCGGCAACGGTGAGGCCGCGCGGACGGAAGTCCGCGGCTCTTTGGGTGGCGTGGACGGGATCTTTCAGACGGTGGATGAGGCAGTCGCGGCGGCCAAGGTCGCCCAGCAGAGATTGGCGGCGGCGACGCTGAAGGCCCGAGGCGAGGCCATCCAGTGCATCCGCGACATCGTTATCCAGCAGGCCGAGGAGCTGGCCAAGTTCGAGCTGGACGAGACCGGCATCGGCCGGCTGGACCACAAGATCCTCAAGCTCGTCGGCGTGGGGCAGAAGATCCCCGGCATGGAGATGATCACCACCGAGGCGGTCAGCGGAGACTACGGCCTGACCGTGACCGAGCACGCGCCGTATGGGGTGATCGGCGTGATCACGCCGGTGACGCACTCCATCCCGACGCTGGCCTGCAACGCGATCATGATGATCGCGGCGGGCAACACGCTGGTGGTCAACGCACACCCGAACGGCATCAAGTCGGCCGTTCTCGCGACGCAACGTTTCTCGCGGGCGATCAAGGCAAAGACGGGGCTGGAGAACCTGATCTGCCTCCTGGAGAAGCCGACGATCGAGTCTGCGAACGAGCTCTTCCGGCACAAGGACATCAAGCTGCTGTGCGTGACCGGCGGTCCGGGGGTGGCTTCTGCGGCGATGGCCAGCCCGAAGAAGGCGATCGCGGCCGGCCCGGGCAACCCGCCGGTGGTGGTGGACGAGACGGCGGATCTTGAGAAGGCGGCCAGGGGGATCATCGAAGGCTGCGCATTCGACAACAACGTGCTGTGCATCGGCGAGAAGGAAGTCTTCGTGGTGGTCTGTGTGGCGGACAAGCTGATGGATGCCATCAGCCGCAACGGCGGGTTCCGGCTGACTGCGGACCAGGTCAACACCCTGACGCAGGTGGCGATCCAGAAGGACGAGAAGAGCGGCCACTGGCTGGCGAACAAGAAGTTCGTCGGCAAGGACCCGGATGTGCTGGGGCGGGCGATCGGCGTGTCCGTTCCGCAGGGCACGCAGATCCTGTTCGGCGAGGTTGACGCGAACAGCCCGTGGTTGCCGTGCGAGCAGATGATGCCCTTCCTGCCGATCACCCGATGCCGGGACGTCGACGAGGCGATCGCGCTGGCGGTGAAGTACGAGCACGGCTTCGGCCATACGGCGATCATCTGGTCGCAGAACGTGTCGAACATGACCAAGATGGGCAAGGCGGTGAACACGACGATCTTCGTGAAGAACGGCTCGTGCCTGGCGGGCCTCGGCGGCGGCGGCGAGGGATATCCGAGCTACAGCATCGCCTCGCCGACCGGCGAGGGCATCACCAGCCCGCTGACGTTCACGCGAATGCGACGTTGTGTCATGGTCGAAAACCTGCGGATTCTGTAGTCGAAAATGGCGGGCAAAGCCCGCCCTACAAATGAGTCACCTGGAGCAGTGGTCGTGATTCTGGCGCGGGTGGTGGGCAAGGCGGTCTCGACGGTGAAGCATCGCTCGCTGGTCGGCATGCGGATGCTGGTGTGCGAGCCGATCGGGGCGGCGTCCAACGATCCGATCCTGGCCCTGGACGAACTCGGGGCCCATGCGGGCGATATCGTGGTGCTGTCCAGCGATGGGATACACACGCGTCAGATGGTCAGGGACGAGACGTCGCCCGCGCGGTGGTGGATGATGTGCATCTGCGACCACGAGAAGCAGGTACTGAGCGACGCCCGTTGACGAGATGTTGCGATGAGTCGTGCCGTGGTCACCGCGAAGATGCTCGACGACCTGCTGCGGTCGGGTACGCCGATCGTGCTGGCCAAGGGCTCGCTGGTGACGCCGGCGGCGAAGGACTGGCTGAAGGAGCACAAGGTCCCGGTGACCTGGCAGGACACGCCGACGTGCTCGGGCCGATCGCTGGCGGTCGTGCTGGACCCGAAGGTGCCCGAGCTGCGGGCGATGCGGATCATGCTCGATCGGGCGGGCGGGCTGGTGGATGTGATCGAGCCGGCGCCGGGCATGGCGACGATCGCGGCGGCGGCGCGGCGGCTGTGCGGCAAGATCCGCCGGGGCGAGGTTGCCAAGGGCGTGGTGTTCGCGGCTGACGGGGCGGTGCCGGTGTGTCTGGCCAACAAGATCCCGGGCATCCGGGCGGCGCTCGGCGCCTGCGTGCCGACGGTCGAGGAGGCCATTCGAGAGTTGGGCATCAACCTGTTGGTGATCGAGTATCCGCGCCAGTCGCCGTACCTGATGCGGCAGATGGTGGAGCGGTTCGCTGCCGGCCGGACGATGGCCCGGCCGGAAGTGGCGGCGATGATCTCGGAAATCGAGCAGGGGGGCGGCCGTGCGGATTGGTGACGTGATCGGCAAGGTGACGTTGGGCGTGTGCGATCCGAAGTTCATCGGGTCGAGGCTGCTGATCATCCAGCCGCACGATCCGGAGACGCTGCGCCAGGTGGGCGCGGGCAAGGACGTGCCCGGCGGGGGCGAGCCGCTGGTGGCCTGGGATGAGCTGGGCGCCGGGCTGGGCGAGCGGGTGGGCTTCAGCGAGGGCCGCGAGGCGGCCATGCCGTTCCACCCCGGCCGCGTGGCCGTCGATGCCTACATTGGCTGCCTGCTCGACAAGGTGACGTACGGAGACAGATAACAGCGATTCGAGGCGTATGTCATGGTGAACGAATTCAAACTGAAGCAGGAAATATGCGAGATCGGCCGGCGAGTGTACGCGAAAGGTTTTGCGGCCGCCAATGACGGCAACATCTCCTGCCGGATCGACGATCAGCGGGTGCTGTGCACGCCGACGCTGACATCCAAGGGTTTTCTCAAACCGGACGACATCTGCACCGTGGATCTGACCGGCAAGCAGATCGCCGGACGAAAGAAGCGGACGAGCGAGGTGTTGCTGCACCTGGACATCTACAAGGCGTGTCCTGAAGTCAAGGCGGTGGTCCATTGTCATCCGCCGCACGCGACGGCCTTCTCAATCGCCGGGCAGCAGATTCCCTCGTGCGTTCTTCCGGAGGTCGAGGTGTTCCTCGGCGTGGTGCCGACCGCGGCCTACGAGACGCCGGGCAGCCAGGCATTCGCCGACACGATTCTGCCGCACGTGCAGACGGCCAGGATCGCCGTGCTCAAGAACCACGGGACCGTCTCCTGGGGCGAGACGCTCGAGCAGGCGTACTTCTGGACCGAGATTCTCGATGCGTATTGCCGAATGCTGCTGCTGGCCAAGCAGGCCGGCGGCGTCGAGCGGATCAGCGAGCCGAAAGTCGAAGAGCTGCTCGACCTCAAGGAACAGTTCGGTGTCGGCGTCGATGCCCGCCGGGTAACCAATGCCGACCTGTGCGTGAACACGGACTTCGGCCGGGGGTTCAACACCGGCTCCTGCGGATGCTCCAGGAGTTCGGTCATCTCCGCCGATGCCCTGCAGGGCGGCGCAATCGGCGAAGCTCAGATGGAGCAGCTCGTACAGGAAATCACCAACCGGATCATGGAGTCGATCCAGTAGCGTGGGTTTTAATCCGTTTGTAAAAGCGAGCGGCATCGCCGCATGGGCGGGAATGACCATGGCAACGAAGAGTCTCGACGTCAAACTGGCCAAAATCAAGGCGAACCCCAACTGCGGCGAGTTCATCATCGCCGACGCCAAGGACGCCGACATGGCGTTCGGAATTTCAGCACCGGGCAAATCGCCGGAGCATTACGCTCAGGAGGGCAGGTTCCGGTCGCTGGCCGAGTTCCACGAGATCATCCGCCAGATCGTGCGCCAGGGGCTGGTGGACATCATGCTGGTATCCGCGCACTGCAACAGCATCCTGACGATCAAGGAGCGGCTGTTCGACAACTCGCACGTGACGCCGGCCGCCCGGGCCAACGACACGACCGACATTCACGCGGTGCGTGAGGGCGTGTTCAGCTCGCAGCCGTCGCGGCCTTTCCAGTCCACGACGATCGACCAGATCCAGTGCGGCAAGATCGACTGCGACCCGAAGGAGCGGGCCCTGGGGGCCGACCTGGGCCTGTACAGCGTCACGTTCAACAACGACCTGGAGCTCGACAAGCGGACGCTGGAGCAGTACAAGGCGTTCCGCGTCGAGGCCGAGCGGAAAAGTTTCCGCCACTTCCTGGAGGTGTTCGACCCGAACGCGCCGCAGAGGCCGATCCCGCCGGACAGGCTCGGCGGATTCATCAACGACATGATCGTGCGCTGCCTGGCCGGCGTGCCGGACAGCGGCCGGCCCCTGTTCCTCAAGATGGTCTATCACGGGCCGAAGTACACCGAGGAACTCGTCCGGTTCGACCCGACACTGGTGATCGGCATCCTCGGCGGGTCGGCAGGGACGACTTACGACGCGTTCAAGCTGATCGCCGATGCCCAGAAGTACGGCGCCCGGGTGGCCCTGTTCGGGCGGAAGATCAACAATGCCGAAAACCAGTTCGCCTTCATTGAAATGCTCCGCCGGATCGTCGAGGGCCGGATCTCACCGGAGGAGGCGGTCCGGGCGTATCACGGCATTCTGCAGGGGCTGGGGATCAAGCCTTATCGCCCGCTGGAGGACGACTCAAAGCTGACCGGACAGGCCATGAGCTATGGCGGGGCCGCGCAGATCGTGGTGCCGGGCGAGTCGTCCCGCGGCGGCGCGGTCTCCAAGCCTGCGACAGGCAGTAGCCCCGGCCCGGCCCCGGCCGCCCGTCCGGGCACCAAGCCTCCCGTTACTGCCCCGGCCTTCGGCAAGCTGACCCCGGCCGAGCGGCTGGCCTATTTCCGAAACCGGCTCAATCGCACGTGAGCGGTTGCTGTACACCGGCCGGCGGGGTGGTATAATCGTTCGGCGGCTTCCCGGCATGTAAGGAGTGACGAACCATGCGAGCGACCCTTTACAGCATCGCCGTCCCTTTGATGTTCCTTTTTACCCCATTGATGGGCGTCAGTGCCTCGGAACTGGGCGACTACCTGAAGGGCACGGAGTTCCGGACGTTCATCGGTGAGATCTTTATCCAGATCATCGGTGGGATCGTGAACGCGTTTATCATTGGCCTGACCACCCTGCTGTTCGGCGCCTGATTCGCCGACAAGACGTTTCATTCATTCCGACGACCCGAAGGGCAGCCGGAAACCGGCTGCCCTTTCGTTTTTTATCGCCAATCCGTTATAGAATCCCGCCATTGAGGTGCGGCGATGGGTGACGGCGAGACGATGACAGCCCCTTCCGGGCATCGGCCGATGGATTATGCCGGCCGATCCATCGGCCCGCTGCGCCTCGCCGGGGCGATGAAGATCAACATCCTGGGCGGCTCGTTCATCATGATGGCCCTGGCCGTTCTCTGGCCGACCTCGGCCGTCACCGTGATCTTCCTCGACGAGCACCTCGGAGCGAGCAAGACCCAGATCGGCCTCAACCTCACCTTCGTGACCCTGGCGACCCTGTGTTCCCTCCCGGGGGCCTGGCTGTTCAGCCGGCTGCAGCGTCGCAAGGCCACCTGGATGGTGATCACCGCCGTGCTGCGCGCGTGCATGTTCGGCTGCGCGATCGTGGCCCTGCTGGCCGGCCATGAGTCGTGGCGCGGCTGGCTCATCGCCGGGTTCATGTTCAGCCTCTTCCTCGTTCAGGCCGGCACTGTCTTTACCTCTCCCGGGTGGTGGACGTGGATGGCCGACCTGATTCCCGAGTCCATCTGGGGCAGTTTTTTCGGAAGGCGCTACCGCTGGCTCCTGCTGGCCCAGTCGTTTCTGGCGATGGCCGCCGGCCGACTGCTCGACTGCGCCGCCACGCCCGAGGCCGCACGGGCCATGTTCTTCTGGGTCTTCGTTCTCGCGTCGATCCTGGCGGTCGTCGATCCGCTGCTGTTCATCCTGGTCCCCGAGCCCGTCCGGCCCAGGCCGCCGACGCGTACGCTGCGTGAGCTTGCCCGCGATTACGCCGGCCCGCTCCGCGACCGGGCATTCCGCCGCCTGCTGCTGGCCGCCGGCGTGTACGGGTTCTTCTTCAACATGCCCCTGCTGTTCCTGGTCGTTTTTCTTCGCGGCGAAAACACGCCTGCCGGCTGGATCGGCGGGCACGCCTCGCTGGCCCTGCTCTCGCTGGTGACGGTCACGTTCGCCGTCGGTACCGCCCTGGCCGCCAACGCCTGGGGCCGCCTGGCCGATCGCATCGGCCATCGCATCGTGTGGATACTCGAATCCCTCGGCTACTGCTCGCACGTGTCCTTTTTCTTCATCAACGAGCACAACTACGCCTGGCTCGCCCTGGGCAACGCGATCGTGTTCGGCCTGCTGTTCTCCGGGCAGCCCGTGGCCATGCAGAACCTCGCCTTGTCCATGGCCCCGCGCGAGAAACGGGAGTTTTACACCTCCATGTTTCTGGCGGTGATTGCCGCGGCCGGCGCCCCGGCGCCCTGGATCGCCGGCTGGCTGGCGGATCGCTGCCGCGTCATCCCCGACATCACCCTGCCCAGCGGACAGCCGTTGTGCTACGTCCACCTGCTCCTGATCATCGCCTTCGTCGGCATGCTGCTGACCGTGCCGCTCATGACCCGGGTGCCCGACCCGCGCGGAATCCCGGTCCGCCCGTGGTTCGGCCGCCTGGTGTCCGGCGATCTGCTGCGGATGGCCTGGAACATCACCGCCCTGGGCACCGCGGTCACCTCGTCCCGGAAGGTGCGGGGATTGCGCCGTATCGCCCCGCGGGACGGGAATGTGTTGCTTCCCGAGATCGTCGGCACGCTGGACGACGCCGACCCGGCTGTCCGTCACGAAGCCCTGCTTGCCCTTGGCCGCCTCGGTACGCCGGAAGCCCTCGATCTGCTTCGCTGGTATCTGCACGAGCCGGATGCCGTCACTCGGGCCCATTCCGTCGAGGCCATCAGCCAGGCGGCCGTGCCCGATCGCCTCAGCCTGCTCACGCGGGCCCTGCACGATCCCGACAGCCGTGTCCGCCGCGTCGCCGTCGAGGCCCTCGGTCGGACGGGAGGTCACTCCGCGGCAGCCGAACTCCGCAGGCTCCTGACCGATGAGCGCGACGGCGAGGTTTTGGCCTCGACCGCCGTGGCTCTTTCCAGGATCGGCGAGTTCGCGGCCATCCGCGAAATACTGCACCTCGCCCTGCAGTCCGAGCATTCGGCCGTCCGCTCGCAGATGCTGATCGCCCTGGCCGACCTGCTGGGCAGTTCAGGCCGATTCCACAAACTATGGCGGCAGGATCGCTACTGGCGCGGCGCGGGGTTCGCAACCCTGGCCCGCAAGCTTCGCCGGCAGGCTCGCGCGATCCCGAGGGCCGGGTCGGTGGGGGAGTTCGCCAGGTCCCGATACCGCGCGCACGTCAAACACATCGACGAACGGGTCGAGCACCTCCTGGAAGAGGTTCAGGAGGAGAACTGGCCCGCCGCCCTGACCGACGTCCGCCGGCTGGCGTTCGAGTTCATCGTGCTGCGCTATCACTACCAGGGTGACGAGCGGAACGCCCTCGAGTTCCTCTCGGCGGTCGCCCCGGATCAGGCCGAGCAGTACTGGCTGATCACCTACCTGCGGCACAACGCCGAACGGGCCTCCGCCCCGGAAGCGCCGTGGGACGGTCTGACCCTGTTGGCCCTCTACGTCCTCGTCCACGGCCAGCCGCCGACGTAGAAGCCTTTATCGCGAGAGACTCCGTGCGGGAAGAAAGGCGTTTGCCGGGGCGGCGGGTTGTTCATCGTCGCAGCGCGAGAGGGGGCGCCTCGAAGCATTGTTCGCAGCGGGGCTCGTAGCTTTCCGGACCGCCGATCATCGTTCGATCCGTCACCGACGTGAGGCGTTGGGTGAACTCAGCGGCCCGTCCGCAACGGGCGCATGTTGCCCGGGTTTGCGTGATCTCGTCCGCGGCAGCCGCCAAGGCGGGCATCGGGCCGAACGGCTGGCCCCAGGAGTCCCGATCCAGACCGGCCACGATGACCGTGCAGCCGCGTGAAGCCAGATCGCGGCATACGTTCACAATCTCGCCGTCGAAGAATTGGGCCTCGTCGATCACGACGATGTCGGCATTCCCGGCCAACTCCGTGACCCGCCCGGCGGATGCGACAGGGACGGCGTCCGTACGCTGGCCGTTGTGGGTGACGATCTGCGATCGGCCATAACGGTCATCGCTGGCATGCTTGAAAACCGCGACTTGGCGTCCGGCCTCTCGGGCCTGCTGAACCCGCTGCACGAGCAGCAGGCTCTTGCCGCTGAACATGCACCCGCGAATCAGGCTGATGCGACCGGGCGGTTTTGTTTCACTCAGGTTGGCTGGGGCTGATTCCATCCTGCCCCATGATCCGGTCCCCGACCGGCATCGGCAACCATTATTTACCGCTAGTGGGAAGACCAGCGGAGCCCCCGTTCGGGTTGAGCCTGCCTGGTTTCCCCCCTGACCAAGGGGGAAACGCGGTGGAGGATCTCGACGCTCCAACCGTACGAGCCGTCCCTGCGTAAACGGGTCCGCCGGCTGCGATTGGACCACGAGCCGACAAGTCAGCCCATGTCACCCGGATGGGCGACAGTGGCGAGTCGGCTCTCAAGTTATAAGTCTCATCCAGCACTGAAATTATGCACATTCGCCCCCTGTCCGGGCAGGCAATTGTCCGCGTGCCGTCATAAACGCTACAAACGGCCTGGACGACTGTATCAGCCGTAACCTCTTTTTTGACAAAAGGTTACTGTTGGGTACGCACTGCGACTGCCCGCTAACCCGGACCGGAACGATCTCTGCCGCTTTAAGCATTCGGAGCGGTTTTCTATCCACTGAGAGCGTGGAGGGAGAGGCAGTGTCAGCTATTTCAGGTGTCGGCGGCGTGGGCGGGGGTGTTCCGGCGCGATGGGTTCCACCGGCTCAGTCAGCCGCTGGTCAGGCAGTGCCTCTGGCGGATGCCGGCAAACCCGCATCGACAACGGGGTCGCTGGGGGCGGCATCGACCGCAGGGATCCTTGCCGCGGGCCAGCCGGGGCAAGCGGCAGGCGCACTCGGGGCAGGCAAGACGGACGGATCGCCGGCCGCACCGGCCTCAGCGGGGTCGGCCTATGCCGGCCAGGAGATGGCCGGCCTCTCGCAACTATCCATCAATCAATCCTCGGAAATGCTGATGGTCTCGCAACAGCCGATGGCCGCGGCGTCGAACAATGAACTGCTCGGCGCGGTGCTGCTCATGCTGCTGCTGGAGTACATGAAGAGCAACAACGAGGAGGAAAAGAAAGGCCTGATCGCCCTGATGGGTCTTGTTCTGCAGGCTCAGCAGCAGAACAACGCTCAGCAGACGTCGTTGTTCTACGCCTCGAACTCATTGAGCATCGAGAGCACGCAGATGCAGTACGTGTCGGGCCAGGCGGCCTCGAGCGCCTACACCAACACGGGCGTGGCCCCGGCCGCCGGCGGCGACGGAGGCGGCGGGCTGAACGTCGTGATCTGAGTCTCGGCAAGAAACGGATCGGTCGCCCGGGTTCCGATCTTGGGTGCCCGGCCCGTTCACGAGCCGACCAGGAAGATCGCCCCGGGTGCGAGTCGTTCGGCGTAGGACATCATTCCCCAGGTCATCACTTCCCAGGTCATTAGCCGCGAGACATTGGGCTCGCCTTTGCCGAGCAGCAGTTCACCGACGTACTGCAGTTCGCGGTCGGCCGGCGGGAGCTGGTCGCGATATTGCGGCAACTGACGGGTGAAGGCGTACATGAGACAGGGCAGGCCGGCCATGTCGACGTTCTTCTCCAGGTAAGGCGGCACGTTCGCGCCGCGGGTTTTCTGGTTGGCGGCCATCCAGGCGAAGGCTGCGTCGAGCTGGCAGGTCAAAGCCCGATGCTGCGGGCTGTTCGGGTCGAGGTGCTTGAGGCCTGTGGCGTAGAACTCGAAGCAGTAATAGATCGTCCCGGACGGGCGCTGCTCGAAGGTGATCGGGCTGAGCTTACGGAAGTCCTGGGCGAGCAGCCAGTTCATCGCCGACTTGGCCACCCGCAGGTACTCTTCCTCACCGGTTTCCTCGTGGAGCATGAACATCAACGAGCCGGCGGTGGCCGTCGAGCACCACCAGGGCCCGGCGTAGACCGGCCACAGGCCGTTGCAGATGCCGCCTTCCTTGCTGACGTAGTTGTCGATCACCAGCCGGGCGAAGGACTTGGCCGAGTCGAGATAAAACGCCTTGTTGAACGGATCGTCGCAGCGGGCGGCCGTTGCCAGCACGCCCATGCCGATGGTGCCGCTGTCGGCCACGTTCCAACGGCCTGAGTTCTGCCCCGGGGCACGGCCGTGGTTCATGTAGTATGCGCCGCGCGGGTGCATCGTGGACTGATAGGCGACCATGCGGTCGGCCCATTTCCGGCAGGCGTCGAGATAGGCCCGGTTGCCGGTCATGTCGTAGGCGACGGCCAATGCCCGGACGGCATGGGCATCCTCGAAGAAGGGCATGTGGTGGGTGGTCGGGTCGGCGTTCTCGCGGTCGCCGAACGGCGTGATCTCTTTGTGCAGCTCGGTCACCGCCAGGTCGCAGAAGTGGAGAAACTGCGTTTTGAACGTAGCGGCATCGATCGGCCGGCCGGGGCCGGCGTGCGGTGAGGCGCAGCCTGGCAGTGTGATGATGGTCGCACCGAGGAACAGTCTGTAGAGAAAGGAATACCTGGACATGGGGCTTGCCTCCGTTGTGGCCACGGGTGCCGCGCGCCGAGGCGGCCTGCACATGAGTGCGGCGTTGCATCCTATCCGAGAGACCGTGCGGGCTGAAGCCCTGTAAGGGCGTCGCAGTCGTAGCCCCGGGTGGAGACCGCCGCAGGCGGACGGAACCCGGGGTATGCTTTCGCGCGGGAGTTGCGCAAGAAGGTGAAAGTGCCCGTCGGGCTGATTCAGGCCTCGTGGGGCGCGACACCGGCCGAGGCGTGGATCAGCAAAAAGGGTCTGGACGGCGAACCGGAGTTGCGCGGGATCATTCGCGAGTGGAACGAGTTCCAGGCGGCCAAGGCGGCCAAGGCGGCCAGCCGGGCGGCAGCGCCTACATCGACACCGACCGACGGACCGGTCATCGCGTTCTCCAGGAACCGCACATCGCGCAAGGAAGGGCATCGGCGGGCGCCGACCGTGCTGTTCAATGGAATGATCCCCCCGCTCATGCCGTACCGGATCGCCGGGGTGTTGTGGTACCAGGGCGAGGCGAACGTCGGTCAGGCGGAGCGCTACCGCCGGCTGTTCCCGGTCATGATCCGCGACTGGCGGGAGCAGTCACAAAGAATAAACTTTATGGGCCCCGCGCTGTTGCCCCGGACGCTGATCGGGGGTTTCGGAAACTCATGCGCTGCCGGCGATGAGGGCCTCGACGTGGGCCTGGGTGCACTCGGTGACGGCGTTAAGGTCGTAGCCGCCTTCGAGAACGGTCACGAGACGGCCCCGGCAGAGCGATTCAGCGGCGGCTCGGACCCGGGCGGTCATCCACTCGAACATGTCCGTGGTCAGCTCGATCTGGGCGAGCGGGTCGCGGTAGTGGGGGTCGAAGCCGAGGTCGGCCAGAATGAACTCGGGCTTGAAGGCGTCGACGGCCGGGAGCAGCGTTTCCTCGAAGGCCTTCCGGTAGTCGTCGTCTTCCGAACCCGGGACCATCGGCAGGTTGATGACATTGCCGACGCCGCGCTCCTCCGCGAAACCGGTCCCGGGAAACAGCGTGTACGGGTGCTGGTGGATGCTGATGAAGAGCGTGTCGGGATCGTCCTGTACATGGTGCTGGGTGCCGTTGCCGTGGTGGACGTCCCAGTCGAGCAATGCGATGCGCTTCAGGCCGTGATGCACGCGGAGCCGTTCGGCGGCCACGGCGATGTTGTTGAAGAAGCAGAAGCCCATGGCGTTACGCCGCTCGGCGTGGTGGCCCGGCGGGCGGACGGGGCAGAAGGCGTTGCGGATTCGACCGGCCATCACCGCGTCGACGGCTTCGACCACGCCGCCGGCGGCCAGACAGGCGACCTCGAAGCTGGCCGGGCAGATCGCGCAGTCCGGCGTGTGCAGGGAGTGCTGGCCCAACGTGCACGCATTGCGGAACTGGTTGATGTACTCGATGGCATGGACCCGCTCGACGAGCTTCAGGTCGATCGGCGTGGGCGCGAGGATCTCGCACTTCGACCACAGACCGGTCTCAGTCAGGCCCTTGCGAACGGCCTCGAGCCGGGCGGGCTTCTCGGGATGGTGCGGACCGGTGTCGTGGCGGAAGTAGTCTTCGGACCAGAGGATTCCCGTACGCGGCATGCCTGCATTATAGTGAGAAGCGAAAGCGCTGAAAGGGTGGACATGAGAATAAACCAGCGCCTGGAACGAGTGCCATCACAGAGTTGAGGCCTTGTTGACCTTCGGGATATTGCGATTGTCGTCGAACCTGCTGCTGGCGCCGATCAGCGGATACTGCGATCTGGCATTTCGGCTGACGATCCGGCCGCTGGGTGGGCTGGGCCTGGCCTGCACGGATCTGGTCAACCCGCAGGGAGTGCTTCGCAACGCGCCCCAATCGATGGAGATCCTCCGGACCGAGCCGGGCGACCATCCCCTGTGTGTTCAGCTCTATGGCCGTGAGCCTCACGCGATGGCCGAGGCCGCCCGATGGTGCCGCGATCACGGAGCGGACGTGTTGGACATCAACATGGGCTGCCCGGCGGTGAAGATCACCCGTCATGGCGCCGGGGCCGCCCTGCTTCGGGAACCAGCCCTGGCCCTGCGAATCGCCGAGGCCGTCGTCCGGGCGGTCGACCTGCCGGTGACCGTCAAAATGCGGCTGGGCTGGGACTGCGGCTCGGTCATCGCCCCGCGGTTGGCGGCCGATTTCGAGCAGGCCGGGGTGGCCGGTCTGATTGTGCATGGCCGAACCGCGGATCAGCATTTCCGGGGTCGCGTCGATCTGGACGGGATTCGGCGGGTAGTTGAGGCGGCGCGGTCGATTCCGGTGGTCGGCAACGGCGACGTGTGCTCGCCGCGGGATGCCAAGGCCATGATCGGCCGGACGGGCTGTGCCGGGGTCATGATCGGCCGGGGTGCACTGGGTAACCCCTGGATCTTTAGGGATACGCAGGTTTGCCTGACCACGGGGACGGTGCCCTCACCCCCCTCGACCGAAGAGCGGCTGGCCTTCATGTGGACCCACTTCGAGCACTTGATGCGTCTGCGTGGCGAACGGACGGCCGTCAGCACCTTTCGCCAGCGGGCCAGTTGGTATGTTCCCCACCTGGGACACTGCCCGGTTTTCCGGCAGCGTGTGCGGTTTATCGCTTCCGCCTCCGAGTTTCGAAACCTGTTGGATGCCTTCCCCTGCGGCGATCCGGCCATCGTCGAAGAAAAAAAATGACATTCCGTTCGCCCCGCTTGCGTCGTTTTGGCGGGGCCGTCGCCGGCCGACTTTGCGAACGGCCGAAATCGGGTTCTTGTTGTCCGGAAACTCCGTTCGCCACAACTCATTTTGAGACAACAGGTTTGCATACTCCGGCTGTATCAGATACTCAGTATAAATACAATTTATCGTTTATGAGCAACACCCATCTTTGCTCTTTTTTGGCCTGGACAGCCTCGCTCAGGCCGTTTTGTGCCCAGGCGGAAATCCGTCAAATTACATCAAAATGCTCAAGAACGTCCGAGAGCATCGACGATAATAATACTGGTGGGAGAGGTTGGCGAAAGCGGGCCGATGGATCGGCCCTTCAGATATGTCCTGGCGGTTGACGTAAGCACCTGTTTTTTCGGAGCTTCATGGAGGAATGCCCGACCAGCGGGAAGCAATTCCCTGCGCCTCCGGGATACTGAAGGGCGATAAAACGGATCCAGGCGGCGGGTCGGTAGTTCTGGCTTGGTTGGGACCGGTACTGAGACTGTGGGCGGGGACCGTCCTGGGTTTGAGCGGGCCGGGCAAGGTGTAACAAGATGACCGATATTCCTCCGATCAATGGGACCGGCAAATGCGCGGGAGCGTCGCCGCTGGATCGTGTCCGGCAGGCGGCCCAGTCGGCCGGTCCAGCCCGGGATCGCGGCCCCGTGGACCGGGTGGAGATCTCCGAGACCGGCCAGGCTCTCAGTGCGGCCGCGCCGGATGCCGACATCCGGGCGGACAAGGTGGCTGCAATCCGGGAGGCCATCGCGAATGGAACTTACCTGACCGACGCAAAGATCGCTCTGGCGGCCGATCGCATGTTGGAAGCCTTGCGGGCTTCG
>DATIKE010000278.1:0-9674 GCA_035477895.1 Phycisphaerae bacterium
GGAACACTATAATACTCCCCAACCTACCAAAGCGTTCCGCGATGCGGCGGCGATATTATGTTGAACGGTATCGGGGTTAGAGGACCTTTTCGTACACTTTTCTCACAAACAGTACCGGATCGTGTTGCCCGAGCGGGCGCGCGCATCGTACGTTATGCCGAAAGAGGGCCGGGCGCCCGGAGCCTTGGAACCGGATATCGGACGGCGTACGACCGCAGGGAGCAACCCATGAACACACACGAACCATTGTTCGGCGAGATCCTCATGGAAATGGGGCTGCTGACGGCGGAGCAGGTCGAGCAGATCCTCGAAAAACAGTGCCATACCGCCCAGAAGTTCGGGCAGATCGCGATGCGGCTCGGGTGGGTCGCGCCCGATCAGGTCTGGGAGGCCTGGGCCCGTCAGATGGGCTACCGCCGCCGGTTCGTGGATCTCAAGGAAGTCGGGATCGATACGACCGCCGTGCTGCGGGTGACGATTTCGACCGCCCAGTCGCTGCAGGTCGTGCCGTTACGGCTTTGGGGTGACAACCTCGTCGTGGCCGGTGGTCCCGAAATGCGGCCGGAAACCATCCAGGAACTGACGGAAAGGACCGACTGTAAAGTATACGCGTGTATGGCGTTGCCGGAGAGTGTTCAGTATCACCTCGATCGGCTGGAGGAAACGGTTCATCCCGGTGAGCCGGCGGCTTCACCGGCAACCGTCTCCGCTTAGGCTTTGCCGGCGCTGTTTCATGGTGCAATCCTCTGATCTGGAGGGAATAAGAGGGTCTCGTGAGAGGCCGGACCGCACGGACACGGGTGTCGTGCGGTCGCGGCCTCCCCTGTTTATATGGTCGGAACCGTGCCCGTCTGACTTGCAGGTCACTGCGTACAATCGGGATTAATGGGGTTGTTTGACCCGGTCAGGCAACGCTGGAAAAAGCCGAAGTCGGCCGAGTCGACGTCCAAGTCACCGTCGAAGTTCTTCAACTCACAGCCGAGGCTGAAAGGAACCTGCGGGCCGGAGATGCACGCATCGAACGCGCTGAAATCGTACTCATCGACGTCGCAGTCGCGATCGAAGTCCGCCCGGCATGTGGGCTTGAGGCTCAACGCGGCGGCGCTGGAGGTCGCGCTGCCGTTGGCGTTGCTGACGACGCAGCGGTAGTCGGCCACATCGCCGGCATCGGTGTTTGAGACCGTGAGCGTCGATGTGATGACGCCTGCATAGCGGCCTCCGTTGGTCAGATTCACATTGTCCTTCTGCCACTGATAGGCCAACGGAACCGATCCGGCGGCGGAAACGGTGAACTGGGCGGTCCGGCCGAGGCAGACGCTCTGGGCAACGGGGTGTTGGGTGATCGTCGGCGGGGCGGGGGGCGGGGCCACCACTCCGCCGGTCAGGCTCAGATCGCCCAAGGCTCTCCACTGGACGGTATTGAGGCCGGTCCGGATGGTGAGCCGGTCGAATCCGCCAGTATAGAGCCGCGGAAGCGTGGCGGAGCCGGAGGCTGATTGTCGGCCTTCAAGGTAGACCGTCGAATCCCTGATGGCCAGATAAAAGTAGTTCCACCTGTTGGTGGTGGAGATCGTGGTTACGGGGTTCCAATTCCTGCCGTCGAAGAACCGCGGAAACGAGGCGGAACCGTGCAGCCCGGCGGTCAGGCCAAAGGCCAAAACCGGCAGCGTCGTGGCGCTATTGCCGGTCGGGGCCCGCAGGTCGCCCTTGGATAGTTCGACGAACACGTCGGCGCTGGCGTGTGAGCCGGCGGTGTTCAGCCAGGTCTGATAGAGCAGCGCCAGCGGATTGGCGTCGGTTCCGCCGACTTCGGTGGCGCCGGGGATGGCCGCACCGAGTTCGGTCGCGAGCGGATGAGAGACGCCGAGCGCGATATCCTTGGTGACCTTGAGCGTGTTCGGCGGTGAGACCTCGTCCCAGGCCTGGACCGCATAGCGAGTGATTCCGGCGATGCTCGCCCAGCGGGCCAGGTAGGCCGGATCGGTCT
Organism: Phycisphaerae bacterium; assembly: GCA_035477895.1. GTDB lineage: Bacteria > Planctomycetota > Phycisphaerae > UBA1845 > PWPN01 > JAPKGY01. The sequence goes on from DATIKE010000278.1 coordinate 1,988, forward strand.
GACCCACGATGTAGGTATCCCAGGTCTCATGAAAGCTGATGGGCACATTGGTGTCCACCGTCAGTATGGCGGTGTCGGAGGTCGCGCTCCCGCCGGGGTTGGTCACGACACACCGGTAGCTGCCCGCGTCGGCGCTCGCGGCGTTCGAGATGGCGAGCGTATTCGTGGTCGCGCCGGAGTAGTGCCCGCCATTGGTGAGGTTTACGCCTTCCTTCTGCCACTGATAGGTGATCGGCGGGTCGCCGGTGGCCGCCACGGCGAATGTGGCCGTGGCGCCCGCGGCCACCGTCCGGCTGGTCGGCTGCCGGGTGATGGTCGGGCCCGCGATGATCGTAACCGCCTCACCGGCCATGAACGAATAAACGGAGGCGTTCTGAATCACGAACCGCAGACTGATCGAATCGAGCCCGCCGGGCAGCTCGGCGCGGGCGGTCCAGGTCACGATCTGATCGACGCTGTCGCCGGTCAACGGGTTGCACTCGGCCAGACTGTAACCCGGAACGACGTTGCCGAGGCCGTCCAGCACCTCCGCCCTCAGTAATCCCCCTGTGGCCTTGTAGTTGACGCGGAGCGGGCCGGAAGCCCCGGCCAGCCGACGGGTGGTGACGTTGCCGGCGGCGGAACTCGCGTCCAGCGAGGCGAATCCGTCCTTGCGCAGCCTGGCCAGCCCGATCGCGCAGTTGAGCTTCTTGGTGGCCGTACCGTGGACATCGTCGCAGGCCCCGTAGTAAACCCACAGTTCGTTTCCGACGATGATGGGCGCTTTCGCGGTGTAGAGCTGGCCGTCATCCCAGGCACCTTCCGGTCCGAGCGGCAGCATCGCGGGGCGGGTCCCCTCCTCACGGATCCAGCGCGCGCCGTCGTGGCTGCTGACGATTTCGGTGTACACCGGGCCGATGTAATACCCGTCGACATCGGTGGCCCGGAAGATCCAGAGGAAGCCCATGTACATCGACTCATACGCGAACACCGACAGGCCATACAGGTGCGTGCGCTGCACCGTGCCGGGCGGGACCCAGCGGTCGTCGTGGGAATCGACCTCGAGGATCAGTCGCGCGGTCGGCCAGGAGTTGATCTCGGTCGTGTCGGTCAGGCCGACGCTGCGCCGCTGCAGGCCGTTGACCGTCGAGTTCAGCTTCACGTATCCGCGGTAGAGGCTCGTGTGCGGGTCGAACATGAACTGCGCAACGTCACCCACGCCAGTGAGCACGGGGTTGTTCGGCAGGTCGAAGGTATGCACGCCATTGTTGGAGTATGCGCCCCAGTAACCACTGGCTTCGTAGTTCATGAGCCGGTATTTCCTGTTGAGGTCCGGGTCCCAGGGCGTATGCATGACCGAGGTGATGCCGCTTTGGCCCGGGCGGACGAAGATCATGTTGTTGGCCGTCGAGCCGTGCCACGAGCGGATATTGAGGATCGGCTTGGTCCAGTTGATGCCGTTGGTGCTCTCGGCGTAGAGTATATTGCTTCCGTCGTTGCTGGTGTCGTTGGGGCGCATGGTGTGATACCACATCCGATACCCGGTACGGGTCTCGTTGGGCATCACCGTGCCGTAGATGTAGGTGATGTTCTCTTCCCAGGGTTCGGTGGGAGGCAGCACCGGGTTGCCGGCGTGCTTGGTGAAGGGGTGGTAGACGCGGGTGACGTTGGCCTTGCCGGCCACGGGGTAATCGTCCACGAACAGGATCCACGGACCCGTGAGATCATCCACGGAGACGGCCGCCCATGCGAAGGAATGGGCCGCGGCCAGAAACCCCACGGCGGACGCCAACGCCCCAATGAGGTCGCGCCGGCGGCGTAGACGGAGTCGAAAGACCGTTTCTCTCCCCGGACGGGGCCGAAATGACGACAGGATTCCCCCCATACTGTTTACATTAGCGATTCGTCCATGTAAGTCAAGGGTATCGCAGGCAATCACCGGTCTTTTTCCACGACCAGAGTGATGACGCTGTTGCCGCGCAGAACGCGCAGCTCGCCGCCGCCTCGGGCCTTACTCGCCAAACCGATGATGTACCGCCCGGTTTCCGTTCCTCCCATCGACAGGTCATACACGTGGTCGTAATCGATGATGATGTCATCGCACATGAGACCGATGGGCGATCCCGACTCCGCCATGTCCTCAACGACCATGCCTCTGAGCAGGAGCTTGTCGGCCAGGGTCTTGTCGTCGGCCGAAGAAACCACAACGCCCCATTTGTCCTTCAGAATCGCCGCGGCTCTCGTGCTCATTTGTTCCTCGAACGTCTGCACGTAGGGGGGAGGCGGCCTCTGTGAGTTTTCTTTGCTCTCCGAGCGAATCGCCTGGAACTCCCGATCGCTCATGTTTTCGAACTCCCAGGCGTACATCGGGTAACAGGAGCGCGAATTGCCCTTGACGATCGCCAGAACCATGGTACAGGTAAGCACCTCATCCAGATCTTCCGGCAAGCACGACTTCTTGATCTTGGCCATGAACTCGGCGGCAGAGTCGCTCTCCCACAGCAGCTTGAGCCGGTCCATTTCGGAGCACTTCTCGGGGGCCGGCGGCAGAGGCTTGACCGGCTGGATCGCCAAAGTCGACACGTATCGTCTCAGGTGGCCGCCCCATTCCCTTTCGATGCTGCGCTGTTGGGTCCGAACAATCCGGGCCTTGGGCAAAGCAGCGCGGATCGACCGCACCTGTTCGTCCGGCGGTTCGGCTGCGTACATCCGGGTCAGGGCATCGCTGCCTTTTTCGATGGCTTCCGTCAGTCGCTGCTTCTTTCGGTCACCGGGATCGATCCTGGACGCCTCGACGATCTCCCGCACAGCCTCGTCCAGCCGATCCCAGGCATCAAGCCATACCCGGGGAACAACCTCGATTCGTTGAACAGTCGCCGACACAATCTCGCATGTTTTCTGTATTCCCCTTGGGTTCTGTTTCCTCTCGGCCTCTTCGTCAGAGGTGCAGCGATTCGTACTTGTCATGGAGATCAGGATGGTCGGGTCGCCGGGTTTTCGTGCCCGCGGAATCTTATGCCACCAGCGCAGGTTCCGCGATTCGCCGTCCTGAAAACGGTTGATGATTGGAGCCAGTTCGCGGGCCAGTTCGTCGCTCAGATGAAACTGTGGTGGGTCATCCATGACGCCGATCATGCCCAGGCCTACCAGAGGCGTTCCAAGCCAGATGCTGCCATCGTCAACCCGGTGCAGGAAGGAAGCAGCGTTGCATGTATGGGTGTTCAGGGCCAGGATTAATACGCCGGTCGCGACGCATGAAAACCGAGTGGGAGTCACGGTTACCATGATCGTCTCCTTACCTGTAGAGAGTGCTGTTGGTGTTCCACAACCAGGTCCCGGCCGAGCAGGGCCAGGCATGTGCGATCGTCGGTCAGCAGAATCCCGTTGCCCGCGTTCGGCTCGAACAGATCGGTTCCGCTGAAGCCGAAGTCGGCGAGTGCGACGCCTTTCTCCCCCGCGAGGCTCAGTTCGGATCGGCTCGCGAACAGATACAGATGCTGCAACTCGTCGTCGAAGCCGCTGCGGGCCCCGAGCGTGTGCGCGAAAACCGCCTGAAGCGTTCGGATGACCGCCAGGGTGGCGGGGTGTCCGGGTCGGCCGATCAAATGGATCGCAAGAACGCCGTCGGGTTCGAGGACTTCGCCGATCCGCTCGAACGCCTCTCTTGTGTATAGATGTTCCGGCGGTGTGCCGCCGAGGAATGTATCGAGGACGACCGCGTCAAATCGCCGGGAAGTGCGGGCCAGGAACGCCCGGCCATCGGCAATCGTGACGTCGGCGTATACCCCGAAGTGTTTCTCAGCCAGTCTGACCACGGCCGGCTCGATCTCGACGGCCTGCACGTCGAAACCGTAGAGAGAAAGCATTCGCGCGTGCAGGCCTCCGCCCAGCCCGATGACCAGCGCGGCCCTCGCGGCCGGGCGCAGGTATGGAACCAACTCGGTGTAGTCCCGGCCTCGAATGAGCAGGCCGGGCTGAACGTCGGCGGTTGACAACGGCAGCGCCGCCTGAAACACGCCGTTACAAACCAGGGCGCGGCCGCCGTGGTACTCCAGCACCTCCAGGAAACCGTACAACCCCTCGGCTCGCTCGATCACGCGCATCGGGCCGTCGGCCTGCCGCGGCAGCTCCAGCCGCCAGCCCGCGACGCCGGCTGCCGCGACCGCTGCCAACGTGCAGCAGGCTGCTTTCCACCGGCGACACGCAACCCAGACCATCACACCCAGGCCCGTGCTCCCGACTGCAAGGATCAGCAGCGTTTTCGATACGCCGAGATCGGGCAGCAGGATCAACCCGGTTGCAATAGTCCCGCTGACGCCACCGATTGTGCTCGTGGCGAGCAACCCGCCGACGGTTCGCCCCGTCCTGCGCGCATCCGTGATCAATAGCCTGACGAGCAACGGCTGAATCATCCCCAGCAGAAGAAAAGGCGCCGACAGCATCGCCGCCGCCGCCGACCAGATGCCCGCCATGAATGAGAAGCCCGAGAAAAGACCGACAATCGTCGGGCCGCAAGAACTCATGAGCAGTAAAGACATGCCCGCCAGCACAAGGGCCAACGCCGGCGGTGTTTCATTGGGATACCGGTCCGCGATCCGGCCGCCCAGCCAGTATCCGACGGACAGGACCCCGAGGGTGGTGGCGATGACCGCGGCCCATACCTCGATGGACATGCCGAAGACCGGCATCAGCAGGCGGGCGCCGGCCAGCTCACAGGCCATCACCGCCGCCCCGGCCCAGAAGGCCGTCAGCCGGAAAACGAGGCCCCTGGCCCTGGAGGGTCTCGCTCCTGTCTCAGACCGCCGTTCGCCAGCGCTGTCCGGGCGCATAGACGTGTCCCGCGTCGTCGGTGGCTGCACATTCGTTCCCGCGGCTGAGCAGCCCACCCGATAATGGTACAGTCTACCACATTCGTGGTTGCCGCGCTGTAACCGGTTTGCAACAGGCCGGAGTTTCCGGACTCGGGGATCAGCCCTCCTGAATCACCTTGATGCCCATCAACGAGCAGAGGTTCTCAAGCTGAACGCGGTGGTCGCCGTAGAACGTCACCCGGTGCCACCCCCAGCGGTCCCACTCGTCGAGCAGCTTGCGGGCGTCGGCCACCTCGGCGGCGAGCTTGGTGCGGCAGGCCTTGTCCTCGTCGATGTTCTCCACCGTCTTGCCCTGGTGGATGATCATTTCCTTGCGGGCCGACTCGAACAGGATCGTCGTGGTCATCTCGCCCAGCGGCATCAGCGAGCGGATGCTGGCTCCCTTACGGTCCTCCGAGTGCGACCGGATGTGGTAGGGGTTGCCGGCTCCATCCGGCCCGAAGACCCTGGTCGGCGCGACGCAGTGAGCGTAGATGACCTGGTTCTTCGCGGTGTCGATCACCGGGTCGGAGATGAAACCGGGCCGTCCGGTCAGGTACGACATCACCAGCATCGTGATCGTCGAATGCAGGTCCGCCTCGCACGCGCCGACGAAGCCGTCGTTGTTGAGCTGCCAGAAACCCAGGCAGGGATACGCGCCGAGCTTTCCCCCGTAGAACAGATGCAGGCAGGCGATGGTGATTGCCCGGGCGTCGTAGCGCTGCATCAGGTCACGCATAGCCACGTACATCGCCGCCGACTTCTCGATTTCCTCCTTTGACGGCTCGACCACCTTTTCGGCCTCGCCGATCCAGTTCCGGGCGATTTTACGGGCCTCGTTCTGATCGACCTTCGCGTAAAGCTGGTCGAGTTCCTCGTTGGCCGGCTGGATGAGGCTGGTGCCGAAGGTGTCCTTGATCTGCTGTCCGACCGCCTTGGTGTCCCAGGTGGCGAGCACCAGGAGGTTGGAGGCCTGCAGCTTCTTCATGGTATCGATGCACCGCACCGCCTCGACCACATCGTCGAACTTCGTCGAGGATACACCAACCACCTTCTGCCCGGCCCGCTTCGCGCCGGCGTAGGCGATCAGGAACTCGCCGGAGCCGGCGTACAGGTCGTCCACCATGATCGTCGGCTTGCCGGAGGACGCGATGATGGCCGGCGCCCCGGTCCAGATGCCCACGAGGTACACGAGGTAGCCGTCGACGTCCTTGGTATTCGCCAGAAGCTGCTTGGCCTCCTCGGCGTTCTGCACGGTGGCCGGCTGAAAGTCCACATTCGGGCATTTCTGCTGAAGCAGGGCGGTCAGTTCCTTCTTGCGGCCCTCGTAGTCGTAGCCGATGTTGGGCCAGGTCGGCGTGTCCGGCTTGATGTGCGAGTACACCAGGGCAATCCGCGGCTTGGAAACGGCCGCAGGCTTCGTGGTCTGGGCGACCGCGGCGGCGGCCGCCGTTTTTCCGGCCAGGCTCATGGCCGACATCCCCGCGGCACAGGCCGTGCAGCCCGCCAGGAACTGCCTGCGATTCACGTGACCCGGACAGCCGAACGAAAACGGAAACGCATCGTGTCCCATGATCTGACCTCCTGCGAACGGTGGTGATTTTTCTCGGCCACGGCCAAAGACTTTTCGACATTGAGCTCGCCGCGGCGTGCCATACGTTGTTATCGCACATCCTAACCCGACCGATTCGTCAAGACAATAAGATTCTCCCTGGAGCAGCGACCTGTCACCGATTGCAGTCCGGTGGTCATTGGAGGATACTGCGTTCCCTGTAGGCAAACAAGCAATCTCGCGGCAAAGTGGTGCAAATACCCTCTCTGATGGTGCCGTATGCGGATGAATAGCGGATTCCTTCATCCGGTGATGTTGTGGGCAGGCCTGAGCATAGCCTGTTCATCGCCGGTCCGAGCGCAGCTATCCACCTCACAGCCGGCATCGGTTCTTCCCGGCACGACATTACTCGATGACCACGGCGACCTGGCCGCCGAGATGGTCGCGGGCATCGACCGCTTCCTCATTCGCGAGTTGGGAAACGTTCCCCGGCGGCGTTGCGTCCTCTGGCCCACGAATCCCACGTCCATCAAGTCGTACATCGAGTCCGTCGCGCCGCATCGCGAACAGCTCAGGCGGATCATCGGCGCCGTGGATTCCCGGCCGGCCCAGGTCGATCTGGAACTCCTTGCAACGACGACCCAGCCCGCCTGCGTGGCCGAGGACGACACGCTCGCCATTTTCGCGGTGCGCTGGCCCGCGCTCGATGGGATCGACGGCGAAGGGCTCCTGCTCAAGCCGCGAGGCGAACCCGGGGCGTGCGTCATCGCCGTTCCCGACGCCGACTGGACACCGGAGATGCTCGCGGGACTGGTCGCCGACGCGCCGGCGGGGGCCACGTACGCGCGACAACTTGCCCGCTCGGGATGCGAAGTCCTCGTGCCGACGATCATCAGCCGAGACGATACCTTCTCCGGCAACCCGACCGTTCGCATGACCAACCAGCCCCACCGCGAGTACATCTATCGAATGGCCTACCAGATGGGTCGGCACGTCATCGGCTACGAGGTGCAAAAGGTGCTCGCCGCGGTCGACCATTTCGCGTCGCGGGCCGGATCGCACAAGCCTATCGGCGTGATCGGCTACGGCGAGGGCGGGCTCATCGCGCTCGCCGCCGCCGCCGTCGATACTCGGATCGACGTGACCGTGGTCAGTGGTTACTTCGCGCCGCGTGAACGACTCTGGGCCGAGCCGATCTACCGCAACGTCTGGTCGCTGCTTTGCGAGTTCGGCGACGCGGAATTCGCCTGGCTGATCGCGCCGCGAACGCTCATCGTTGAAGCGTCGAAAGGACCGATCGTCACCG
>DATIKE010000279.1:0-6287 GCA_035477895.1 Phycisphaerae bacterium
GTTCGGCCTGCTGCCGCCAGCGTATCCCGAGATCGAGGATCACCTGGCGCACGGCAGCCACTTCCCGGGTGGAAGTCTCGGGCAATGGTGAGCTGTCCAGCGACCCGCTGGACAATTCGTCGGCCGCCCGACGAATCGCCACGAGCACCGCGGACTCGCGCGACATGAAAAGCCAGCCCATGCCGAAGCTCATCATCGTTACCGCGATGGCTCCCGCTACAACAACAGCAAGATCGCTGGGATCTGAGAGGTTCTGTCGGCACAGCGAAACAGTTCCAAAGTAAACGATCAGGCTGACCAGGACCGCGACAAGCCCGCTGCGGTTCCGAAGCGAGGAGCAAAGATAACTTACGCGGGCCCGATCACAGGAGGAGGACGGCAGCTCAACCGGCTTACACGACGATGCGGTCCAGCCGGCATCCCGGTCGCCAGGTTGATCGAATGACACGCCGACGAGGTAGCCGCTGACCCCCAGGGTGCAGTACCTGACGTGGCCCGGAAGCCAGGGCCCGGGCTTGCCGGCGCAGCGCTCGCGCACAAACAGCGGGTCCCCCAGCGAGAAAGCCTGCTTCGACCAGAATCCAATCCCGCCGCCCGAAACGTTGTGCGTGGTCGCATACCAGGAACTGGCGAAAACCGCGGGATCCCGGGTCACTTCCAGGCGGGTGCCATATCTATAACGCTTCCAATGGCGTTTGCCGACATAGGGATCGAGCTCGCCCTCCTGTCGCGCCCGTTCGAGCAGCTCGCTGATGGCTTGTTTGAATTCCGAGGCTGACATCGAAGCCGATTCTCGACGAAACCGTGGAAAGAGCCGGGTTCGCGCGGTCGGAGACCGCGCGTATGGCAATCTGCTCCAGCCTTGATAAGCATTTCGGCTAGATACGCGGGAGGGCTTAGGACCGAAAAGCCGAAGCCGGCACTCCTCAGGCTCGTACCGGCTATCGGGCGGTCGAAAGCGATGCGACCGGCAGGGAGCAGGCTGAGACTTCGATGAGTATCGGACCCTGTAGCCCGGCGCCGGGTGATTCCTCGGGGCGCTGGCCGTTTGAGGAGGAACCGGGGCGCTTCGCGTTATCTGCGGGGATTTGTCGGTGGGAATACCCCTGTGAAGCCCGGCGTATAAACAATGCCTACAATATCGGGCTACCGACGAAAGCCATCCCGCGGGCGATCGGGGCCGTGAGGAGACGCGAAATGAGGAGCATGGGGCCTATGGTGGTTGTTGCCGCCGCTGCGATCGTATTCGGCTTTCTGATTCTCCGGGCGATCGGCCGCACGGAAGAAACGGCTTCATCTCAGCCGGCGTCCTCCGGAGACGCATCCGCTCGTCGCCCAGCCGTCTATTCCCGCAGCGGGTACGACCTCACGCCTTTGAGTAAGAGCCGCATCGCCGAATTGGCCCGGAATCTGACACCCCAGGAGCGGGACATCCTGCTGGACAAGGGGACCGAACGGGCGGGCTGCGGCCTGCTGCTCGACAACAAGGATAAGGGGATCTACACCTGCCGACTGTGCGGGCTGCCGCTCTTTCAGTCCGACGCCAAGTTCCATTCCGGCACCGGCTGGCCGAGCTTCTTTCAGCCGTTCGACCGGGCCCATATCCGACAGAAGCGGGACGCCGGCCACGACATGATCCGGGTGGAAACCCTCTGCACCCGTTGCGGGTCGCACCTGGGCCACGTGTTCGATGACGGGCCGCCGCCGACCCGCCTGCGATATTGCATGAACTCCGGGGCTTTGAAGTTCTACAAAGAGGGAGCGGAGCTTCCGCCCGAGTCCCGGCCGGTGGCGTCCCGGGCCGCGTACTTCGCGGGCGGCTGCTTCTGGGGCGTCGAGGATCGCTTCCAGCAGGTGCCCGGCGTCATCGATGCCACGTCCGGCTACCAGGGCGGAACGACCAGCCGGCCCAGTTACAAGGAAGTGTGCACCGGCCGCACCGGCCACGCCGAGACCGTCAGGGTCACTTTCGATCCGGCCCGCGTCACCTACCGGCAACTGCTCGATTGGTTCTTCAAATTCCACGACCCCACGCAGGTCGATCGGCAGGGGCCGGACGTCGGGGAGCAGTATCGGTCCGCCATCTTCGCGGCGGACGATGAGCAACTCAAGGAAGCCAGGGCGTACGTCGACGAACTGACGAAACGCAAGGTCTTCCGCGGCCGAAAGATCACCACGACTGTCGAGCGGGCGGGGCCGTTCCACGAGGCCGAGGAATATCACCAGGACTACCACGCCAAACACGGCGGCTCGTGCCCGCTGCCGCGGCGGTGAGCGGTTATGCAAAAGCCTGGAAGGCGGTTTCTCCGATCAGCCTGAAGTCGGTCAGGTATCCAGCAGCGGCCGCTTGCACGAGGGGCACGACTTCGGCATGCCGAGCGCGTCGGCCCCCGGGGCCTTCATGGGGAGGGGTTTGCTGCATCCCGTGCACACTGCGGACGGATAGAGGCTCTGTTGTCGGCAGCCGGGGCACACTTGTGGCCAGGCGGGTTTGTCCGCGGCGATCTCTGATGCCACTTGCGCCACGAGGTCGCAATTGGCGCACACGGCCGGCGTGGCGGTCGGTCCTTCGGCGGCCGGCCCGGCGCTTCGCCACCAGGCGAACGCCAGAATCCCCACGGTCACCAGAAAAAGAACCGGTACCTTCCACGAAAAAGTACTTTCTGAGTCCGGCACGCTGAATCTCCCGTCGCGAACGGTCCGAGCAGGCAGCCCGTGTCAGTTCAACGCCTTTCCAAACTGGAACCTCGTCGTTGTCACGTGCCCGCCGGCAAAGAGACGGTTGCTGGCCCACACGCCATGGTTGTCCCACGGGTCCGGCGGGTCGTTGTTGTGGGCATTGCCGTTCGACCCGGTGATGCCACGAAAACCCATGAGCTGGGCCATCCAATCCGCATCGTCGGCATCCGAGAGCAGGCTGAACCGCCAGGGAGAGTCCCCGGCACCGGTGGTCTTGAAGATCTGCTTGTATGGGGCGGCGTTATTCATGTACCTGCCATTGGGTTTGAGCACTTTGGCATGATAGAAACTGTTGACATCCGTTCGCGCTCCCGGCACGTAGTACCATCCGCCGCGCTCGTAACTGGTGCCGAATCCGCCCGTTCCCTCGTATTGCGCTAATCGCTCGAAATCATTGACATGTCCGGTGCTGCCGGCCGTGCGGATGATGAACTTGATTCCCAGGGACGTCGGAACCTGTTCGATACGGTCCGGCGTGCGGATTCTGTGAGTGGTTGCCGGGCAGTTCAGAACGGCCGGGTTCAGGATGAACTTCGCGTACCAGAGCACGAACAAGTTGTCGTCCGCGGCCGGGTTGTCCACCGCCTCCCAGAGCGTCGAGCCGACGTAGGGCGTCGGGGGGAACCAGCCGTTGTTGACCGCCGCGTAGGAGTTGAAAGCGATGCCCATGTCGTGCAGGTTGGTCTTGCAGACTGTGAGCTTGGCATTGTCGCGAACCTTCTTCAGCGACGGTAGCAGTATCGCTATCAGCAGCGCGATGATGGACACCACAACCAGGATTTCGATCAGGGTGAATCCCGTTCGTCCGGCCCTCATATGGGTCCCGATCGCGTGACGCATCGGTTTGCCCCCCTGCCTGCAGGCTTCAGCCCCGTTTTTCATTTCGGCCCGCGCGCGACGAGTTCGGTATCCCAGGACGGCCCTTCTGAAGATGTCCGGGGTCGTGCCGAATGATCTCGCGGAGCCATCGGGAGGGCCTCGAAGTGAACGGACGCCTTGATAGGACATTTCCGCTACGGCCAACAGCCCTCAGCACGACTCTCACTACGATAATACCGCACCCCGGAAACGGCTGTCAACAGATGGGGCGTACCCTGTTGCTGGTGGGTGAGTGACCGATCGGGCGGGGCGCTGGTATGGCCCATTTCAGCCCGGAGCCGGAGCGACCTGACCTAACACGCGGAGAGGTCATTTTTTTCTGGAAGCTTCTCAGCTCAAGAAGTAGCACTTCTGTCCCGGTTTAGCGTTCATTTTTGAGGGCCCGACGTGCGCTGTCGGACCTCCACGCATGTTAGGTACGGCACATCCTGACACCCCGCCCGGGTAAGGTCGCCACAGGCAATGAAATGGGGATACGTTAGGAGAGACAGATGCTGGTTGCCGAGAGTGCCGCCGACGGACTTCGTTTCAATAACAGCTTGACGGTTCGCTTTCTTTGGATGCCGTTCGCAATGACGGACCCTCTGCGGAGTTGCGTGGGCGTGCTGCCGCTGTATCGGGCAGAGGAATGCACGGGCGATGTCCCCGGATCCTGGCGGCGACCCGGAACTTGGTTCGTCCCCATCCTTTCCCGGGCGGCCGTCTGGGTTGAGTTCATGGTTCATCCGCCGATGGCGAGCGCTGTCAAACTGGGGCTGGACTCGCTGAACCTGCTCACCTGGACCCACTGGAGGAATCAACTCGTAGGCGATCCCCAGGACTATATGGTGCTTTCAGACCAGCCGGAGGTCTCCCCGCCGAATGGCATGCCCGAGACGATGACCCCTTGGCTGATCGTGGGTTTCGATCGCCCCGGGAGTGCCGATCATCGTGAACGGAAACGCCTGGAGCTGGCCCATCTGCGTGTCCGAGCATTCCAGTCTCGGCCAGACACCTACTCAAAACGATGTGCTCGATGGAGCGGGAAAGGGGTGGTCGATACTGCCAAAGGAGAATGTGGAGGAGCGTCAACTCCGTTGCTGATCAAATCGGACCACAGTCCGATGAGGCCGCCGGCGGACCCGTATGGCATCACCACTTGGGATCCATCGACCGGTTGTGCAGCGGACATCTACCTGGTCGGTTGCCTCGACTTTCGTCGGATCACGGGAGAAGAACCCCCGCCACCAATGATGGTTCCCGGGCTTGCCAGAGATGTTTCCTCTATGGGCGAGTAGCAGACCTGTCGCTTGGGATTCACTCATGCTCGGGCTCAGCATTTCAGGGAAGGATATGCCTCAACTGACGAATCATTGCAGGCGTCTCGCCATGGCCATCCACGCACAAAAGCCCAAGACCGCCACGGATACGGTTGCCTTCGCGGTATCTCCGGCTGGGAGGCGATCCTGCGAAGGCCAGGAGGCTCTGCCGCTATTCCACTCCGAAGCTGCGACGGAATCCGTCAGACCCAGCCTTGAGGATTCGCCCGCCTGGGATATGATCTGCATCCCAGGAGAGATACGTCCACATGGAGGCACGGGTTCATGCCCCAGGGCGAGCAGATCCAGCGTCATTGGAACCTTCTCCGCACCCTCCAGACGCGCGGGGAGGGCGTCCCGCTGGCCCAACTGGCCCGGGATTTCGGAGTCAGCGAACGCACGATTCAGCGGGACTTCGAGACGCTTCAGGAGCAGGGGTTCCCCATCGAGTACGAGGAGGACGCCTACGGGAAGCGGTTCTGGCGGATGCCCCACAACTTCTTCAAGAGCGGCGCCATGACTCTCAGCCTGACCGAAGCGGTGTCCCTGCATCTGGCGGAGCGGTTCTTCGCCCCCTTGGCGGGCACGCATTTCGCCGAGGGGCTGGAGAGCGCCCTGACCAAGATCCGCAGCCTGATCCCCAGCAAGGCGATGGACTACTTCTCGGAACTCAACGGCCGGCTGTACGTCCGGCCCTTCGGATCGACGGACTATTCGGGACAGGCGGATGCAATCCGGCTGCTCGATGAGGCCATCTGGAAGGATCGAACGGTCGAGGTGGATTACCGTTCCCTCTGGCGGGGCGACAGTTACTCGACGCTCTACGATCCATACGGTCTGGTGCTCCACCTGGATGATCTTTTCCTGGTCGGTCGCTCGCATCGGGCGCAGGCCATCAGGATCTTCAAGGTCAACCGTATCCTGGCCGTCCGACCGACGGATAAAGGATTCACGCGGCCGGCTGATTTCAACCTGGAGAACCTCTTCCGATCCAGCTTCGGCATCATCAGGTCCGGCGGGGAGTCGACGGAGATTGTTGTCCGATTCACGGGAATGGCTGCTGCCGTCGTCGAGGAACGTATCTGGCATGACAGTCAGAAACTACAATGGCGGCCAACGGAGGCGGGCCTCTTTGACGGTGAATGCAACGATTCTGATTCGCTGGTCGCCACATTTCAGTTATCCGAGGTTGTCGAGTTCAAACGTTGGCTCAAGGGTTTCGGAGACCGGGCCGTCGTGATCAAGCCCGAATGGCTTCGAAACGAGATCCGCGAGGAACTCCTCAGCGCCGCTGCGCGGTACGCCGAATGAACACAATCACGCTGAAGGCAGCCGGATCCGGTTGCACCTGTGTGCCTATCCCAGCAGGTG
>DATIKE010000280.1:0-1922 GCA_035477895.1 Phycisphaerae bacterium
GTTCCAGACTACGTTCGTCACCGGATGATCGCCGGTTTCTTTGATGCGTGGTCTGAAGCGCGGCTCCTGAGTAAGCGCCCATCAGAACCATTCTTGACAGGCCGGTTATCCTGGCGTGCGTGTTGATGTTTGGTCGTGGTCCTGTCCAGGAGATGCGGCATGTCTCGTTCGTCAGATCCTCAGACGCTCGGCGTGTGGCGGAGCCGGTTTCAGCGTTTTTCGAGTTCCGGCTTACCCGTGGGTCGGTTTTGCGTCGGAGAGCGTGTGTCGGTGGCCTCGTTTTACTATTGGCGTAAGAAGCTCGGGCCAGGTTCGATCGTCAGAGCGGTGGGTCTTCGGCGAGGGGCTCTGGATGAGTCTAGGTCTGATCGTGCCGGCATGTTCCAGCCGGTGACGGTGGTGCCGGCGGCATCCGGGGTTTGGATTCGGCTGCCCGGGGGCACGGAGATCGAGGTGCGTGGGGAGCATCCCGATGCGGTCCGGGCGGTAATTGCCGAAGTAGCCCGTTTCGACGGTGGCGTTCCGGTCAGGGGTGTCGATGGGAGCCCGGAGGCCGAGCGAAGCCCGTCCTGTCGTCGCCGGGGTTATTGAAGGGGCCAACCACCGCATTGCCCAGGAGGCGGCCCATACGAGTCGCGAGGTGGTGTCATGTTGAGTATTCCGTCCACGGTTTCGATCTTCCTGTACAGCGAGCCGACCGACATGCGCAAGGGGTTCGACGGCTTGTCGGGCATCGTGCGCAGCGAGTTTGCGGCCGATCCGCTGGATGGCAGTCTGTTCCTTTTCGTGAACCGCCGGCGCGATCGGCTGAAGATCCTGCACTGGGATGGCACCGGCTACTGGCTTTATTACAGGCTTCTCGAAGCGGGAACGTTCGAAGTGATCGCCTCGGAGGGCAAGTACCAACAGATTGACTCGACCCAACTGGCGATGCTGCTGGGCGGCGTGTCGCTGGCCCGGGTGAAGCGGCGCAAGCGATATCGGCGGGCATCGTGAAATTGAGGTTTTTTTGCGAATAACTCTTGAAAACGGCATTGCCTGTGTTATACTTGTTTCCGTGAGTGATGCAGCAAGCCAACAGGATGCCGCCGGCATGGATGCCACCCCCGAGATCATCATTCCCGACGACCTGACCGGCTGCCGGACCTTGATCGAACAGCTGGCTTCGACGATCACGTTGCAGACGAGCACCATCGACGTGCTGCGTCGTGAGAAGCAGGAACTCGAAGCGGCCTACGCCGAACTCGTCCAGCGGGCGTTCCGCCACCGCAGCGAGCGCTACCTCAGCAACCCCAATCAGCTGCTGCTGGACCTGGGCGGCACGAACGAGGCCGCCGACGCCGCCGAGGGACTGGCCCAGGCCGTTCAGGAGGCGGGGCTGCCGGTCAAAGCGCATGTCCGACGCCGTCACGTGTGCAAGCCGCGGAGCGAAGCCCTGCCGGAGCATCTGCCGCGGTACGAAGTGGAAGCTCGCGTGCCCGAGCAGGCCAAGCACTGCTCGCAGCATGGCCAGCGGACGCTGATCGGCTACGACCGGGTGGAGAAGCTGGAGTTCGAGCGTCCCAAGCTTCGTGTCCGCGTGACCAAGTATCCCAAGTATGCCTGCTCCGGCCACGCCGACTGCGGGATCGCCTCGCCGGAGCGTCCCACGGGCCTGGTGGAGGGCGATCGCTACGACACCAGCGTGGCGGCGGAGATCATCACCGCCAAGTACGGCTTTCATCTGCCGGTGTATCGCCAGCAGGACCTGTTCGCAGGCAGCGGCTGGACGCCGGATCGATCGACGCTGCTGAACCTCCTGGTGACATCAGCCTCGTTCTTCCGGCCGCTGGCCGAGCACTTCAAGCGGGTGGTCCTGACCGACGAGGTCCTGGGCACCGACGAGACGCGGGTCACGCTGCTGGTGCCCCCGGCCATTCCCG
>DATIKE010000281.1:0-6166 GCA_035477895.1 Phycisphaerae bacterium
GTTGCGTTCCTTCGCGCCCCTGAGGGCGTCCAGGCGAGATTGCTCCGCCCGCCGCTGGTTCTCAATGGTCTGGACGTCGGCCATGGCTAGATCCCAGGTTTGTCAAGGTCCTCGATGCGGTGCTCCCACGCGCGGTCAGCCGGATTCGACGATTGACCTGCCGGCGTTGTCGGTCAGCAGGGCGAGCATGATCTCGGTGGCCAGGAAGAGCTGGTCGAGGTCGAGAAACTCGTCGGCGGTGTGGGCCTGGGCGATGTCGCCGGCGCCGAAGAGGACCGAGGTGATGCCGGCCTGGGTGAACGGGCCGGTGTCGGCGAAATAGTTGACGCCGATCGCCCCGGTCTGGCCGGCGGCCTGCCGGCACAGCGGCATGAGTTTACGCACCAGCGGCGCGTCCGGCGGCGTGTCCATCGCCGGCCGGCTCTGCTCGCTCAGGATCTGGAAGGAGGCCGTTCCGCCCAGGTGGTCGGCCAGCATCCGCCGGAGCTCCGCCGTTACTTCTTCAGGGTTCTTACCGGGGATGATCCGCCCGTCGACCTGGACGCGGCAGCGGGAGGGGATGATGTTGATCTTCGATCCGCCCTCGATGGTCGTGACCTGCATGGTGGATTGGCCGAGCAGCGGGTGCATTGTCTGCTGAAGGTGGCGGGTCCACGGGCCGTGGATGAACTCGACGATCCGGACCATCGCCTCGATGGCGTTGACGCCCTGGTCGGGGATGGACGCGTGGCAGGATCGCCCGGTGGTCTCGATCTCCAGCCACAGCGGGGCCTTGTGGGCGGTGATGACCCGGCAGCCGGTGGCCTCCCCGACGATGGCCGCGTCGGTGCGGAAGCCGTGCTCCATGAGGGCGGCCGATCCGACGCAGCAGGTCTCCTCGCTCATGGTGGCGACGAAGTAGAGCTTGTCGGCCGGCAGTTGGCCGCGACGATAGGCGATCTCCAGCCCGGTCAGGAATGCGGCCATATTGCCCTTGGTATCGCAGGTGCCGCGACCCCAGATCCGGCCGTCGCGGACCTCGGCGGCGAACGGGTCGATGGTCATGCCCTCGACGGTGACCGTGTCCATATGGGCTTCGAGCATGAGCGACTTTTTGTCGCCCTGTCCCGGCCAATGGGCCATCAGGTTCGGCCGGCCCGGGAACACCTCCTGCCGCTCGACGGTCATGCCCATGCAGCGAAGGTGGTTGGTGAGGTACTCGGCCATCCGCTCCTCGGTCCGGTCGCGGTTGGCCTGCTCCGGCGAGGTAATCGCGCTGTCAATGCCGACAAGGTCCTGCGCCAGTTGAATCAACCGTTGTTTCTCGGCTTCGGTCAGTTTCCGCATGGGGACATTTTAGTATTCGAGGATCTCGTCGTCACTGGTGAGTTGATCGTCGACGGGCAGAAAATCCAGCGCGTCGGATGCCAGGTCCAGGACGGCGACGGTCTTCAGTCGCACGCGGTGCAGGGCACCGGGGTTGATGACCCGCATTCGCTCGATGAGGTAGTCGTCGGGTTGATGGGTGTGACCGTGGAACAGGTAATCGTGCTCGGCGACGGCCATAGCCAACTGGCAGCCCAACTCGTGGCCGTGGAAGACCGCGATTCGCTTGCCGGCCAGGGTGATCTCCAGTTGGCCGTCCGGCCAGGGGAGCTGAAGCGCCTCGACCTGCGGCCGCCAGGCCGGACGCGGGAAGTCCGTATTGCCCCAGATGAACCAGGCCTGCCAGCCGGACAACTCCTCGAGGACCTCCATGCCGCCGATGTCCCCGCAGTGGATGACCGCCTGGACGCCCAATTGCCTGAAGAGATCACAGGCCCTGCGGACGCGGTCTACCCGGCCATGACTGTCGGACATGATGCCCAGCTTCACGGTGTTCGCCCTTCCCAACGTTCTTGTCGTGCGCTCGGACCATTTGCGTGCCGACCGGTATGCTCTTAGCATACCGCAATTCTGTGCCCGATGCCGACCGCCAGGCGGGTGCGGCCTGTTTTTGGGGATTCCGGACGCATGTTTGCGATCATCAGCGACATTCACAGTAACATCGAGGCCCTGACCGCGGTTCTCGGAGACATCGACGCACGCGGGGTCGAAAAGATCATATGCCTCGGCGACATCGTGGGTTACGGGCCGAATCCGCGCGAATGCGTCGACCTGGTCATGGACCGGTGCGAGTTCTCCATCTGCGGCAACCACGATCACGCGGTGTTCTACGAACCGTACAACTTCAACGTGGGGGCGGAGCGGGCCTGCTACTGGACCCGCCAGATGCTGGAGGACGAGTCCAGCAAGGCCCTGCGCGATCGGCGATGGGAGTTCCTCGGCAAGCTGTCGGTCCGCACGGTGTACGAGAACATGCTGTTCGTGCACGGCTCGCCGCGCCGCCCGGTGAACGAGTACCTCTTCGCCGACGACGTCTACTCCAACCCGCACAAGCTGATGGCCAATTTCGAGCGGCTGCAGCACGTGGCCAGCTTCGTGGGGCACACCCATGTCCCGGGCGTGTTCGTGGACGATCCGTACTTCGAGGCGCCGGACGAGCTGGCCGAGCCCGGCGTCTACGAGATCGCCGAGGACGACAAGGTGATCCTCAATGTGGGCAGCGTCGGGCAGCCGCGGGACCGGGACCCGCGAGCGGCCTACGTGATCGTGGACGACGGGCGGGTGGAGTTCGTTCGCACCGAGTATGACATCGACAAGGTGGTGCACAAGATCCTGAACACGCCCGAGTTGGACGATTTCCTCGGACATCGGTTGCTCGAGGGCCGCTGATCGTGGCGAACAGAAACGGGCGGCCGAGGTCGGGCGTTTCCCCCGCGGTCGGCCGCCGGCCGATCGGCCTGGCCGGTTTCGCAGTTTCCCGCGTCGTATGAACGGGATAGCCGGAAGATGGACAACAGACGAATCGTTTACGCCCTGCTCGCCTCGGTGGCGGTGTTCTACCTGTATATCTTCATCATGGGCAAGGTCATGCCACCTCCGCCCGCGGCGACACAGCCGGCCTCGCAGCCCACGGGCACCCGGCCCGCGGAGGCACCTCCGGCCGCAGGCAGCCGGCCTTCCACCGAGCCCGTCGAGGCGGAGATGACCGCTCGTCCCGGCACCGAGGCCGCCGATCAGGGACGGCTCAAGATCGAGGGTGGCCCGGATCGCCCCGGGGTCCTGCTTGGCGACGCGACCGAGGGCAATCCGTTCCCGATGCAACTGGAGATCCTGCCCAAGGGGGCAACCGTCACCCACGCGGTGATCCGCGATCACTATCTCACCATCGAGAGAAAGAAGCCCTACGCGGTCTTCTCGCCGGTCGAGCTGCCGGACCAGACCGGAGCAAGTCGCACGTTTTGCTCGTTCGCCACGCCACGCATACGGTTCGAGAACCTCGGGGCCGAGGTCGATCTGGATCGGGTGATCTGGTCCCTGGCGGAAAGCACCACGGACAAGGTGACCTTCGCTGTCACCATCCTGCAGGCGGACGGCAGCCCGATCGCTCGTGTGTTCAAGACCTACCTGCTCAAACCCCAGCCGGCCAAGCCCCGCAGCAAGGAGCGGACCTACGACCTGGAACTGACGCTGGCGGTCGAGAATCTCACCACCGGCGATCTCGACGCCATTCTCACCCAGGCCGGCCCGGTGGGATTCCGCAAGGAGGATCCCAGGGCCGAAGACCGGCGCGTCGTCATTGCCCGTTGGTCGAAGGACGGATTTGAGAGCAAGGGCGATTTCCGCGCGGAGATCCTCAAGAACCCGGGAAAAATCGTCGCCCGCGACGACGAAGTCGAGCAGCAGCGGGTAGCCTGGGCGGCGGAATCGAATCGGTTTTTCGCCTGCATCATGGCCCCGGCCGGGCGGTTCAACGCCGACGTGCCCCCGCAGTTCGCGGTCGTCGAGCCGGTCGTGCTGGACCCCGCGGTGTCGGATCACGCGGAGGATCTCACTTTCCGATTCATCACCCGCCCGCTGGTCATCCCCGCGGGGCAGAGTCGGCAGGTAGGTTTTGAGTGCTACATCGGCCCGAAGTCCAAGTTTTCCTTCGAGGTCGTGCCCGCCTATCGGGACCGGAACTACTACGAGGTCATCCGCGAAGGTTTCTACTTCTGCGCGCCGGACGCCCTCGTGGGCCTGATGATGTGGCTGCTGGACCAGTTCCACCGCATTCCGCCGGGCAACTACGGCGTCGCGATCATCATCCTGGTGCTGGTCGTCCGCGCCCTGCTGCACCCGCTGACCAAGAAGAGCCAGGTCAACATGATGAAGATGCAGCAGCAGCAGGCCGGCCTGAAGCCCAAGATCGACGCCATCCGGGCCAAGTACGCCAACGACCGGGTCAAGATGAACCAGGCAACCATGGAACTCTACCGCGAGGAGGGGATCAACCCGGCCGGCACCATGCTCTCGTGCCTGCCCATGCTCCTGCAAATGCCGATCTGGATAGCCTTGTGGACCGCCCTGGCCTCGACGGTCGAGATGCGGCACGCGCCGTTCGACGGCTGGTGGATCCGCGATCTGGCCAGCCAGGACGCGGTGTACGTTTTCGCGCAGCCGTTTCACATCCCGCTGATCTCCTACCTGATGGGCGGGCCGGTCGAGTCGATCAATCTCCTGCCGATCTTGCTGTGTTTCTCGCAGATGCTCCAGACCAAGTTCATGCCCAAGAGCACGACGCCCCAGCCCGAGGGGGCGCCGGACCAGCGCAAGATGATGATGTTCATGAGCGTCCTTTTCGTGTTCATTTTGTGGAACGCGCCTTCGGGTCTGAATCTCTACATCATGTCCAGCAACTTCTTCGGCATCGCCGAGCAGTCGCGCATCCGCAAGCACATCAAGGAATTGGAGGCCCGAAAGGACGAGGAGGATGCCAAGCGAAGGGCCAAGACGGGGAAGCGAAAGGAATCCTGGCTATTCCGAAAGTGGCAGGAACTGGCCCGCGAAGCCGAGGAGGCCAAGAAGGTCAAGAGTTCCCGGGACAAGAAGCACTGACGGCACGGGTCGCCGTCCTCGACTTTGGCGGAACCGCGCCGGCACTAAGAGTCTATCCCGAGACCCCTGCCTGCGGCAGGCAGGCAGCCGGTCGGCTTTCAGGGTTTTGGGATAGGCACTCATGACGCAGGGGTTTCGGTCGTCCATGTCCGTTGTTGCCCTGATGACTGATTTCGGCACCCGCGATCACTATGTCGCGGCCATGAAGGGCGTTATCCTCCAGATCAATCCCAAAGCCGTCCTGGTGGACATCACCCACGAGATCGAACCGCACCAGGTCGCGGACGCGGCCTTCGTTCTCCGTCAGGTCTTTCCCTGCTATCCGGAGAACACGGTCTTCGTCGCGGTGGTGGACCCCACGGTGGGCACGGGCCGGCGGATACTCACCGCACGCTACAGCGGCCGATACGTCGTCGCCCCGGACAACGGCATCCTGACGTTCGTGCACCGCGACGCCGAGCTCCAGGAGATCCGCGTCGTCGACAACCGGATGCTGATGGCCAGCACGATCTCGAACACATTCCACGGCCGGGACATCATGGCTCCGGTGGCCGGCCACCTGTCCAAGGGCCTGCCAATGGATCGCTTCGGGCCGGTCGCCGACCGCATCGAGGCCCTGAAGATTCCCAGGCCCGCCTATGGCCAGGATGGGGCGGTCGACGGGCAGGTGCTTTACATCGACCGGTTCGGCAATCTCATCACGAACATCTCGGCCCTCGATCTGGCCGCCGGGCGGTCCAATACATCGACCCACCATGTGCTGTTCGGCTCGCGACCAATCGGCCCGGTCCGCGATACCTATGCCGATGTGCCCTCGGGCGAGTTGCTGGCCCTGGTCGGCAGCACCCAGATGCTCGAGATCGCCGCCAACAGCGGCAGCGCCGCCGCCATCCTGGACGCCCATCGCGGCGACCCCGTCCGCGTCCGCTTGTGACCTGTTCCCGAAAGACGGCCTCGGTCGGTGAATCATCGTCTCGGCACGATCGCGGACTGGATGCTCTTGCCCATCTTCGACGGCAGAAAATTATATCTCCTGCTCTCACAATGGGTTAGGTTTTGAGGTTTCGGCCAGCGGCGAAGAATAGTCTTCGGGGCAGTATTTCTGCGGGGCGGAGTGAACGGGAAGGGGTCTGACGCAGGCATAGGATGGGCATCCCGTCCGGAGAGATAGGACGGTTTCCGTGGCCAGCGTTTGGTGTTGTACCCG
>DATIKE010000282.1:0-1757 GCA_035477895.1 Phycisphaerae bacterium
CGGGGTTGGTGGTGGGTGTGTCTTGGCTATCCCAGGGTGCGCTGCGCGACCCTGGGCTTTGTTCGGGAACCGCGTTGCGGTTAGGCTTGGTGAGCGAATGCGGCCAGGAAGGGTGCATGTAACAGTTTAGTCCCTGCGCAAAGATAACCGCCCGGGCGGGTGGATCAAGCGGTGTCGGCGAACATGGCGTTTCTGGCTTCGTCGAGGGGTTGGGTCAGCAGGGTGACCAGGAATTTGACGCGGTCTTTTCCTTGGCGTCGAGCGGTTTCCAGCAGTGAGGTCAGGACGCTGTGGCTTTGCGAGCCGGCCGCTGATCGTGTTCCGAAGGAGATCTTCCGCATGATGACCAGGAATCGCAAGGACCGTTCGGCGTGGTTGTTGGTGGGGTCCACGCCGGGGACTCGGAGGAAGGTGAAGAGTTTGTCGTGGTCCTTGTTGATGATCCGGTCGCGCAGTGTCTCGGCCGGGGCGTAGTCGAGTGGCCGGCCGGCGAAGCGTTTGAGTTCCCGTTCCAGCTGGGGAATCATGGCCCGGGCCTTGGCCCGGCTGAGCGTTCGGTTGCGGAGTCGGCGTCCCAGGCCACAGAGCCGTGAGGCGAACTTCTTGAGCTGTTTGCAGAAGGCCACGGCTCCGGGCACGTGGATCGCCGGGCTGGTCAGTCTGATCTGCTGCAGGATTTCCTTGGCCCGGGCGGCGAGGTGTCTCCAGCAGGTCTGGCGATGGGTGGCGTGGACCGCGTTGTAGGCGGCATAGGCGTCGGTGATCAGGGTGCCGTCGAAGTCGCTTCCCAGCAGTTGCACGGCACTGTCGGACGTCCGATCGGCGATCTGATAGACCGCGATATGCTCGTTGCCGCCGAACCAGAGGTAACGGCTCCGGCCGTTCTCCCGCCAGGAGGTTTCATCGGCATGGGCCGCCCCGGCGCTCTTGAGCATGGCCTGCAATTCCTCATAGAGCGACAGCCCTCGGATGGTGGCCTGACGATCAAAGGCCATGGCCGAGGCCGGCACCAAGGGCATGCCGAACAGGTCGCGGAGCATGTGCTGCACCTTGCGGTAGGGAATCTGCAGGTCGTAACGCAGGTGCATGGCCACCGCCCGGGTGACCGGCCCGATGCTGCAGCCGGCCAGTTCTCCCTCGGCCGTCTGGTACACCGGTCGACGACATCGGGGGCACCAGCATTGCCGGTGAACGAAACGGGTCACCCGGGTCCGTGGGACCAGCACGATGTCTTCCTGGAGGTGTTCATAAAGCTCGGAGTGCGGCGATAAATCCTCGCACTGGCAGCGCGGACAGGTCTGCGGGGCGGCCACCGGCACGGTCTGATCAATGTGATCCGGCTTCCGGCGCCGCCAGGGCGGATGTCCCTTGGGGGCTCCGCGTCGACGGGGTCGCCCTCGAACCGGCGGTGGCTCTGGTTTCACGTTGGCCTTGAACTGTTTCTGATGCTGCAACCGCAACTGGGCGATCTTCTCGTCCTTCTCCCGCAGCAGCTTCTCCATCTCCGCGATCCGCTGCAGATAGCGCTGCTCCATCGCATGATACTGGTCCCGCAGTTCCCCGGCCTCCTGATACACCTCCAACGCCCAGGTGGTCGACAGGTGGCCCAGGTGCGGGCAACCGTGGCGATAGGGGCATTCAAAGCCGATGGGCGCCTCCGTGCGACGGCTCATGGGTCACTCCGATTGCAGGGTCAGGATCTCCCAGTTCAGGTCCGACAGTTGCTGGATCAGTTTCTTGAGCGTCTTGTGACGCTC
>DATIKE010000283.1:0-20923 GCA_035477895.1 Phycisphaerae bacterium
GGGCCGAGGTCGTCGCCCTGCACCGCGGCGATCCGACCGCCCTGAGGGCCTGGCAGTACATCGTCGACGAGTCGCGCAACCACTACCTGCCGATCTACCTCCGACTCGGCGTCGGGCTTACCCTGGCCGACGAGCGCGGCGAGAGCTTCTACAACGACCGGCTTGCAGGCCTGGTGGCCGAACTCGAAAAGCGTTTCGGCCCGACGCCCCCGGCGGCCTCGCCGGCGCCGTTTTCCCCCGGTTCGCCGCGCATCCGCGTCGAGGAAAGCGACGGCGCTCTCTGCATCTTCCACGAAACGCCCGATGGCCGGCCGATGTTCAAAAACCCCGAGGGCAAGCCGTTGCCCATGATCATCCGAAAGTCCGACGGCGCGTTTCTTTACGCGACGACGGACCTGGCGGCCATGCGGTTCCGCACCCGGGAAATGCACGCCGACCGCATCGTCTACGTGACCGACGCCCGGCAGGCGCGGCATTTCGAGATGGTATTCGCCGCGGCGCGGGCGATCGGCTGGACGCGTCGGGCAAACCAGCCCGACGTGCAACTCGAGCACGCCAGCTTCGGATCGATCCTCGGCGAGGACCGCAAGCCGCTCAAGACCCGCAGCGGCGAGAACATCAAGCTGTCCGACCTGTTGGACGAGGCCGTCAGCCGGGCCGAACAGCTCATCCGGACCACCGAGTCCGATCCCGACCGCCGCCGCGACTTCACCGAGTCCGAGATCCGCGACATCGCCGAGGCCGTCGGCATCGGCGCGGTCAAATACGCCGACCTCGCCCAGAACCGCCAGAGCGACTACGTCTTCAGTTGGGACAGGATGCTCGCCCTGGAGGGAAATACCGCGCCGTACCTGATGTACGCGTATGCCCGCATCCGGTCGATTTACCGCAAGGGGGCCGAATCCGGCGACGCCCTCGCCGCCGCACCGGCCGCCGGCGCGGTGGTCATCACCGGGCAGGCCGAGCGGGTGCTTGCGTTGCAGATTGCCCGGTTCGCCGAGACGATCGACGACGTGGCCGCCAACCTCAAGATTAACCTGCTGACCGATTACCTCTACGAGCTGTCCGGGGCGTTCATGCGGTTTTACGAGGCCTGCCCGGTTCTGAGCGCCGACACGCCGGCCCTGCGGGCCTCGCGACTGCGTTTGTGCGATCTGACCGCCCGCACGCTCCGCATCGGCCTGGACCTGCTCGGCATCCGCACGCTCGAACGAATGTGAAGCCCTGCCGCGATCTGGGATCGTGATGGCCGGGCGTACCCGACCGGAACCCCAGGCGCCGGCGACGGGCCTCTGCGCCTGTGAGCATCCATCTGCCCGTGCAGGAATTCTGCTCGTGCGAAACTTCGCTGGTGCGGGAATCCGTTCTCGCACCTTCGGCACTGGGGAATACCGCACGGTTCGTGTCGAGATCGCCTGCCTGCCGCAGGCGCCCAACTCTCCTCGTTTATCGGGTCTTCGTCGCATGATCGGACCTTCGGGTTTGCCTCGGCGGGCAATTCAATCGTAAACTCAGCGGATGGCGGCGGCGGTCTGTTGACTGCTCCGGACGAACAGATGGGGAACCACGATGCTTCCGGGGGGGACACGGGTCACGTTCGACGATCGGCAGGGCGGCTGCGCCGCGGCCGCGCCGGGGCCCCTTGCCGGCAAGCCGCCCGTCCTGGGCCGATGGACCATCCGGGGCTTTGCGGTCCTCGGCATCCTGGGGATCGTCTATGGCACACTGGCCCCGTTTCATATCGATCCGAGCCGTACCTGGAGCTGGAACCTGCAGTGGCATTCGCTGGTTCCGGGTGACGCGGCCGCCAATGTGCTGATCTACCTGCCGGTCGGGATCTTCCTACGCCTGCTGCTTCGTCGCCGCGGCTCGTGGTGGCTCACCGAGTGCATGGCGAGCCTGATTTTGGCCGCGGGGCTCAGTTACCTGACCGAAGCCTGCCAGACGGTCCTCACCCAGCGCGTGCCGAGCTGGGTGGACTGGTCCTGGAATGTGTTCGGGGCGACGATCGGTTTGGTGCTGGCTCCGATGTTCCAGCGATTGCTTCGCCGGCAGCATGCGTGGCTGTATCACGAGCTGCGCACCCGGCCTTTCTCCGCCGCCGCGGCTGCCGCAATCATCCTCACGACCGCCGCCGCTCTGATGCCGTTCGACATTCAGCCGACGCCCGCGCATGTGGCCGTCGCCCTGGCCCGCATTCAGAACACCTCGCTGGCTCTGCCCTGGACGGCGGCCGACTCACCTGTGACGCCGCTGTCGGCTGTTCAACTTTTCGACAAGCTGGCGGCCGCGGGGTGTTTCGGTCTGGTCGCGTTCCTAATGACGCTCGGGCAGTGCGAGTCGGGGCGGAAACGCTCCTCCGCGATCGGATTCGCCGCGAGCCGCTCCGTCGCCCTGGTGGCGGCCGTCGAGATGCTGCAGCTCTTCACCATCGCCCATGTGGCGGACCCGCGCGATCTGGCGGTCGGCTGGCTCTTCGCGTGCATGGGCGCCGCCTCGGGCGGGGCGATCCTGGCCCGTTGCTCGAAAGGCCTGCCGAGGCCGGGCGCAGTGCTTCGCGGCCTGCTGGTCGTGCTGGCCGTCGGTGTGGTCGTCCGGGCGGCCGTCGCCGCGGCATGCCTGGAGGGGCGGGCGGCCGCGTCCATGTCTTCGTGGCTTCCGATGGCCGCGGGCTTCGATCGTCCCTGGTATAGCCTGCTGTCCCACTACCTGACGAACCTCGCCCAGTACGGCCTGCTGGCCTCCCTGCTGGTGCTCTGGTCGAGGGCCGCCGGCCGGAAGCCCGGAGGGCTTGCCGTCACTCTTCTTGTCGTGCTCGCGGCCTTGGCCGGACAGGTTCTCGCTACCTTGGCAACTCGATCCCCGGACACCGCCCACCTGATTCTGGCTCTCCTGGCCGCCTGGCTGGTTCTCCGAGCCGACCGGGCGCTCTTCTGCCGGCGAACACTCGCTTGCGTACCCTGCCCACGATCCCAGACCCTTGGCAAAGCCGATCCGGTTCATTAACTTATCCCCCGCTCTCAAGGGGCGTCGGGCCTCTATAGCGGTTCACGTTTGTATGACGCCGCCCGAATGGAGCATCTGATGTTCATCCGCGCGAAGGATAAGAACGCCGCCGGCCCGACCAACAACTGGGTGGCCCCCGAGAAGGCGTGCCGCAAGGCGGCCGGCATTTTCAAGGACTCGATGCGCGACAGGGTAGCACGGGTCTGCGAAGCACCGAAGGTGCGAAGCAGACCCGTGGGCCTGTCCGCGCCGGACAGCAGGGCAGGTGGTTCTCGCCGACGGCGTGGTTCACCTGCCTTCGCATGCCTGCCCCTTATTCTCGGGCTGTTGACCGGCTGCCCCCCGCAGGGGCCGATAAGGCCGGCTCCCCCGACTCCGACGCCACAACCCACCATCCGCCACGAACCGCCGATCCGCCCGCCGGACCCGCGGTCCGTCTGGCCCCCGCGGGCCATCTGGGTTGTCCGCCAGGCGTATCGTTCACCCGACCAGGTCATCGACATCATCGACCGCTGCGCCCGCGCCGGTTTCAACACCGTCCTGTTCCAGGTGCGGGGCAATGGCACGGCCTTTTACCGTTCGCTCCGCGAGCCGTGGTCCGAGGAGTTCCCCAACGGCGATCCCGGTTTCGATCCGCTGGCGGTCGCGGTAACCGAGGCGCATCGACGCGGCATGGCCCTGCACGCGTGGGTGAATGTGATGCCCGGCTGGCGCGGCTCGGGGCCGCCGCGCGATCCCCGGCAGCTCTACAACACGCATCGCGATTGGTTCCTCCGCGATCAGACCGGACGGCTTCAGCCCCTCGGCGGGTTCTACGTCAGCGTAAATCCCTGCCTGCCCGAGGTTCGAAGCTATCTCGTTGACGTATTCGAGGAGATTGTCACCGGCTACCGGGTCGACGGGCTGCATCTGGACTACATCCGCTGTCCGCTGGACAAGGCCCCGCAGGGCAGCGATTACCCGCACGACGCCCGCACCCTGCAGCTCTATCGTCAGGCGACCGGAGGGCGCCCCCAGGACAGCCGCTCGCGCTGGACGCTCTGGCGGCAACAGCAGGTCACACAGCTCGTTCGCGACATTCGATCGATGTGTCAGCGCCGCCGGCCGGGGCTTCGCCTGACCGCCGCGTGCAAGCCGGACATCGACATGGGGCGCAACGACTCGTTCCAGGACGGGCCGCTCTGGTTGAACGGCAACCTGGTCGACGCCGTCTTCGTCATGAATTACACCGCGGACACCGGCTCGTTCCGTCGGCGTCAGGAGGCCTGGATGAAGTCCGCCCCGGACCGCTGGGTCATCCCCGGCCTGGGGGCCTACACGCACGGGAGCGACGCCGTTACGATCGCCCAGCTCGACCTCGCCGATTCCTGGAAACGCGGGTTCGCGTTCTTTTCCTCTAATTCCCTCTTCGATAACGATCCCCGCAGCCGCCAGCGGCTGAACGCCGTCCAGCCCCGCCTGCTCGACCTGCAGCGCCGGGCCGCCGGGCGATGACGCAAGACCCAATCCCACACCGGCACATTCTCCGCGAACCCGGCGCTGTCCGGTTGAAGTCAAAATGTAATTGGAGGCAGGGGCGGAGGGGGTATGTCGCCTGTCGGGATCCCCGGCGCCTGTATCAGCAGTTGAAGCGTCGGTACGACAATGGCGGAGTGGTTTCCGGTGACGAGCGGGAGCGACTGAGGGAACTTTGCCGCGAGTCGGACAAGGCCAATCGCGAATTGGTCGAGGTGATCCAGAGTGACAAACTTATTGCGGCTTCCTACTGCCGTGAAGGCAAGTATGAGCAGGCCGTGCAGGCGGTCGATGCGGCATGCCGGGATCATTGGCTCCGGCGCTGCGGAAAGCCATGGCGCCTCAAGGTGGAGTTTGCGAGTCTGCAGTCCCGGGCGGAACGGCCGAAGGGGATGACGATTCGATGGAGGGTGGGGCGGTCAACCCTCCTGGACGACCTTCAGGTCCATCAGGTTGGCTAGGTGTCGCACGTTCTCCATATGGTCGCCGTAGAAAACCACGCGGTGCAGCAGCGTCATGGCGGCCTCGGTCTCCAGCACGCTGCTCCAGTTCGCCGCCATGGTGGCCGCGTCGCGGACTTTGGTGACGATCTGAGTGCGACATCCGTGCACGGATTTCTCGGGAACCTCGACAATCTCACCGGTGGACGCCAGGATCGTATCCAAGTTGACCAGCTTGGTACGAGTGATGGTCTCGCCCACGCGGTATTGCACCTCGGGAACGCAGCCGCTGCCGCCGACCTCGGAATGACCGCGGAGCAGATAGGGCGCCTCCTCGCCGTCCGGGCCGTCCATTTTCAAAGGCGCCGTGCAGTGGGCCGTCCACAGAACATTCCGTGACGTGTCAAAGGTGGCGTTGCCCTGGAAGCCGGGACGGTCGATAGCGTACTGGAACAAGAGCATGGTCAGCAGCGAGTCCATGTCCCCTTCGCACGCCGCCGGAACGCCGCGATCGCGAAGCCGAGTGAACCCCAGGCAAGGAAACCCGCGGGGTAACCAGCCCATGCAGGTTCCGATGGCCAGTCCGTCGGCCTGCTGTTGTTCCACGAGCAGCCCCAAAGCGACACTGACACGAGCCGCTTTCTCGATGTCTTCCTTGGTTGGCTCGAGGATCTGCTTTGCCCCTCGGGTCCACGCTTCGATTTCGGCGCGAATCGCGTCATCCTTCACGGACGAGAGACTGTCGTCAAAATCCTTCTGCTCGAGGGCGATGACATCGGCGCCCAGACGCTTTTTGACTTCATCCGGCGAGCAAGCCGGCTTCGTGCCTTGGGCCGGAGGGAACAGCAGGATCCTGGTCTGCCGCATCATGGGGATGACTCGCAGAAGACGCAGCGCGCGCTCCAGCTCGTCATAATCGCTGCTGGCCAGCAGCGTGACGCGATGACCTTCGCGACGCCACCGTGGCGCATACATCCAATCATGACCGCTTGCGGGCAACGAGAACACCGCCAGCGCACGGCGTGCCTTCAGAATGGGACCGACCACTTGCGTCAACGCGAAGTTCTGCACGTTGATGGCCAGGACGGGAGCGTCCGGCCCGGACTTCTGCAAGATCGCCTCGGTTTCCTCAGGGCTGCGCGACTGTCCAACAACCAATGCGACGTTCCCCAGCTTGTTCTCCGCCTCCGCGAGCCTGGCCTTCATGGCCTCGATTTGTCTGGTATCGGCCCCCCAATTACGGTCCTCCGGTTGAGGTTCGCCCGTGAAGATCACACAGATCCGCGACTTGCCACGCGGTCGCGAAGGGGGCGATTCGGAAGCCCACGCATGCGTCCACGTCGCGCCAGCCAGCAGTAGCCCGCCAGCGGCGCCCGTCCCCAGAAACTCCCTTCGCGTGCAGTGTCTACACATTGCCAACCTCTTTTCCAAACATGAAGGGTCCGTGCCGTCTGTAGTTCTCGCAGGGCTGCCTCACCCCCTGAGGCAAATGATCCCGAAAACGATTGCACTACATCCGGGCCCGATTGTCAAGAAGGGCTTGCTATTCGCATCGGTCGATGCGGTGTGGACGATTCGCCGTTATGTTCAGAGTGTGGTGCATGTCAGCGGCCTGCGGCGCGAGATATGGGTCGCAGGGCATCACAGCCTGTCGAACTGGGCCTTGACGTAGTCCCGCGCCCGGGCGACGTCGTCGATCTGGAGATGCTCGACGACCAGCCAGAGTTCCTTGTCCAGCTCGGCCAGCAGCCGAAGGTAGAGCGGATAATCCATTTCGCCTCTGCCGGCCGCCGGCGTCTCGGAGCCGTTAGGCCCGGCCTTCACGTCCTTGGCGTGAGCGAGCACCGTCTGGCGACCTACCCGCTTGAAGAGGTCATTGAGGATCGGCTTCATACGCGGGAGGTCTTCGTTGCGGAAGTAGTTACACGGGTCCATGGTCAGCCTCAGGCCCGGCGAGTCGACTTCCTTGAACAACCGCTCGGCCCGCTCGGCCGATCCGATGATATTTCGCCAGTACCCCTCGATGGCCACGACCGCGCCGGCCTTCTCCGCCTTGCCCGCCAGCTTCTTCATCGCCTCCCGGCAGGCGACGTACCCGGCTTCCGTGTCGTTCTCCGGCGATTCCTTCCACTGCGATTCCTTGTTGAACGTCCCCGTTTCCGTCGAGACGATCGGGCTGCCGAACCGCTTCCACTCCCGAAGGAGCAGGTCCATGCGGGCCTCGCCCCATTTGCGCTTGTCCTCATGCGGGTCCACGACGTTGTAGTAGCCGAACTGGCCCGCCACCTCGATTCCCTGCCGTTCGAGGGTCGCGCGGATCTTCCTGACCGCCTCCCAGTCGGGCGTGGCCGGATCGAACCGGATGTCCTTGAACAGGAAGTCGCAGACCACGCCGGCAAAGCCGTCCTCCTTGATCTTGCGGGCCGCCTCTTCGACCGTCAGATGACCGTAGACGCTCGTGAAGATCCCCAGCTTGAGGTTCTTCTTCGCCTTGCTTCGCAGGTCGGGCCGGCTTTGCGGACTTCGGCCGGTCTCAGCACCCTGCGCCGTCCCGGCCGCCACCGCCGCGGCACCGAACACCTTCAACATGTCCCGGCGGGTCATATTTGCTGCGATTTCATCTCGATACATGCTTCACCTCATGGACTTGTTCATATCCGCCCGGCGTGCCCGAGTACCGGGCTTCAAGCCGGCGGCCCATCGTATTCAGGTTCCGGGGCACTGTCGAGACGGTCCCGGTCAGGTGTTGTTGTCACGGACACCTCCTCGTGCTTGACGCCACCCATGCGGCGGGTAGATTATTGCCTGTTTGTCCGGGAACGGCCCGGCAAGACGACAGGGCATCAGCCCGGAACTTCGTGTGGGACCGGATTATGCCGGTCTATTCGACCGGCTGGAAGCTCCTGCTCCGCACTGCGTAGCTTCAGCAGAGCAGTGCCGGTCCACAAGTTCTGTTAGAGACCCTAAGCACAAGGAACACCGATGTCCATCGAGACCGAAATCATCCATGTGAGTGCCTGCGAGATTCTGGATTCGCGCGGCAACCCGACGGTCGAGGCGACTGTCGTGCTGGCCAACGACTGCACCGGACAGGCGGCCGTCCCCTCGGGAGCCTCCACCGGCGAGCATGAAGCGGTCGAGCTTCGCGACGGTGACAAGAGCCGCTACCTCGGCAAGGGCGCGCTCAAGGCGGTCGAGAACGTCAACACCAGGATCGCCGACGCGGCCATCGGGCTGGATGCCTGCGACCAGGAGATACTGGACAAGACTATGCTCGAGCTGGACGGCACGCCGAACAAGGCCAACCTCGGCGCCAACGCCATCCTGGCAGTCTCAATGGCCGCGGCCAAGGCGGCCGCCCAGGCCAGCGGCCTCCCTCTATTTCGCTATCTCGGCGGCGCCGGCGCCCATGTTCTGCCCGTCCCCATGATGAACATCCTCAACGGCGGCAAACATGCCGACAACAACGTCGACTTCCAGGAATTCATGATTCAGCCGTGGGGCGCTCCGAGCTTCCGCGAGGCCCTGCGATGGGGTACCGAAATCTTCCATGCCCTCAAGAGCGTGCTCAAGGGCAAGGGATACAACACCTCCGTCGGCGACGAGGGCGGCTTCGCTCCCAGCCTCAAGAGCAACGACGAGGCCTTCGAGGTCATCGCCGTGGCTGTCGAGAAGGCCGGTTACAAACTCGGCGAGCAGATCTTTTTCGCACTGGACCCGGCCACCAGCGAGCTGTGGAACGAGGCCCGCGAGAAGGGCAAACAGGGCTACTGCTTCTTCAAGTCGGATCCGAATCGGGTGGCCAGCTCGGACGAGTTGATCGACTACTGGGCGGAGAAGGCGAAAAAGTGGCCGATCCGCAGCCTCGAGGACGGTCTGGCCGAGGACGACTGGGCCGGCTGGGCCAGGCTGACGGCCAGGCTGGGCGCCAAGATGCAGCTTGTCGGCGATGACATCTTTGTGACCAACGTGGACAGACTCAACCGCGGCCTCAAGGAGAAGGTCGCCAACAGCATCCTGGTCAAGGTCAACCAGATCGGCACACTGACCGAGACGTTCAACGCGATCAACCTGGCCCTGCGGAACGGGTACACGGCGGTCATCAGCCACCGCAGCGGCGAGACCGAGGACACAACCATCGCCGACATTGCCGTAGCAACAAATGCCGGCCAGATCAAGACCGGCAGCGCCAGCCGCACCGACCGCGTCGCCAAGTACAACCAACTCCTGCGAATCGAGGAACACCTGCAGGACGAGGCGGTCTACGGCGGGCAGTTCTGGAGCAAGTGAGCCGGCGGGTGCCGTTCGCGCGGTCTCGAATGTGTTAAGTCTGCCCTTCTCCCTCAGCAGGGGGGGGGGAGATAGTGGAGGATGGCGGCTCTGTACACGTGCCCCTTATGGAGGGGGACGTGAAGGCAGTTGTGGACGGTAAGCCCCCGCGTTCCTTTGGAACGGGGTAATGTCGGGCTTGTCGAGCGGGACAAAAACCTGATCGGCCGATGTCTTATCTGCCGATCTTCCACGAAGTCGGGCCTCCCCGGATCGCGTCGATCCGAGCGGTTTATACAGATGACCGGGCAGCCTATGAGCGACCTGCGGACTACATCGCCTGATGCATCGCCGGCACCCCCGGTC
Source organism: Phycisphaerae bacterium (assembly GCA_035477895.1). Taxonomy (GTDB): domain Bacteria; phylum Planctomycetota; class Phycisphaerae; order UBA1845; family PWPN01; genus JAPKGY01. Next base: position 9,597 of record DATIKE010000283.1, read on the forward strand.
GCCTCCGCCGCCCATCCGATCATGTTCTGGGTGCTGACCGGCCTGGCGTTGGCCATTTTCGCGCCCTGCGTGCTGGTCCCGCTCTGGGTCGAGAAGGAGCAACTCCGCGAGTACGAACGTTGCCTGGGGACACTCGTCGCGCACCTGGAAGCCCAGTCGGCCCGGAACCAGACCCGGAGCAACGCCCTGCTCCGAGACCCGCAGGTCAACGAGCGGATCATCCGCCGGGAGCTGAACTACCACCCCGATGGCGAACGGGTGATCGAGTGGTCGCCTGACGAGTTAGCCGTACGCAGCCTGGATGTCGAGGTTCCAGCCACGCAGCCGGCCTCCGCCGCCGGGCAGGTGGAGAACTCATCACGGCTCGTTGCAGTACTGGCCCGGTGGCTTCCCGACTGGCCTTACCGCGATCTCTTCGCCAAGTCGCCTCAGCGGCCCCTGTTACTGGCCATGGCCGGCGGGTTGCTGCTGGCTGCATTCCTGCTTTATGCGCCATCGCCGGTTTCAGAGCCACTTGCCGACCAAGCCTGATGTCGGTCCCGAACCAAACCATTCGAATCGCAGTGAACCGATGAAGAATACCGGCCAGTGGGTTCCTGCCCCCGTGCTCCATGAACATAACTCACGCCAAGAACGGAAGATAGCTATTTCGGCCCGGGTGTGCACGCCTTGGCGGGCTCGTTTGGAAATGATGCCGGCGCCAGTGCAGCGGGGGACGCAAGTGGGAATAAAAAGGCCGTCCTGGCAGCCGGTCGGGGGTCGTGGAGTAGCAACCAGGACAGCCCAGTACCCATCGTATGCTATAGCTCAATGGTATTCTCGGTTGAATTCGTGGTTTCCGCTATGGGGTATTTCCCTAATTATCACACTAAAAGGGGATATGCCATCCGAGGGCGGGGAACTCTCCCGCCGGGACGGCCAGTCGTTTGTCGGCGATCACAGGCTGATGACTCCTTCGCGGATGGCGAACCTGGCCAATTCGACCCGGTCGTGGATGTTCAGCTTGTGCATCAGGCTTGCCTTCTGATTGTCGGCGGTTTTGTAGCTGATGGACATGGCCGCGGCCGCCTCCTTGAGGCTTGCGCCGTGGCTCAGGTGAGCCAGCAGTAGACGCTCGCGCAGCGTCAGGCCGGCCACCGCCGAACTGCACGGGGTGTGAAGCACAAGCTGGCCGTCAACCACGGTCAGACGAGGAAGGAGGGCAGTGCTGAACACGCGCTCGCCCTGCGCGACTCGCATCAGTGCGGTGACGAAATCAGACAGACTGTCCTGTTTCAGGAGCAATCCATCGGCCGGCACGGCCAAAGCCCGGGTGATGTCGGGCTCGCAGGGGCGGTCGGCCAGGAACACGATTCTGGCCGAACGATCGAGGCTGCGGATGCGATCCGCGGATGAAAAAGCACCTTGTGCGGGGAGGTGGACCGAAAGCAGTACGACATCGGGATGGTGCTCCTCGAAGAGCCGCACCGCGGATGTGGCGTCGCCTGCTTCCAGAACACTGCTGAAGGATGCATTTCGACGCAGTTCGGCTGCAACGCTCTCACGGAACAGCGTGTGGTCATCGGCCAGCAGGAGGTGGAGCATGTTCCGCTCCTTCTGCATGGGGTGACGCGGAGATTGCGGGTTGTCCCGGCGTGCCCGAGACACATGGCTGGCTGGATTGTAGGCACAGCGGGCGTACCCGGGCCAACGATCGCAGGCGCCATGGATGGTTGCCGCGCCCGTGAACGTGTCGACCTTCAGCCAGCGGACCCCGGCAGGTGATGCAGCGAGTGACGCATGGCCTCATCATCATCCGCCACGAACACCGTTAAGCGGAAACTCACAGGTGGGTCTTTCGGCTGCGCGGCCCGGGCTTTGACTCCGGCATCCGCTTGGCGTATCTGAAGGGGGCAGGCCGGCCACCCCGGCCCGAGGAGACCACGCATATGGGATTCGCAAGTGGAACGGTGACATTCAAGCGTTTCGCAGTCCAGGGCAAGGCACCGAAGGCTGCGGGGGAGAACCTGATCGAGTGTTTGTCGGAGCACGCGATCGATGCCGACAGCGTTCAGACCGCGGACCGGACCGTCTATGGATGGATTACGGGCGAACACCTGCTGGACACCCGGTTCGATCTAGCCAAGAACGCGGTGGCCGACGGCCTGTTCTTCGGGTTGCGGATCGATACGAACAAGCCCCCGGCAGACCTGGTCCGCAGCTACTGCCGGATGAATGAGCAGGCGATGCTTCAGGCGAAAGGGCGGGATTTCCTATCCAAGGCGGAGCGCCGTGAGGCTCGCGAAAAGGCACTTGCCGAGGCCGACAAGGAGGCCCGCAAGGGGGTGTTCAGGCGGATGAAGCAGGTTCCGGTGTTCTGGGATCTGAAGCGCGGCGAGGTATACCTGGGCGGCGCGGGTCCGTCGGTCGTCGAGCATTTCATGATGCTCTTCCAGACGACTTTCGATCTGTCGCTCGCGCCGTTGTCCGCCGGCGAGCTGGCGGCCCGCTGGGCGGTACGGGCGGGCGAAGGCGGCGCGTTTGATGACTGCCGCCCGGCCTTCTTCATCAAGCCGCCGGAAGGGGCTCCGGACGAGGAGGAACTCATCAACCCGGCCGAGGGGAGCAGCCGCGATTTCCTGGGGACGGAGTGGCTGACCTGGCTGTGGTACGCCTCGCACGCCGAGTCACCCACCCTGACGGTGGGGCAGGGCGGGTCGGTGACCGTTTTGTTCGAGAAATCGCTGCAGATGCAATGTGCGTTCAACCTGAGCGGTTCGATGTCCGTCTTGGCCGACAGCCCGACTCGCCTGCCCGAAACACCGGTCGCTCTGGCCGGCGGCAAGCGCCCGGTTCGCGCGGGTCTGCAGATCAGCGTCCGCGGCGACGTTTTCGGCCTGGCGGTGCGCGGCGATGCGATGAACTTCTCCGGCGTGCAGTTGCCGCCTCCCGCCGAGGACGTGATCCAGCCCCGGGCGATCTTCGAGGACCGCATGGATCACCTGCGACATCTGGTGAATACGATGGATGACCTCTACGCCGCGTTCCTGAAGAGGAGACTCTCGTCGAAATGGTCGCAGACGCTGGCCGCCGTTCGTAACTGGATCGCCGCCGGTGCCCGTTCGGGGGATCTGCCCGCCGGCCTGTCCGCCGCGTCATGACGGAGTATGGCTTGCGTACTCGGCTATAAGCGTCGGCTTATTGGTGTTCACCTGGCCAGATTGTTGAGGAAGGTCTGGTTGTCCGGGAACTTGCTCAGGGATTCCGTGAGGAAGGTCATCGCCTTGGGCGGCGGCATGGGGCTGATCTGCCGGCGGATGCGGTAGGTTTTCTCGACCACCTCCTGGCCCAGCAGCAGTTCCTCCTTCCGCGTGCCGGACAGGTTCAGGTCCATCGCCGGCCAGATGCGCTGGTTGGCCATCTCCCGGCTGAGCATGATCTCCATGTTGCCGGTGCCCTTGAACTCGTTGAAGATCAACTCGTCCATACGGCTGCCGGTTTCGATCAGGGCGGTGGCCATGATGGTCAGCGACCCGCCGTTCTCAATGTTGCGGGCGGCGCCGAAGACGGCCTTGGGCTCGGCGAGTGCCCGGATGTCCACTCCGCCGCTCATGGTCCGCCCCGACGAGCGGATCGCCGTGTTGAACGCCCGCCCCAGCCGGGTCAGCGAGTCCAGCAGCACCAGCACGTGACGGCCGCACTCGACCATGCGTTTGGCTTTCTCGATCATGAGCCGGGCGATGCGAATGTGGCTGGCGGCGTCCTGGTCGTTGCTCGAGGACACCACTTCGCCGTGTACCGTGCGGCGCATTTCGGTGACTTCTTCCGGTCTTTCGTCGACCAGCAGTACCATCATGTAGATGTCGGGATGGTTTTTGGCGATGCCGGCGGCCATCTGCTGCAGAAGGATCGTCTTTCCGGTCCGCGGCGGGGCGGCGATCAGCCCGCGTTGCCCGCGCCCGATCGGCGTCATCAGGTCGACCACCCGCATCGAAATCGAGCCGCCCGGGATCTCGAACCGAACGCGTTCCCTCGGATCGACCACGGTTAGATCGTTGAAGGACGGCAGTTCGGCGTACCGCCCGGGCTCGAGGTTATCGATGGTATCGACGCGGTTGAGGGTCATTCGTCCGCCGGGCCCCTGGTGCCGTCCGCCACCGCCGTGCCCGCGGTCGGCCTGACCGACGAGGTGCTCGCCGCCGCGAAGCCCGAACCGCCGGATCACGTCTATGGGTACGAATGTGTCCCCGGGATGAATTGCGTAGTTCCGTCCCGGCGCGCGCAGAAACCCTCCGCCCCTTTCCTGAATCTCCAGCGTACCTTCCACCTGCGTCACTGACATGTCTTCATCCCTGATTGTTGAAACACCACGACACCGTCCCGCTCACGGGTCGGTTTCGAATGAGGTATTCAGCCTCTGCTTGCAGAATGGACTGGCTCTCCCGCGTGAGGGGCACCCGTCGGACAACACCCGGCTTATCGCGGCAACGAGAGCGACTGGCCCCTGCTTTTCGGATGAGAGGAACTTTATTGATAGTGCAAACCCGGCGCCCCGTCAACTGCCCGCCGCCGGCACTTTTCAGGACAGTGCCTTGCGGATCGCGGCGATGAAATCGGGGCTCGTGCCGCAACATCCGCCGACGATGTTGGCGCCGGCTTGGGTCAGCAACTTGACCTTTTCGGCAAATTCGTTGGGCTTCATCTGGTAGACAATCTTGTTGTCCACCACCTCGGGAAGGCCGGCGTTGGCCTTGACCCAGATCGGCTTATCGGTGACCGCCCGCAGCTTGCCGGCCACCACGATGTAGTTGTCGATTCCGATGCCGCAGTTGCAGCCGATGAGGTCTGCGCCGGCCGCGGTCAAGGCTTCCGTCGCCTGCTCAGGCGTCACGCCCATCATCGTGGAGGTCTTGTCTTTGCCGGAGTCATAGGTCATGCAGGCCACGACCGGCAGGGCGGTGGTCTTGGCGGCCCGCACCGCGGCGGTGGCCTCGGCCAGCTCGGTCATCGTCTCGACCGCCAGACCGTCGGCGCCGCCTTCAGCCAGGGCCTCGGCCTGCTCCTTGAACGCCGCGAACAGATCGTCCTCGCTCGCTTCGCACATCATGACGATCTTGCCGCTGGGGCCGATCGAGCCGAACACCTTCGCCTTGCCTCCGGCCGCCCGTTTGCTGATTTCAGCCCCGGCCCGGTTGAACTCTGCCACGCGGCCCTCCAAGCCGTGGCCCGCCAGAACGAACCGGTTCGCCCCGAAGGTGTTCGTCAGGATGACCTTGGCCCCGGCCTTGACGTACGCCCGCGGCACCTGTTCGACGACCTCCGGTTTGCTGACGTTCCACTCCTCGCGGCAGTAGCCCGGCGGGCAGCCCAGCTTGTCCAGTTCGGTGCCCCAGGCTCCGTCGGCGATCGTCACTTTTCCCGCAAAGTCTTCCACCTTGGCAGGCATTGGTCCACCTCGTCCATGTCAGGTCATACAAGGCTCATTGTAGTGGATTCTCGCAAACACCGCGACGCCTTGCCAGGGGAGCCACGCCGGGTTTGCAAACAGATTCTTGAGTACTAAAGTAGCGTGTGCTTGTGAAAGCAGCGACTGGTCTGCGGGACTTCATTGCTGGACAGGCGAGCAGGGGCTTCCGAAGGAGACGTGCGGGCGTGAAAATCATCCGCGAACCGAGCGTGTACCTCGTCGGCCGGCAGATGATCGCCCCGGCCGAGATCGACCGATTCCTGGCTGACCACGGCGTGAGTCACTGGACCACGGACACCGAGGTCGCCGGCCAGAAGCTGTCCGAGGTTGCCGGGCGGCTTTGTTACATGAGCTTCGCCAAGCCCCGGCCGGGCGGAAACGCCGCCTATCTGTCGCACATCCTCGATGTCGGCCACGGCAGCGTCCTGGAGCACGCGGTTTTCAACTTCATCATCACCGGGGTTTCACGGAGCTTCACGCACGAGTTGATCCGCCACCGTGCCGGTTTTGGTTACTCGCAGCTTTCGCAGCGATTTGTGGACGAGTCCGAGGCCGACTTCGTCGAGCCCGACTGCATCGCGGACGATCCCGCCCTGCACGCCGTCTGGCTCGAAGCCATCGAGCACGCCAAGCGTGCCTATGAGCAGCTTGCGGCCGGGCTGATGACAGGGCGGTTCGCAACGATCGAAGACAAGACGCTTCGCCGCAAGATGGCCCGGCAGGCCGCCCGTTCGGTTCTCCCGAACGCCACCGAAACCAGGATCTTCGTCACCGCCAACGCCCGGGCCTTGCGGCACTTCATCGAGCTGCGCTGCACGGCCGACGCCGAGACCGAGATCCGCAAGGTGGCCGCCATCATCCTGCGAATCCTCCAGCGCGAAGCCCCGAACCTTTTCGGCGATTACACCTGGATCGACCTGCCCGACTCCACCCAGGCCGCGACAACCGCGCGCCGCAAGGTATAATCTTCCTCCCATGCCGCCTGAAAACGTCTACAAGTTCATCAGCGCGTCGGTCGTGCCCGTTGTGATCATCTCTGCGTGCGGTCTGCTGGGCCTGGCTTTCTACAATCGCATGGCCACCCTGGTGTCGCGCATTCGCGAGTTCCAGCGTGAGCGGCTCACCGAGCACGACAGGTATCTGCACGCCCGTGCCGAGGGGCGGCTCACCGACCTCGCCCGCCGCCGGCACCAGCAGCTTCGGCAGATGCTTCAGATCCAGACCACCCGCGTGACCCGCAGAGCCCGGCTTATGCAGCTCGGCATCCTGTGTCTCCTGGCCACGATTGCTTCGCTGACCATCTGCTCGCTGGCCCTCGGCCTGAGCACGTTTCACTCGGGCGCCAATTACATTGCCCTCGTTTGCTTCGTGTTCGGTGGCATATTCCTGCTGATGTCCGTGATTCTGGCGGCCGTGGAGATGAAAGCCGCTCTCGATCCCGTCGAGCAGGAAAGCCAATTCGTCAGCCGGCTGTCGGAAGAGCTGGAGCAGCAGGACACGGGCCCTTCGACAGGCCGGTGATCCGAGCGCGGAAGTCTCCGCCTGAGCCCGCCGTGAACACACGGTGGGGAATCCCGGGAAGGATACGAACTACGGCCGCTGCAGCGTGCGGTGCAGTTTTGACGGGTCGTAGCCCTGGGCCTCCAGGCGGGTGGTAATGCCCTGGTACACCGGCTCGTCCATGGTGGCGGTCCGGCTCAGGATCCAGAGGTACCGCCGACCGGGTTCGCCAACCACCGCCCACTGATACTCCGGGTCGAGGTCGATGATCCAGTAGTCGCCCTCGAAGGGCCAGACGAACGAGACCTTGAGCTTCGCCCTGGTTTCGGCGTCCACCACGCGGGCCGTGCCGATGGCCGCCCGCACCGGGCCGTCGAGTTGGCCTTCCCGGCAACTGTTCACCACGTCGAACCGGCCGTCGTCACGCAGGGTGTACTCAGCCGTCGTCCCGGTGCAGCTTTCCGCGAACGGGGCCTCGTAAGCTGCGATCTCGTACCACTTACCCATGTAGCGCTGAATGTCAACGGCGGAGACTGCCCGCAACGGCTCGCCTGCCGTACAACCCACCAGTCCCGCCAGTGATCCCAGTGCCGCAAGCATCGGTCGCCATTTCATGGGGTGTTCCCTCGATAATAATTGTTTGCCGGCGAGAGTGGGTTGACCGCGGGATTCACCTCGCCAGCTTCTCAACCAGGTATTCGATCACCCGGCTCTTGTCGATTCGCTCCTGGCTGCCGGTGTCTCGGTCGCGGACGGTGACGGTGCCGTCCTCCTTGGTCTGGCCGTCGATGGTGAAACAGTATGGGGTTCCGGCCTCGTCCATTCGGGCGTAGCGCTTGCCGATCGACGCCTTGGCGTCGTACTGGGCCGGCCAGCATTTGCGGATGTCTCGGTAAAGCGGCTCGGCGATCTCCGGCAGCCCGTCCTTGTTGACCAGCGGGAAAACAGCCGCCTTGATCGGCGCCAGCCGCGGGTGGAACTTCATCAGTTCCGGGCTGGGCCGCGACTCGTCCACAGTGTAAGCCTCGCAGATAAACGCCAGCGTCCCGCGATCCGCCCCGGCCGACGGCTCGATGACGTGCGGCACGAAACGCTCCTTGCGCTCGTCGTCGAAGTAGGTGAGGTCCTTGCCGCTGCCTTTCCATTTCGGCTTGCCGTCCGGCCCGACGTCGACCACGAGCTGCCCGTCCTTGGCAACCAGCTTGCCCTCCATGTGGCTCCGCAGGTCGAAATCCCCCCGGTGGGCGACGCCCTCCAGCTCGCCGAAGTCCCCCCCGGCCAGGAACGGGAAGGCGTACTCGATGTCGCTGGTGCCGCAACTGTAGTGCGACAGTTCCTTCTTGCCGTGCTCGCGGAGTTGCAGCTTCTCGCTCTTCAGTCCGAGGTCCGTGTACCACTTCAGCCGCAGGTCGCGCCAGTACTCGTACCACTGGTTGGACTCGGACGGGTGGCAGAAGAACTCGATCTCCATCTGCTCGAACTCGCGCGAGCGGAAGGTGAAGTTCCGCGGCGTGATCTCGTTGCGGAAGCTTTTGCCGACCTGGGCGATCCCGAACGGCACCTTGACCCGGCTGCTGTCGCAGACGTTCTTGAAGTTGACGAAGATCCCCTGGGCGGTCTCGGGGCGGAGGAAGGCACGATTGGCCTCATCTTTGATCGGCCCCGGGTGAGTATCGAGCATCAGGTTGAATTCACGGGGCTCGGTCAGGCTATCTGCCGCACCGCATCTCGGACAGGGGCGTGGATTCCCGGCCTCAACCGCGGCGCATTCTACCGCAACTGCGTAATTGATTTTACCATTTTTATCCACGACCACAACGTATGCCTTCTGCTGCCCGATGCATGACGGGGCAAAGTGGACTGAACACTTCTTAAGGTTTCCAACGTTGCGGCTTTTCGCAGTTTCTTCGATTCGTTGTGTAGCGCACTCCAATGCCGTAGAGAGGCTCTGTGCTTCGACCCCGACATCAAGCGCTGTCTCGAAGGAAGACTGAATGCCTGATCCGGCGAGGGTCTTGATTTTGTCAAGCGCCTCGGCAATATCGTCAAGCTTCTCCCCTTCGCTATTTTTTAGAACGTATAGGAAGACAAGTTGATCCGCGCGAAATCTGCCTTTGCACTCCCTGCAATCGACCATCTTGTCGCTGAACAGATCGTGGTGCCCCGAGCACTTCCATACCTGCGGGTGCATGATGATGGAGCAATCGAGGCCGACCATGGCGAACTCGCGACCGGCGGGGCCGGTGGGGGGGCAGTGGACCATGTCGTGCCACCAGGCGTCCTTGAGGTTGCGTTTCAGCTCCACGCCCAGCGGGCCGTAGTCCCAGAACCCGTTGATCCCGCCGTAGATCTCGCTGGACTGGAAGATGAACCCCCGCCGTTTGCACAGGGCGACGATCCTTTCCATCATGTTGCCGGTCGGTAGTGCCATCGGTTGCGATTCCTCATCTGTCAGACAGTTCCCTGCCGGGCGGTACCCGAATCACGGTCTGGGCCGCCTCCAGGTTGAAGGACGGAGCATTGTATCGCATCCCCGGCCCGGATGTTTACCCTGCGTCGCGCCGATAAAAAACCCCCCTTGGTCCCCCCTTAGGTAAGGGGGAAACGCGGGAGGAGATGTACGGGGCCGCTTTCCAGGCCGCCTCGTCGGGGTTAGAGCCTGTCCCCAAACCGTGGAAATCGACCGGCGGCTTGCCCGCCGCAGGCGGGGGAGCGATCGGATACGCGGGCGGCCTTGTCCGCCTGCATCCTCGCTGTCCCCAATCACGAGCCGGGCAGTATACCGCGAATCGCCCCGGGACCGGTCAAAACCGGTCACCTTCCACCGGCCCAGCGGCCGATAATATCCCAACTGGACAGCGAGACAACGAGCCTGCGGCTCGTTACAATTGCGTTGTCGCCCGGCCAGGCTCCTGGCCTTGGCCCAGCCTGCTTGGCTGAGCGGTGACGCTTTCCGGGGCCGGATTGTCATGGAGGACATGAGGTGCGTGTTTCCTTACCGCAATGGTGTGTGGGGCTGGCTCTTGTGATCGCGGTCGTCGGCTGCAAGTCGACTCAGCCGGTCCCGATGACTGAACCACCGCCGGACTACAACCGTCAGCTTCCGCCCGGCGAACGGGCACTGGTCAAGCTTACCGATCCGAGCCAGTATCCCGACTTCAGCGGCGGTTTCGGCCGGAAGACCGGTCTCGAGCAGGCGGCCATGTACAGCCTGGAGTATCTGAGCCGCCCGTCCTCTAAACAGTTCTTCCCGTACGGCGACGTCACCCACGAGCGCGCGGTGGCCAGCATCGAGGCCTTCCTGGACGTGATCCGCACCGCCCGATCGCCCGAGGAGCTCGATCAGACCATCAAGCAGCGGTTTGACATCTATATCTCCCGTGGTTGCGATGACCGCGGCACCGTGCTGTACACCGGCTACTATCGCCCGATCTTCGACGCCCGGCGCAAGCCGGACGCCGAGTTCAAGTATCCGTTGTACAAACGCCCGGCGGACATCGAGGGCGACCCGATCACCGGGGTCTACCAGCGCAAGGGCGGCGGGCCGTATTTAACCCGCGAGGAGATCGACCGCGGCGCGTTGGCCGGCAAGGGCCTTGAACTCGTCTGGCTGCGGGACCGGTTCGAGACGTACATCGTCACCGTTCAAGGCTCCGGCCGGCTGCGGATGGAGGATGGATCGCTCTTCGACATCGGCTACCACGGTAACAACGGTTACGAGTACACCTCGATCGGCCAGAAGCTCGTCGAGGAAGGCGCGATCGGCTCGCAGGATCTGTCGCTCCAGGGCCTGATCCGTTTCTTCAAGCAGCATCCCGAGAAACTGGACTCAGCCCTGGCGGTCAACAAGCGGTACGTGTTCTTCACGCCGCGCGGTGGTGGACCTTACGGCAGTCTGAACGTGCCGGTCACACCCTTTCGCTCCATCGCCACCGACAAGCAGGTCTACCCGCGGGCGTGCGTCAGCTTCCTGGTGACTCAACTGCCGGCTCAAGCCGCCGACGGGCAGATCCGCCCCTACGAGTACGAGGGCTTTGCCCTCGACCAGGACACCGGCGGGGCCATCCGGGCTGCCGGTCGCTGCGACGTCTTCATGGGCACCGGGCCGAAAGTAGGCGAGCTGGCCGGCCGCACATTTGCCGAGGGCAAGCTGTACTATATCTTCGTCAAGCAGGACGGGGCGGCCTCGACGATGCTGGCCAGCCCCGGTGCACCGTCGGCCTCGGCGGAATTCCCCGACCCCGGGCCCGGCTCCTGATCACACGGAGGCGAACCGAGGACGGGCTCGGCCGGCACAGCACCGGTCGTGACGACCGGGCGTGAACGAGGGGACGCAGTTCCTGCCGTCGTAATGCTCCAATCGTAGGGCGGGCTTTGCCCG